>JAZNBB010000064.1:0-18533 GCA_045586845.1 Eubacteriales bacterium
GATGTGAAGGAGCGTCCGTAAGATGCATCTCACCCACCACAATCGCTTCTCTCATTTCACCTCGTGCCTCGGTGAAACTCGCTCCGCTGTGGTCCCCCTCTCCGCTGGAGAGGGGGGGACCGCAGCGGGGAAAATTCGAGGCGACTGAGCCGAGAATAAACGACGCGGTTGCGGTGGGTGAGATTTACCATACGGACGCTCCTTCACCACTTTGTATTTTCAAAAAAATAGCAGGAATCTGCTCATAATCGAACAAATTCCTGCTATTTTTTTGCTAATTTTGCAGCCCTATGGCTCTGCCTTTGTCATTTGCGGGCGATTGAATTTCGGCTTTGCCGAAATATATCACCCCTACGGTATTTATAAGATGCCCAACGCGATCACAGCGGTGATGCCGATCAGCGCGGCAATCTGCAAAAATGCGATCACGGGAATGACCTTCATCTGCCAATGCTTGGTTTTGTGACGGATGAGCAGCATGGTCACAAACATGGCAAGCGAGCCGCCTAAGATCGGGAAGGTGAGAAACAATACTTTTTCGGGAATGCGCAACGCGACTTTGCCGGTCTTGGAAGCAGCCTTGTCCCAAATGCAAACGATGATCGAGATGACCGAGATCACCGCCACCCAAGCACCTAAGATCGCATAGGGAATGGCAAAGGGCGCAAGGTTTTGGGTCATGGTTGTAATATCCATATCCACCTCTTATGCCTTAAAGCTGTCTCTCAGACCCACGACGCGGTTAAAGGTGTTCTCGTTCTTGGAGTCCTTGCAGAAATAGCCCACGCGGACAAACTGGAACTTGTCGCCTGCCTTTGCGTCTGCAAGACAAGGCTCAACCATCGCGCCCTCGATCTTGGAAAGGGAATCGGGGTTGAGGAAGTCCAGATATGTCTTGCCCTCGGGTACGTCAGCCGTGTTTTCGATGTTGAACAGGCGGTCGTACAGCATCACGGTCACAGGTTTTGCATATTTTGCGGACAGCCAATGAATGGTGCCCTTGATCTTTCTGCCGTCAGCGGGCATGCCGTTGCCGGTCTCCAGGTCAGCCGTTGCATGGATCTCCTTGATCGAGCCGTCAGCGTTCTTGACGATCTCACCGCAGCGGATGATATAACCGCCCATCAGGCGCACCTCGCTGTCGGGTTTAAGACGGAAGAACTTGGGAGGCGGAACCTCCGCAAAGTCGTCTGCGTCAATATAGATCTCGCGGGTCATGGGTACGTCGCGTCTGCCAAGCTCCTCCTTTTGAGGATGGTTGGGCAGGCTGATCATTTCTTCTTTGTCCTCGGGATAGTTGTCGATGATGACCTTGATGGGGTTGACGATGGCAACACGGCGCAGTGCGTTTTCATTGAGATCGTCGCGCACGCAAGCCTCCAGCTGACGAACGTCAACCGTGTGGTCGGTGTTGGTCACGCCCGCTTCTCTTACAAAGGTAAAGAGAGCATTCGGCGTGTAACCGCGGCGGCGCAGACCGCAAAGTGTGGGCAGACGGGGATCGTCCCAGCCGTCTACGTGGCCTTCCTCGACCAGCTGACGCAAATAACGCTTGGACATGACCGTGTAGGTGATGTTCATGCGACCAAATTCCCACTGGTGCGGCTTCTGTGCAAAGCCGATCTTATCCACTACCCAGTCGTAAAGCGGGCGGTGGTTTCTGAACTCGCTGGAGCACAGGGAATGGGTAATGCCTTCCAGTGCGTCCTGAATGGGATGTGCAAAGTCGTACATGGGATATACGCACCACTCGTCGCCTTGGCGGTGATGGTGGATGTGCTTGATTCTGTAAATAACGGGATCGCGCAGATATGGGTTGTCGTTTGAGGGGTCAATCTTTGCGCGAAGCGTGCGTGCACCGTCGGGGAACTCGCCATTCTTCATTCTCTCGAACAGATCAAGGTTTTCCTCCACAGAGCGGTTGCGGTAGGGGGACTCCTTGGAAGCCACCGAGCGGTCGGTGCCTTTGTAATCGGCAAGGTCATCCTTAGAGAGATCGCAAACGTATGCGTCGCCCTGCTTGATCAGCTGTACGGCAAACTCGTAGCACTTGCCAAAGTAGTCCGAGCCGTAGAAAACGCCGCCCGTAGGGGTTGCGCCCAACCACTCCAGGTCCTCCCGGATAGAGCGCACAAATTCATCGGACTCCTTTGCGGGGTTGGTGTCGTCATAGCGCAGATTGAACAGACCGTTATACTTGTTAGCTACGTCGGTGTTGATGCAGATTGCCTTGACCGAGCCAATGTGCAAATAACCATTGGGTTCGGGCGGAAAGCGCGTGTGGATCTTGAGTTCGGGGGTGATGCCAAGATCTGTGTCGATAATGTCAAAAATAAAGTTATTGTTGGTTTCTGCCATGATTTTTATCCTCTTTTTGTATGATTAAAGGGTTGCAAGCATTGCGCTCAGGCGGGCGACAGTACGGTCGTAGCCCAAAATCTGCATGACTGTCCAAAGATCGGGCGCGTTGGTTTTGCCGGTTACGGCAAGGCGCAGGAACATAGAAACGTCTGCCACGCTGCCCTTGAAAGCCATAGGATCTGCTTTGTAAGCCTTCATGTCTGCAGTATAGCCAAGTCCTGTACCGATTTCCTTGATCTTCTCAAACCAAGTGTTCATATCGTCCGAGATATCAAAGGTCTTGATAAAGCCCTCAAGCACAGCCTTGATATCGGCTCTGTCAAACTGCTCGGGGTACTGTTCGGTAAGCTCAAACAGCTCGTCGTAGAAGAAGCCCATGTAGGGACGCGCGTCCTTCCAGACTGCGAGGTCCTTACGGGGCTTTTTGCCGCCTCTGCCGATAGCGAAAATGTTGACCGCATAAGCAGGATCACGCGCCAGCAGTTCACCAAACTCAGGATCGTAGGTCTTTGCCCATTCGGTTACAGCCAGAGTGACTTTTTGCGCGCTCATGCGCGAGATCACGTTCTTGGAAACGTCGTTCAACTTGTTGAAGTCAAACAGACAGCCCGAAGCGCTCATCTTCTTGATATTGAAGGGGAAGTCGGTATAGGGCTTTTCGGGGTTCTGTGCGTGCCATTCCTCGTAGTTGGAGTTGAGCAGCGTCATGACATATTCGCATACGCACTCGGGTGCGTAGCCCATAGCGGCATAGTCGTCCATATTTGCACCCATGTCGCGCTTGGAAAGCTTCTTTTTGTTGCCGTTTTCATCAAGACGCATGATCTGCGAGATGTGCATATATTTGGGCAGGCGGAAGCCCAGATAGCGGAACAGCTGAATATGCTTTGCAAGGCTGGGCAGCCATTCCTCACCGCGAATGACGTGCGTGGTACCCATCAGGTGGTCATCTACTGCGTGTGCAAAATGATAGGTGGGAATACCGTCCGACTTGAGCAGTACGAAATCCTCGTCATTCTCGGGAATATCCAGCTTGCCTCTGACAAGGTCGGTAAAGGGCGTCTTCTTGGTGGGATCACCGTCTGCGAGAATACGCAGCACGAAGTGATTGCCCGCTTCCAGATTTGCTTTGACTTCGTCCATGGTGATAGCGCGAGCCTTGAGCATTTCTGCGCGTCTTTCTGCTGCTTGTGCCTGCCAGTCGGTATTTTTAATCTCTTCCTTTTTGTTAACTGCCTGCAGTGCCTCCAACTCCTCCTCGGTGGTGAAGCAGGGGTATGCAAGTCCTTTACGGACGAGATCCTTTGCGAAGGTTTGGTAGAGCTCTGCACGAGCACTTTGCTTATAAGGTCCGTAAGCACCTTGGTCGCTGACCTTGCCGCTCTCGTCAAGGATCGCACCCTCGTCAAAGTGAATCCCGTAGTGTGCCAGCGTCTTAATCAGACCCTCGGCTGCTCCGGGCACCTCGCGCTTGGCATCGGTGTCCTCAATACGCAGGTAAAATACGCCGCCGCTCTGGTGTGCCAGACGTTCGCCCACGGTGGTGGGGAACAAGCCTCCGAAATGCACAAAACCTGTGGGACTGGGAGCAAAACGAGTGACCTTTGCGCCTTCAGGCAGCAGTCGTGCGGGATATGCCGCCTCAATGTCGGCGGGAGTTTTGGTGATCTGCGGGAAGAGCAGATCTGCTAAAAGCTGATAGTCCATGTTGTTTTCCTCAATATATTATTATAAATAGATTTTTCAGATACGGTGTTTTATAGATAGAATGAAAAGTCAAGCGCGTTACCAAGCAAGCATGATTCACCATGACCGGGGTAAATAGTGATGTTTTTCGGATACTGCCGCAGTGCGCAAAGCGAGGTGCGCAAGGTAAAAGCATTGCCGCCGTGCAGGTCGGCGCGTCCGTATCCTTGGGCAAACAAAAGGTCACCCGTAAACATGGTGCGCTCACCGGGGATATAGTAACAGACCGAGCCCTTGGAATGGCCGGGTAAGTGAACTACCTCGATATCCATACCGCCAAGGGTGATTTTGTCCCCCCCCTCCAAAAGCCTCTCTGCAGGTGTGTAGGAGATATCCTGCCCAAAGAACAGGGAAAAGGCGTTCTTGGCACCGTCTTCCAGCATCTCCGCGTCCTCCTTGTGGATCATAAGCGGTACGGGGCAGGCGCGGCGCAACGTGTCGATGGAAACGATGTGATCAAAATGCCCGTGCGTCAGCAAAATGCCCTTAAGTGTTGCACCCTCTTGTTCCACACGCGCCAGAATACTCTTAGCAGAGGCACTGGGGTCAATGACCAAGGCTTCGCCGTTATGCACCAAGATATAACAATTGGAGTTATACGAGCCGGGGAAAAGATTAATGATTTGCATATTTCCTCCGTAATCTTCGATTACACACAAATATTCATAATATTATAGCACATTCCTTTCGGTTTGTCTACACTTTAGTGAGAAAAAAAGCGCCGCGAATTGCATCGCGGCGCTGAATTTTTTGATTTTGCTTATTTGTCGTTTTCAAACAGGAAGCTGTAGTGGGAGGTTTCGCCCTTGAAGCCCTCGTAGGAGAACTCTCCTGAGATATAGACCTTGTCGTTAGACTTGAACTTATTATAGATATAAGACTGTCTGTCCTCGGCGTATGCCTGGAAGTTTGCTTCCAGGAATGCTTCGACCTTGTTCAGGTAAGACTTGTATCCGGAAACGTTTGCCTTGGTCAGGACGATGGGATTGGTGTAGGTGTCCTTTACCTTTTTGATGCTCTTGGAGGTCAGGGAAACGTACTGGTTTGCAACGATGGGAGTTACGGGAACCTCTTCCATCAGGATCTCTTCAGCAGCGTGCAGAAGCTTTGCACGGTCCTCAAGGAAGGTCTTGGCATTGGGAGTGATATCGTATTGCTTATAGATATCCTTGATCATCTGATAAACAGCATCAGGATTTTGATTATGCGTTTTTTCGGGATCGCCGTCTTTCTTGAGCACGAAATAATCAGTACCATAAGCGGTGCTGTTGAAGTACTTGTTGAAGTCGTTGTAGTACTGCAGGAAATAAACTGCTTCCATCAGGTTGTTGTATTCCTGGTTGTCAAAGCCGGTAATATGTGCAGAGAGCTGATAGTTCTCAGAGTCCGTCATATCCATACCCTGACCGGAAAATGCTTTTGCGAAAGGCGCCAGTACCGAGTAAGCATCCATGGTCAAAGCGCCCATGTCGAGTGCAATAACCTCAAATTCGCCGGAGTGCAGATCCTCTGCAAACAGATCGTCACAGATATCGTCGGGATACGAATCGGTCCACTTGTAGTAGTCGTTATTGATGATTGTACCTCTCTTGTTGACATCCACATCGAATCCAAGCTCACTCCACTGATCTGCAACCATTTCAGCGATCGCAACGTGCACTTCGTCATAAGCGGCAACCGTGATAGAGAAGGAGTAATCCTTTGCCTTGATGCCGGCATCGGAAAGCTCTTTCTTAAGAGTATCCACGTCAACCGTATTCAGCGTCTCATAAGAAGCGTTTGCAGCCTCGCGGAAGGTCTTCTTTGAGGAGTTGGTCTCAAATACACCACTGGGAACGATACCCGTAGCAACCTCTGCGTACCAGATCGCATCAACAATTGCCTGACGGTCAATTGCCTTGGAAAGCACTTGACGAACGGTCTTGTTGGCAAACAGGTACTCGCCGTCACCGCCGTTGTCGATCAGCGCATTCTGATTGAAATAGTAGGTGTGGTTAGACATTGCATCAGCGGTATCAACGTCCTTGAGCAGATCAACGTAAGCCTCATCACCTATCCAGGAGTAGGGAATGTTGTCAATGTACAGGATCGCGCCGGACTCGTAAGCCGCTGCAACCTGTTCATCGGTCATGGAGAAATCAACAATAATTCTATAGGGGGTTACGTACTTATCGAGTCTTTCTTCTGCCTCGTAATCACGATAGTAGTATGCATTACGCTCAAGCACCAGGAACTTGATCAAAGCTTCCTTGAAATCCTTACCGACAATGTGTTGACCGCTGACATCGTCATATTCGTAATTCGCATCAAAATACTTGGTGCTGTTTTCAACGAATTCCACTCTGCCAAGCTTGAAAGGACCACTGCACACGATGGTTGCAGGTTTCTTTGCCCAGTCAGGCTTTGCGGCGATGTCCTCACGCAGAGGAGCAAGAGCAACGCTGGTCAGGTTGAGCATGAATTGATCGTAATCAATGGGACCCTCGAACTCAACGGAGATCATACGCTCACCCTCTGCGAAAATGCAAAGGTCGTCAATAGACATATCGCCTTCCTTAACCGAGCGGGCATTCTTGATATCGTAAAGCAAAGCAGCTGCATCGTAGGAGCTTTCTACGTCCAGGATACGCTTCCATGCATAAACCACATCGTTTGCGGAAACATAAGTACCGTCGGACCAGCAGGTCTCGTTGAGGTAAATGTCCATTTTATACTCATTTGCGGAAGCGTCCTCTTTGATAGCATACTTCTGCACCAGAGATTTCTTGACCTTGCCGTTATCATTGATCTTGAACAATGTTTCAAACAGCAGGTTGACGATACTGGTGGTGCCGTCGTTATAATACGCATTGGCGGGGTCGAGGTCGTATACCTGATCGGCAATGTACATGGTCAAGTATTGACCTTTGTCTTCTGTCTTTTTGTCCTTGTCGCCGCAAGCGCTCAGGCAGACCAGGGAGCCGATCAACAGGCAAAGACAGAGAACGGATGCAAGGATGCGCTTAGTCATGGTTGAGATTTCCTCCTCGTGCATTTGAAAATCACGGTAACCCATATGGGCGACCGTTGCAGCAATTTGAGAGCTTGAAGTTCGGAGAATGAAGTGAAATTGTATATATGCACAAAACACAGCAGAACTTCCTGTATATAATGCACAGAACTCTTGCACACACTCCGAAAGGCAAACTCCCCTATTCGCATATTTACATATAGTATAAACGATTTTTGAAAAAAAAGCAAGAGCTAAAGTGAAATTTTAATATATAATTTATATTTTTTTTGGAGGGGTTATGAAAAACCATTTCAGAACCGACCTTGCCTGTGAGAGAGTCAGGGGTGCACGTCGCCGCGAATACTTGTTGCACGGTTGCCGCATATGTGAGCTTTGTGAGGCACACAGGGATGATCGTGTGGGATATGTGACCGTGTGCTTCAATGCACTTGCTGCTTCGGAAAGGGACAGGCGACAAGATCCCGCGCGTGCGGTTGCAGTGTTGCTTGGCGATATGGCGGAGCACCTGACACCCGCACCGCGCTGCGTGATGGTCGCTTGTCTTGGAAATCCGCGCATTACGCCCGATAGCCTTGGCCCTTGCACCGCGCGTGCCCTGGAGGTTACACGTCACGTGCAGCTTCTTGATCCGGCGGCATTTTCACGCTTCGGCAGAGCCGCACTATGTGCGGTAGTCCCCGGTGTGCTTGGCGATACGGGTGTAGAAGCAGCTGAGCTTGTGCGCGCCGCCGCGCGCGAGGTGGGTGCCGAACTGGTCATTGCTGTAGACGCGCTTGCGGCAAGCAGCCCCGATCATTTGGGAGCAGCGGTGCAGATCAGTGACCGTGGCTTACGTCCGGGTGCAGGTGTGGGGAACCGCCGCGTAGCGGTGGATGCTGAGAATGTGGGGTGTCCCGTAATCTCCCTTGGCATTCCCACCGTGATAGACAGCGGTACGCTGATTTGTGACGCGCTCTCGCGTGCGGGTATCTGCGGTGTGGGGGACGCATTGGAAGAACACTTGGAAAGCGTTGGACGGTATTTGGTTGCACCGGCGGATATCGACGTTACCGTCTCTCGCGGGGGTGCACTGTTGGCTCGTGCTATCGGGGCGTGTTTCGGTATGGGAGAGGTGTGAGGCATATCCTTGCTTGCGTCTGCATAGAATACAGCAAATACACAAGGAGGCAGAGAGAAAATGGACGAGCATAAAACGAACGGCATGACTGAATTTTTGAAAAGGGAGATACGCGCATGGGAGGATGCAAGAACTGCAGGTGCAAGCGCGTGGGGGCGCACACGCCGATTACCCAAGTGGCTGCCCGTTGCGGCAGCGGTTACAGGGGCGACCCTGCTGATCGTACTTGCAGCGGTGTTTTTGGTGCCGTGGGGTAGTTTTACGCCACCCGTTTCGGATGGTGGGCAGCAGGGTGGGGCGGATAACGGGATCGTACCGCCTGTGATCGAGGGAAGTGATACACAGGGGAGTGTGACGGATACCGAGCAACTCACTACGCAAGAGCCTTTGTTCAAGGATCCATATGCCTATGATTTCTCGATCGTTCCCGAGGGGGCGACGCCTATCGTTCCGTTGGATATCAGCGCAAAACAAAACCCCGTCAATCAGACTGACGGGGTGATCGATATGCAAAGTGTGATGGCGGCGGCTTGCCGCATTCCCGCGCCGCGCAAAAGGATTAGTGTGCTGATCATACATACGCATACGGGAGAAGGATACAATCGTGAAGGGGTGATTTACCTTGACGCAGAGGATGAGGAATTCGCGCGCAGCGCAAATGACTCGGACGGTGTGGTGGCGGTGGGAGCTGAGCTTGCGCAAAAGCTGAACCAAGCGGGGATCGGTACCATTCACTGTAAAACGGTATTTGACGGAGAATCCAACCGCGAGTCGTACGCACGCGCGGCAGAGGCGATTGAAGCTTTCCGCTTGGCTTATCCCGGCTTGGTGTGCGTGATCGACGTACATCGCGCTGCCACGGTGGATGATGAGGGGCATATCGTGCGCTCTCTTGCTGTGAAAGACGGGCAGGGAATCGCGCAAACGCAAATTATCTGCGGCATGAATGCCGGCGAAACAAGTAAGACAAATCTTGCTCTCGCCATGCTGTTGCATGAACGCATGAACAGCACTTTTGCGGGTAGCTGTGCGGGCGTGATCTGCAAGCCTCAAACGCTCAATCAGAATCTTGCACCGTTTTGCCTGACCTTAGAGATCGGCAGCTGCGGTAATACTCCGAATGAGGCGCTTGCGGCAGCCGATGTCACGGCAGATGCCCTGTGTACCTTGTTTGAAACCAATTAGGTTTTTTGCTTAAGGCAAAGGATCTCGATGGCTGCGATCAGAACTGCAAGCACGGTGCCCATGCCGAAGGAAAGCAGACCTGCTTCAATACCGCCCACAATGCCGAAGAAAGCAAAGATGCATCCGGTCAGGGAAACGCCTTTGATCAGCTTGCCAAGGCCCAGTGCGCAAACGAATTGCCAGAGCGCTGCGGGCAGGGAAAGCAGTACGGAAAGCAGAGATTCGTTCTCGGCGGCGCGAGAGCCTACGCTTGTATTCTTGGTTGCGATTTTGCTATAGTTAGTCATGGTCATTCTCCTTTTCTCTTGGTTGCCGAAATTTCCAACAACGGAAAATCGGTTGCGGATTACGGAACAGAACTGCCGAAAAACATCGACAAAGTTCCGAAAATGGAATATCATGGCTTGATTATACCACCCAAAAACGGATTTGTCAACCCCAAATATTCAAAAATCGGAAAAAAATTTCAAAAACCTCTTTACAAAACGGAAAAAACGTGCTATAATAAGCCCGTAAGAGAAAAAGCGCGTGCTTTTTCCGAAAAACGGAGGTTATTATGTCCGAGCTTACCTATATTGACAGGATTAAAAAGATCAAGAGTGAGCGCCGCATCACCAACGACAAACTGTCTGAGATGACAGGCATTCCGCTTGGCACGCTTTCCAAAATCTTGGCAGGCATCAGCGATTCGCCCAAGCTTTCCAATATGCTGGCGATCTGCCGGGCTTTGGATTGCTCGCTGGATTACATCGTCAGCGGTGTGCCCGAAAATCATCATAATTATACCTTGACCGAGGGCGAGATGACCTTGGTCGAGCATTATCGCCGACTTGATAGACACGGTAGCGAGCTGGTTGCTTTGGTGCTTGATAAGGAATACGAGCGCGTGACCGCGCAATCTTACGCACCTGCAGTCGCAACTGTTGCTCCTGTACGTACACCTGCGATCAAGCCCTCCAAGCAGAGCTTCACTCGCGTGTCGGGAGGACTTGGTAAGCGTACAATCAGCCTGTACGACCTGCCCGTTTCCGCAGGCACGGGCGTGTATCTCTTTGACAGTGTTGCGACGGATATTGCGATCCCCGATAACGCAAAAACCGCCGATGCGGACTATGCGCTGCGCATCAGCGGTGACAGTATGGAGCCAAAATATCATGACCGCGACGTGCTCTTAGTGCAGGAATGTGACCAGATCGAGCCGGGCGAGCTTGGTATTTTCGTACTGGACGGTGAGGGCTATTTCAAGAAGTTCGGCGGCGATTGCCTGATCTCCTTAAACCCCTTTTACGCGCCCATCATGCTGCGTGATTTTGAGGACATCCGCTGCTGCGGCAAGGTCATTGGCAAGCTGCATAAAAAGTAAAACGAAAAACAAAGGGTCTGCCACGTGGCAGACCCTTTTGCAGTTGTAAAAACAGGACGCTGTCTTTTGAAAATCATCCCGTCTGCGGCTTTCGCCGCGGACGGGATATATTTATTGGGGGGAGTTATTTCCCGTCACTTTCCGTAAAACCAATTGTGGTATGTGCTGCCTTCGTACGTGTCAATGTCGTAGGCATATATGCTGCCCACTCTCGTTACGTCGTCGGTGCGGATCTCCGAGCGCTGAACCTCTGCCAGGATATAGGTGTATTGCTTATCGTAGGTTTGGGCGTCTTCGGGTGCGTCGATCTTGACAACGGGGTACAATCCCAGATAATAGATGCCGCCCGTGGTGTAAAGCTGCGCACCGATGCCCGCAAGCCCCAAAACCTTTTCGGATGAGGTATGCGTGACCTTGATCAGCACAATGGCATATTGCTTGAAATAGTTGCGGTCGTAACGCTCCGAGGTCAAAACGTGGGAGAATGCCTCGTATTCCTTGTAGGAATCAAGCACCGTCACATCATCTATATCGGGAAGATTCAGATCTCCGAGTACCTTGGTATAATGGAAGGGAACCAGGCCGTACCGATGATCGTCCAGATGATCCAGCACAAACTGCTCGGTCGTGCAGGTCATCAGCTCACACAGATGTCCGTTCCATTCTCTGTGGGTAAAGCCGTCCGCGCCCAAACGGTAATATACCGTATAATCCGCAATATTTTCGAGATCCTGCTCGGGTGTGCCGGGACGCGTGTAAATTTTGGGGGCATTGCCCGCAAAAATGACGTCTTTCAGATTGGGACAGTCATAGAACATGGATTCTTCAAAGCTTGTAACGGTGGAGGGAATGACGATAGAGGAAAGGGCGGTGCTGTCAAAGCAGCAGGCACCCAGATATTCAAGCCCCTCGTTCAGCGTAACCGATTCCAGCTTGGTGCAGCCCAAAAACGCTGCGTCGCCGATTCTTGTGACAGAGGAGGGGGTGGTGACTTGAAAAAGCTGGTCACAGCCCGAAAAAGCAGCGTCAGGAATCTCTTTCACACCATCCATAATAATCGGATACCGTAATCCTGAGCCCCAAAACGCATTTTCTTTCCAAACTTTAAGCGAGGGGGAAATAGTCACGCTTGTCAGCTCACGGCAGTACAAGAAAGCATAAGCTCCGAGTGTGTGCAAGGAATCCGGCAACAACACCCCTTCTTCAGTGCCGAGATAAGACAGTGAAAAGCATTTTGAAAATGCGTAATCACCAATCTCTTGCAGGTTATCGGGAAGCTGTACGGTCTCGAGATTGCTGCACTCGGAAAAGGCATTTGCTTCGATCACTTTAACCGTGTCAGGCAAAATCACTTTTCTGATTTCGGTGTTTTGTGCAAAAGCGTTCTCACCGATCACGGTAACCGGTCTACCAAAGATTTTTGGGGGAATTTCAATTGCATCACCGTTACCCTCGTATGAAACGAGCTTTACCGTGCCGTCGGGAAGATCGACGGCGGCATACGCATAGCCGGGGTCATCCTCGGGCTGCTCACCGCGCAAAATGGAGAGGACGTCCTGCCAATTGACGTTTCCGTCCGCACCAAAGGCATCCTTAAGTGCGCCAAAGTCAATGCCGCCAAACAGCTCGCCCACCAGTCCGCCGGGGGCGTGGTCCGGACCGCTCAAATCGGAGTTGTTACCTGCGTCCGGGCTTGTGTCCGTATTTGCGATCTTGTAGCCGATCCATGCAAAGGCACCCGCCACGGGAGTAATTAGCATGACAAGTGCCAGCACAGCCGCGATCAGCGCGATCTTGAAGCCCCGCTTTTGGCGAAAGGGAACGGGTCTGTCCGCTGCGGCAATGATCTGGGGGTCGATCTCGCCCATCAGCTCGTAAAATTTATCTTCTCTCATATGTCGCTCCAATTCTCATCCAAGTATTCTTTCAGTTTTTTTCTTGCTCTGGAAAGGATCTTGAGCACGTTTGCCTGCGAGGTGCCAAACCGTTTAGCAATGGCGGGCACGCTGTCGGTGTAAAAATAGCGGCGTACGAAGATATTGCGGTGACGCTCGGGCAGTGCATAGAGAAATGCGTTGAGCAGATTAACAAATTCGCTCTCGCGCCACGCATCCTCTATCGTATAGCCGGATGCCGTGATCTCGCTGATCTCATCAAAGGCGACCGCTACCTCGCCGTACCCGCGTTTTTCGCGGTGCTCGGTTCTGTATCGGTCAATGGCAAGGTTGCGGGTGATCTTGCCGACGTAGGTTTTGAGCATTGCAGGCTTTGCAGGTGGGATGGAGTTCCAGGTGCGCAGCCAGGTGTCGTTGACGCATTCCTCGGCATCCTGCAAATTCTGCAGAATATTGAGTGCAATATTTGTGCAATAGTCGCCGTATTTGATTGTCGTTTCTGCGATCGCACGCTCGTCACGCGATAAGTACAGCGCAACGATCTGACTGTCTTGCATACCCCGACCTCCTTTCCAAGTGTCCTTCACCTATTAACACGACACCTGCCGCTGTTTCTGACACCATTTTATCATGTTTTCAAATTTTTTTCAAGCCGTAGGGCGGGGTTTCCTCGATCCCCTGCAATATGTAGGGTGCGACGTCCTCGACGCACTGCTCGACCTCCTTCGGGGAGCATTCCATATGCTCCCGCGCAAACCATCCCCCGAGTGTCGTGGCGCGAAATCTACCCCTACGGGATTATGTACAAAAACCCGCCCGCGGCAGCGCCGCGGGCGGGGGGAATGGGGGTTATCCTGTAGCTTCCTGTTGGGGATAGATGACGCCGTCACTGCATGAAACGTACTCCAGACCGGAACCAAATGCTTTTGGGTTCAATGCCCTGAATTGTTCCATGGTTCCTCTGTATGTGATCCGTTTCATATTGTAAAGTGCATAATCACCCAGTTGCGTGGCACTGGCGGGAAGGATGAAATCCTGATAGAAGGCATCGTAGAATGCCCAAGAGCCAATGTTCAGGATCCCTTCAGGGAGAATGTTGGCCTGATCGTCAAGAGAATCGGATGTCCTTTGAGCACGTCCCCAAAAGGCTCCAGTTGCAATATGCTTGATGCTTCCGTCACCGGGGAGTACCGAATCTCTGCACACGCGCAGCAGGGTGCCTGTTGTCATCTCTACCAAGCAGTTGCCGGGAGAGGCATAAACGGGATTCCCTTCTTCTACCGTAATGGTATACAGACCTTCTAGATTTCCGTAAAAGGCACCGGGGGCAATATAGGTCACACCCTTGCCGATTACAATGGAGCGCAACAGGTCAATTTGAGGAAATGCGCATTTTTCAATATGCAAATTATCTCCTTGTATGGTCAAGGTGCTGATCGCATCGGGATTAGTTTGATATGGCCAAAATGCATATTTACCGATATATCGCATTTTTTCGGGGATGGTTAAAGATCTCGTTTTTTTGTTGTAACGTGCATCCGCAAATGCATCGTCGGCAACGTAGCACGTATCCGGGTGGATACTATCTGTGAGCATGTCACCGTCAAACAGGATCAGATAAGGATTTTCCGCATCCCCAACGTAATCTAAGCCGGAAGCAGATATGACCGCACCGCAATCTGCAAACGCTTTCTCGCCAACGAAACGTAAGCTTTCGGGGAAGGAGAAAGTGGTGAGTGCTTGGGTTTTTGCAAACGCCTTGTAATCAATGGTGATCACACCCTCGGGAATGGTGATCTCGGTCAGCGCGGATTGATAAAATGCACCGCCGCCGATGATCTTGGTGTCGGGGTGAATCTCACACGTGCTTGCATTTGCATCCTTGACTTGTGTCAGCACCATATAGGGAGTTTGTTCGTTGCCCAGATAATAAGCACCGCCATATTCGGTCATATTGGGCAGTGTTGCTTCAAAGTAGGAATGGTTGGGGGCTAGACAAAACGGATCTTCAAAGCGTACGATATTGCCGTAAATCGTGAATTCCTCCAGTGCATCGCAATCTGCAAAGGAGCCGTAGCCGATGACGACTTCAGCCTCTCCGGGTGCAATGATCACGGAGCGAAGGGCGGTGCAACGGTAAAAGGCGTACTCGCCAATGGCTGTGATGCTGTTCGGGATGATTACCGATTCGATTGAGGTGTTGCCTTCAAATGCATGATTGCCGGAGGTGGAATTCCAATAGATTTCAGTCACCGGTAAGCCGTTATGCTCGGAGGGGATGACCAGATCCTTGTCCTTGCATGAACCGATGCCTATTAGTTTGTAACCATTGTTTTCGACATTCAATTCGAATGCCAACCCCTCGCTTGCAGGGGGCATCACGAATTCCGGCTCGGTTTCACTTTCACTTTCACTTTCGCTTTTACTTTCACTTTCACTTTCACTTTCATTTCCACCTTCGTTTTTATCTTTTTCACCCTTCAGCGCATCAAACACAGAGCCCAGCGTGTTTTTCATGTTCTCGGGGAGCAGGGAATACAGGAAATGACTTTCATCCTCGATCATGGCGTCCATGATATAGATAAGTCCCCCCTCGATTTCGGGGTGCGCGTTTCCGTAGGAAACAACCACAGCCACGGGTGAGGAAATCATGGTAATGACCAGTAGCATTGCAACGGCTGCAACTGCCATGGCAGCACGGAATCGTGGTTTACGGAAAAGCGGTACGGGTGCATTGGCACGGAGCAGCAGCTCTTCATCAATATTGCCTATCATTTCGATCAATCTAAGCTCTTTCATACCGCATACCCCTCCTTTTCCAGATATTCACGCAGCTTTGCGCGCGTGCGAGAGAGGATTTTTTGCACGTTGGAAACACTGAGTCCGTATCGCTTTGCGATCAGCGAGATTGCATCCAGGTAATAATAGCGGCGAATGAAAATGTTACATTCACGTTCGGGCAACGACCACAGAAAGCGGTTGAAAATCTCGGAAAACTCCTGCTCGGTTGCCTGTGTGGGCACATCCGTGTCCGAGGCAATAACGTCGTGTATCTCGTCAAGAGCTAACACGAGCTCACCTCCACCGCGTTTGGCAGCCCTTTGACGGCGAAATCTGTCCAAAGATAGGTGGCGGGTAATGCCGCCTAAGTAAAGCTGCAAATGGTCGGGTTTGGCTGGGGGGATGGAATTCCATGCGCGCAGCCAGGTGTCGTTGACGCATTCTTCGGCATCCTGCATATTTTGTAAAATATTAAGCGCGATGGTTGTACAGTAGTAGCCGTATTTGTTGGATGATTCTGTAATCGCCTGCTCGTTGCGGGCAAAATACAATTCAATAATGTCATAGTCTTGCATAAAAAGCAACTCCTTTCGAAAGAATTTGGGGCTCTACTTTACAAGTCGCAAAAGTTCCCGCTTTGCTGACATTATTTTATCATATTTTCAAAAAAATTTCAAGACGTAGGGCAGGGCTTTACGTCCCGCCGCCATATACGCAAAAACGCCCCATCGGTCGCGCAAGCCATCCCCCGAGTGACGTGGCGCGAAATCTACCCCTACGGGATTATGTACAAAAACCCGCCCGCGGCGGCGCCGCGGGCGGGGGGGATTATGATTTTATTCTGCAACGACCTTAACAAAGGTCTTCTTGCCCTTGCGGATCAGCTTGCCCTCGGAAAAGTCTGCCTTGGTATAAGCGGTCTTGAAATCGGTGATCTTTTCGCCGTCAACCGTTACGCCGCCCTGCTGGATCGCGGTGCGCGCCTCGGACTTGGACTTGACTAAGCCTGCCTTGACCATGACCGAGCCGATGTCGATCTGACCCTCAACCATACCGCCCGTAAAGTCAGCATCGGTCAGGGTGTGAACGGGAGCGTCTGCCGCACCGCCTGCGGTGAACAGAGAACGCGCCTGCGCCTGTGCCTTTTCAGCCTCCTCTTCGCCGTGCACCAGCTTGGTCAGCTCGTAAGCCAGGATCTCCTTGGCGGTGTTGAGCTGTGCGCCCTCCCAAGCGTCCATTGCATCGATCTGCTCAAGAGGCAGGAAGGTCAGCATACGGATACACTTGAGTACGTCTGCGTCGCTCACGTTTCTCCAGTACTGGTAAAAGTCGTAGGGCGTGGTCTTTTTTGGGTCAAGCCAAACGGCACCCGAAGCGGTCTTGCCCATCTTCTTACCCTCGGAATTGAGCAAGAGGGTAATGGTCATAGCGTAAGCGTCCTTACCAAGCTTTCTGCGGATCAGCCCGGTGCCGCCCAGCATGTTGGACCACTGGTCGTCGCCGCCAAACTGCATGTTGCAGCCGTAGGTCTTGTACAGATGGTAGAAGTCGTAGGACTGCATAATCATGTAGTTGAATTCGAGGAAGGAAAGACCCTTTTCCATTCTCTGCTTGTAGCACTCTGCCGTGAGCATCTTGTTGACAGAGAAGCACGCGCCAACGTCGCGCAGCACGTCCACGTAGTTGAGCTGCAACAGCCAATCCTTGTTGTTGACAAGGATCGCCTTATCCTCGCCAAAGTCGATAAAGCGGGACATCTGCTGCTTGAAGCATTCGACGTTGTGAGCAATGGTTTCTTCGGTCATCATCTGTCTCATGTCGGTTCTGCCCGAGGGGTCACCGATCATAGCGGTACCGCCGCCGATCAGGACGACGGGCTTGTTGCCTGCCATCTGCAGTCTCTTCATCAGGCACAGTGCCATGAAGTGACCCACGTGCAGGGAGTCTGCGGTGGGGTCAAAGCCAATGTAAAAGGTTGCCTTACCTGCGTTGATCATATCTCTGATCTCTGCTTCGTCGGTGACCTGGGCGATCAATCCCCTCGCTTGCAATTCTTCGTAGATTTGCATAGTGTTTTCTCCTTTGTGTGTATAAAAAATAAAAAGTCCCCGACCTCGGTACGCACCGAAATCAAGGACGGGCGGGGACGCCGCCGTGTTACCACCTTGCTTCGCTCCTTTCTTGCAAAAGAAGCCTCTGTCGGCTGCTTGTAAAAAACGCGCAGTCGCATTCCGATAACGGGGAATTGCCGCCGCAGCCTACTTGAAAAACCGTTCGGGGCGGAGCTCGGGGATGTATTTCGCCGCTGCCGTCCTCGCCCCTCTCATCAACCGGGTACTTTCTGTGAGTCGCATGCGGGTACTTGTTCCCGTCAAAGCCGATATATGCGATATTATATTACAAGAAATGAAATTTGTCAAGTGGGAATAGTGAAATTCTTTATTGGAAATGCGCAAATACCGCAGGGGCAACTTATAAGCCGTCCAACTGTTGATTTTTCATCAAAAACCTATTCACTCGGTTGACAAAAAACGCGTAATACTTTATAATATATCTATACTTTGGAATATTCCTCGGTTTTTTCGGAAACCATCAACATAGAGAACATTACTCAAAGGAGCTTGCCGTGGTCTTTTCAACACTGATATTTTTATTTGCATATCTGCCGCTGACGCTGGCTGTGTACTACGTCGTGCCGAGAAAATGGCGCAACGTAGTGCTTTTCCTGCTGTCGCTTTTGTTCTACGGCTGGGGTGAGCCCATCTATATTCTTTTGATGCTGACTTCGATCACGGTTGCTTACGTCGGCGGGTTTTTCATTGATAAGTACCGTCACACCGCACCGAAAAAGTGCAAGGCGGCAATGATTATTTCGCTCACACTCAACCTATCGTTCCTGCTGTTTTTCAAGTACTTCAATTTCACCATGGAAACGCTCTCGCTCATTCCTTTCCTCTCGGGCGTTGCCAAGCCGATCGAGGGGCTTTCGCTGCCTATCGGTATATCGTTTTATACCTTCCAAATCATGTCCTACACCATTGACCTGTACCGCCGCGAGACCGAGGTGCAAAA
>JAZNBB010000065.1:0-12597 GCA_045586845.1 Eubacteriales bacterium
CCGCCGCGCACGATCTTGGAGGTATCCACACCGAAATAGCGCAGCGAATTGACAGCCCCCTCGCCGATGGCGTGCTTGGGGAGCTTGGTAACGTATACGCTGTCAAGACCGTAATTGGCAAGAGAAACAGCCACGTTGGCCTCACCTCCGCCAAAGGAAAACTCCACCTGGTTTGCCTGTACAAATCTTTCATGGTTATAGGGCTGGAGACGTAGCATCAGTTCTCCAAAGGTAACGATTTTTCCCATAATACTTGCCTCCGGTTAATCAAACGCAGCGCATCGTGCCTCGCGGCACAGCTCAGTGATCTTGTCAAAGTGACCTGCTGCAATATCTGCACGTGGGCATATCCATGATCCTCCAACAGCGTGAATAAAGGGTGCATCGATATATTCACGCACATTTGCGGTATTAATGCCGCCTGTGGGTAGGAATTTGATGCCAACAAAGGGCGCAGCAAGGTTTTTCATTGCATTCAATCCGCCGTAGATGTTGGCAGGGAAGAACTTGATGACCTTAATTCCCATGTTGACAGCCGCCGTGATCTCAGTGGGGGTCACGCAACCGGGGGTGGTAGCAATGCCGTTTTCCAAGCAATAGGATACAACGTCCTTATCAAAGCCCGGGGAAACGATAAACTTAGCACCCATCTTGCACGCCAGCTTGCACTGGTCAAGGTTAAGTACGGTGCCCGCACCAACCAGCATATCGGGGCATTCTTGCGCTACCGCCTTGACCGCCTCGGGGGCAGCGGCAGTGCGAAAAGTGATCTCCATGACGTCAATACCGCCCGCAAGTAAAGCCTTGGCGGTGGGAACTGCATCAAAAACATTGTCAATCACCACGACGGGGATGATGCCCACATTGGAAAATCTTTCAAGTACAGTCATATCGTAAAACCTTTCTTATACACCGGAGTATGCAGCAAAGCCGCAGTCGATGGGAAGCACAACACCCGTAATGGCAGATGCGCTGCGGTCATCGCAAAGGAACAGGGTCGCACCCAGCAGCTCCTCTGCGTTGACATATCTGTGGCAGGGCGTACTGTTCAATATCTTTGCGCTTCTTGCGGTGGGTGTGCCGTCTTGGTTGAAGAGCAGAGAATAGTTTTGTGCGGAAACAAGAAATCCGGGAGCGATTGCGTTACAGCGAATACTCGTACCTGCAAAGTGGGTTGCCAACCATTGTGTGAAGTTGGAAATGCCTGCCTTGGCAGCTGAGTATGCAGGAATCTTTGTCAGAGGAGTGTAAGCATTCATCGAAGAAATGTTGAGAATACAGCCGCCCGTTTCCAGCATATCCTTAGCAAAAACCTGTGTTGGCAACAGTGTCCCCTGGAAGTTGAGTTTAAAAACGAAATCCACACCGTCTGCATCAAGATCAAAGAAGGACTTGCCCTCGGGGGTTGCTTCGTGCTGATACTCATTGGTAGTGGTCGCTCTCGGATTGTTGCCGCCGGCACCGTTGACCAGCACGTTACACCTGCCAAGATCAGCAAGCACCTGGGTATGTACTGCTTCAAGAGCCTTAGGATCAAGCACGTTTACCTGATAGGGCTTGCATATAAACCCCTCAGCAGTCAGCTCATCAGCAAGCGCGGTGACCGCGTCAAGATTTATGTCAAGTGCGGCAACCTTGGCGCCGCACTGTGCAAAAGCACGCGCCATTGCGCCGCAGATTAGACCTCCTGCACCGGTTATCACAACAACCTTATCGGTGTAATCAATGGTTAATGGTAAGTTTATCATGTCAAATCTCCTCCAATTTATCAAGCATATCCCAGACGCCGAGCATATACATAATGCCAAGTGCTCTGTCATAAAGACCGTATCCGGGTCTGACTGTACCGGGACCTTCGCCCCACAGGTGTCTGCCGTGGTCGGGGCGGATGTAGCCCTTGTATCCGCAGTCGTGGTAAGCCTTTAGAATGTCAAGTATTTTTGTATCGCCGTCGCAGTCGCGGTGGCTAGCCTCGGAAAAATCGCCGTTCTCAAAGTGCTTGACATTGCGGATGTGCGCGAAGGCAATGCGATCGCAGTGTTTGCGGACAATATCGGCTACATTGGTATCCGGATTTGCGTTCAGGCTGCCCGAGCAAAGCGTCAGACAATTGCACGGGTGATCTACCATGGTAAGGAAACGGTTTATCGAGTGCTCGTCGACCAAAAGACGGGGCAGACCGAAGATGTCCCACGGCGGGTCGTCCATATGGATCGCCATTTTGATACCTGTTTCCTCGCAAACCGGCATAAGTGCTTCCAGAAAATATTTAAGATTCTCCCACAGCTTTTCGTGATCAACGCCTTCATATGCCCGGAACAACTGATCCAGCTTAGCCATGCGCTCGGGTTCCCAACCCGGGAAGGACATATCGTATTTCTCTGTAAAATCCAGGATGTACTTTGCCATGGCGTTGTAGTCGTCCTGGATCATGTTCTTTTCATAGAACAGCGCGGTCGATCCGTCTCCCACAGGGTGGAACAGATTGGATCTGGTCCAGTCGAAAATAGGCATGAAATTATAGCAGATGACCTTTACGCCAAAGGGGGCAAGATTACGGATGGTCTGTTTGTAGTTTTCAATATATGTATCGCGGGTGTCAAGTCCGATCTTGATATCGTCATGTACGTTGACTGACTCGACGACATCCATATGAAAGCCATACGCGTCAAGTTGTTCTTTTACGCGGGCAATTTCTTCGGTCTTCCAGATCTCGCCGGGCATCTTGTCGTGCAAAGCCCATACGATACCGCTGACACCGGGAATCTGTTTGATATCGGCAAGGCTGATCTTATCGTTGCCTTCGCCATACCAGCGAAATGTCATTTGCATAACTGCCTCTCCTTTATTCAAGTCCAAAATAACGGGCTGCGTTGTTGTAGCAAATATCCTGTACGAGCGCACCTGCAGTCTTGATATCGCAGGGATACTCACCGTTTTCGATCCATGTGCCGATCAGATTGCAAAGAATACGGCGGAAGTATTCGTGTCTTGTGTAACTCAAGAAACTGCGGGAGTCGGTCAGCATACCGATAAAGTTGCCTAAAATTCCAAGGTTGGCAAGGCTGATCAGTTGATCCTGCATACCTACCTTATTGTCGTTGAACCACCACGCGCTGCCGTGTTGTATCTTGCCGGGGATAGAGCTGTCCTGGAATGCTCCCAGCAGTGTGTCGATCCACTGATTGTCGGCGGGATTCAGGCTGTAGAGCACGGTACGGGGCAGCGCGTTGTCCTTGTCCCATGCGTCCATCAAACGGTAGAGCGCAGCACAGCTGTCTGTTACGGCAATGCAATCAAAGCCGGTGTCGGGACCCAACTCAGCAAATCGACGGCTGTTGGGGTTTCTTATACAGGAAAAATGCAGCTGCATGACCCAACCGCGGCGGGCGTATTCGCGTCCGCAGAAGAGCAGCAGAGCGGTCTGGTATGCCTCGGTCTGTTCCTTGGTAATCTTACCGCCCGACAGTGCACAGGTAAGGGAAGCGTTGATCTCGTCTTCGCTTGCATCGCGGTACATGATATAGTCAAGTCCATGGTCACTGGCGCGGCAGCCATACAAAGCAAAATGATCCATGCGAGCGGAAAGTGCAGTCTTGACATCAGCAAGCGTCTTGATCTCTATACCGACGGTTTTGCCAAGCTTTGCAATATATGCGACAAAGCCGGGCTTGTGCATATTGAGCGCAGGATCGGGACGAAAGCTGGGGCAGACCTTACAGTTAAGTTCTTCTTTGGCGAGTAATGCGTGATATGCAAGATCGCTACAGGGGTCGTCTGTTGTGCCGATCATAGCAACATTGCTTTGCCTGATAAAGTCACGCGTGCGCATGGAGCGCAGCTTATCATTGCAAAGATTCCAAACCTGCTCGGCTGTCTCGCCGTTCAGTACACCCTCGTAGCCAAAGTATGTTTTAAGCTCAAGGTGGCACCAATGGTACATTGGATTGCCTATGCAACGGGGAAGCGTCTCGGCAAATTTCTGAAATTTGTCACGGTCGGGTGCATTGCCGGTAATATACTCCTCGGCTACGCCGTTCGAGCGCATAATGCGCCATTTATAATGGTCGCCGCCAAGCCAGATCTGCGTTATATTTTCAAATTGTCTGTTTTCAAAGATCTCGCGCGGATCAATGTGGCAATGATAATCAACCAATGGCAAGTGTGCGGCATAATCATGGTATAGCGTCTTGGCGGTTTCATTGTTAAGCAAAAAGTCACGGTTCATAAATTGCTTCATGATGTACCTCTGTTTGTAATTTGTTTTGTGAAAAATCAAATTGTTTAGTACACGCTCTTGACAGAGCCTTATATATATTGTACAATATAATCATAAAAAAAGCAATGGGATTTACGAATTATGCAAAGTAAATTGTAATAATTTTCAATATTGGCAAAGGGAGGATATTATGATACGGCTTTGTGCTTTTTCGGATGAAGCGTCAGCATCTCTGCGTGGGCAGATCGCGGCTATGTTGAGAAACGGTATTCATTTGACCGAGCTTCGCTCAGTGGACGGAAAAAACATCAAGGATATGACGCTTGCAGAAGCGGCGGATATTAAAAAGGCATTGGATATTGCCGGCATAGCCGTATGGTCGATCGGCTCGCCGATTGGTAAGGTGGACATTACGGTGGCTATTGAGGAATATCTGCAAACCCTTGAGCACGTTTGCAGCCTTGCAAATGTATTTGGTTGCAAGTATGTCCGCATATTCAGTTTTTTCAGCGCATACAAGCAGCCGGAAAAGGTGTATGAATATCTGTGTCGTATGGTCACGGTGGCAGACGGATACGGTGTTGTGCTGTGCCATGAAAACGAAAAGGACATTTTCGGAGACACTTTGGAACGCGTGCAACTGCTCAGGCAAAACGTACCCGGCATGAAGCACGTATACGATCCGGCTAATTTTTTGCAATGCGGACAGTCTGCAGAGCAAACGCTGCCTGCGCTGCACGCACAGAGTGAGTATTTTCATATCAAGGACGTGATCGTGCAGACGGGCGAGATCGTGCCTGCAGGGCACGGGGACGGTCAGATCGATAAGCTGATTGCTATGATCGATCCCGATGTCGACGTCGTGTTGACGCTGGAGCCGCATTTGCGTGTGTTTGCGGGATACGCGCAGATCGACGCGAGCGAAATGAAGAATAAGTACACATACGATACTAACGATCAAGCTTTCGATGCAGCAGCAAATGCACTCAAAGAATTGTTGCTGCAAAACGGATACAGGCATGAAAGAGGGGAATATATCAAAGATGCAAGCAGGACTTAATTTGTATTCGATCCGCAATTATTTGGATACCGAGGCGCATTTCCTGAAGGCTGCCAAACAGCTCAGGGAAATGGGATATTCTTTTATGCAATATTCGGGCGGGATGTTTGATGCCGATATGATCACGCGTGTCAGCCGTGAGGCACAAATGCCTGTGGTGCTTACCCATGTACCGCTTGACCGCATCGTCAACGACACCGAGCGACTCATGGAGGAGCACGCGCGCTTTGGCTGTACCCGTATCGGGCTTGGCGCTATGCCGTTTGACGCGGTTGGTGATCTCGATCGCTGCCGCAGCATCGTGGCATCCTTGGATCGCGCGGGCGAAGTCATGCAGCACAACGGCTTTTTCTTCTTCTACCACCATCACCATTTTGAATTTGTCAAGCACGACGGTATCAGTGTGTTTGATTATATGGTGGAAAACGCGCCACACATCAATTTCACGCTGGATACGTATTGGTTACAATACGGCGGCGTGGATATCGGTGCGACTGTGGATAAACTCAAGGGAAGGATCGGATGCGTGCACCTCAAGGATTATATGATCGTCAAAGGACAGGGGGGACCGGGTGGATATGAGCCGAGATTTGCACCCGTGGGCGACGGTAACATTGATTTCGCTGCACTGCTGCCGCGTATGAAGACCGCCGGCACCGAGTATTTCTTTGTCGAACAAGACAACGCGGCAACGCTGCCTGACACCATGGAACAGGTCAGTCGCAGTATCAGATATATTCATGAACACTTTTAAGGAGGCTTATAAAATGGAAAAGGTTAGAGTAGGTATCATAGGACTGGGTAACCAGGGCACGCACTATATAGCGGGGCTGTTCAACCCCGGTAAGATCCCGAATGGCGTTGTTACCGCCCTTTGCGATAATAATCCCGCAAAGATCGAGATTATGAAAACAAGAACGCAGGGGCAAGACATTGCGTATTTTGATAACTATATCGATCTGCTTGACAGCGGACTTTGCGATATGGTCATGGTGGTCGTGCCGCACTATTTACATCCGGAAATGGTGTCCGAGGCACTCAAGCGCGGCATTCACGTTATCTGCGATAAGCCTGCAGGGGTGTATACCAAGCAGGTCAAGGAAATGAATGAGGTTGCCAAACGCTCAAACGCCCTGTTCGCTATGATGTTCAACCAGCGCACCAATTGCGTATATCGAAAAATGCGCGAAATCGTACAATCCGGCGGCATTGGTGAGCTGCAACGCGTGACCTGGATCATTACCGACTGGTACCGTACCCAAAAGTATTATGACAGCGGCAGCTGGAGAGCAACCTGGGAAGGTGAGGGGGGCGGTGTTCTGATCAACCAGTGCCCGCATCAGATCGACCTTGTGCAATGGGTGGTCGGAGAGCTGCCTGTGCAGGTCAACGGTTTCTGCCAGTACGGTAAGTGGCATGACATTGAGGTCGAGGATGAGGTCACTGCATATTTCCGTTACAAGAACGGTGCAACCGGTGTATTTATTACCACGACGGGGGAAGCTCCCGGTACCAATCGATTTGAAATCTCGGGCACGAAAGGCAAGCTGATGGTTGAGGGCGATAAGCTCTATTATTGGCAGAACGAGCAGGATACGCAGGAATGGTCGAGAACGGCAGACACAGGTTTTGTGCCTCCTAAATGCAATAAAACCGAGGTCGAAACCGATGGTCAAAACCCCCAGCATATGGGTATTCTCAATAACTTTATCGCTGCCGTGCGCGGTGAGCAAGAGCTGTTTGTCAATGGCGTGGAGGGCATCCATGGCGTAGAGCTGATGAATGCGATCGAGCTCTCCGGTTGGAATGGTGGTGAGCCTATCTCTTTGCCCGTAGATCAAGAGCGATATCTGCGTGAGTTGAAACAGCACGTGGCAAGCTCCAAAAAGAAAGACTGTGACGATGGCGCGGTTGCGGATACTGCAGGTACGTTTGGATCGAAATAAGGAGAATGGTATGAGATCAGCTATTATCGGTTACGGTAATATTGCAAAATTACACGAGCAGGTGCTGAAGCAGCTGGGACATGAGATCATTGCAGTTTGTGATTGTAACGAAGCTGCATTGACCTTGGCACCGGGGCAGAATCACTATACCGATTATGTGGAAATGCTTGACCGTGAGCAGATCGATGTAGTGCATATCTGCACACCTCACTATTTGCACGCGCAAATGATCATAGATGCACTCGCGCGCAATATCAACGTACTGTGCGAAAAGCCGCTTTGCATAAAAGAAGAGGATATTCCGCGCATTTTAGAGGCAGAAAAAAACAGTCGCGCGCAGCTCGGTGTTTGCTTGCAAAACAGATACAATGCAGCCAACCGCGCGGTTAAGGCCTATTTGGAGGGCAAAAACAGCCTGTGTGCAACAGCAAGCGTCACATGGTACAGAGATGCCGCATATTACGCTTCCGGTGCGTGGAGGGGAAAATGGGACACTGAGGGCGGCGGCGTGTTGATCAATCAGGCATTGCACACTCTTGACCTGGTCCAGTGGTTTGTCGGTATGCCCGAGCAGCTGTGTGCAAGCATCAGTTGTATGACGCTCGCCGACAAGATCGAGGTAGAGGACACCGCCGTGATACTTGCAGGGGAGCAAAACCGCGGCTTTACCTTTTATGCTACCAACGGCGGTGCTACCGATTGCCCTGTTGAGCTGACCGTGCGCGCGGATGGAGAATGGATCAAGGTCATGCCTAAGGATGTTCTTTTCGGCGACCGTCATGAGCATTACGACGATGTGGCAGTCGGTCTTGGAAAAGCCTGCTATGGCTCAAGCCACGGCGCACTGATTGCAGACTTTTACGACTGCGTTTATAGTGGCAGGCACTTTGAGATCGACGGAGCAGAGGCGGCTTTGGTTGTAAGGCTGGTACTTGCTGCATATCGCAGTCATGGAAACCCGGAAACCGTGACAAAATAAAAAACAACGGCGAAAGCACAAATGCTTTCGCCGTAAATTTTTGTTTATCTCTTTTTCCATGCATAAGGTGAGAACAGTACCAGCATGGGCACAAGCTCCAATCTGCCGAACAACATAGCAAAGGAAAGCACCAACTGGGAAAAATCGGAATAAATGCTGAAATTACCGAATGCGCCGAACTCACCCAGAGCAGGACCGATGTTATTCACACAAGAGATGGCAGCAGTCAGATTGGTCTCCATATCCATAATATTTCTGTCAAATGAGATAAGTAAAACAGTGGCGATAGTTACAATGATATAGACAGTCAGATATCCCGTTGCGGAACGCAATGTTTCGTCAGAGACGACTTCTCCGTCTACACGAACAACGTTAACAGATCTGGGGCGTATCATGTGTTTGATCTCACGTACCACGTTTTTTGCAAGGATCAGAATACGGGAGATCTTCAAACCGCCACCTGTAGATCCTGCACAAGCACCAATTATCATCAGCATGACGATTACGGTTTTGGAAAGCACAGGCCACTCGTTAAATTCGGTCGTGCAAAAGCCTGTGGTGGTCATGATTGAGGAAACCTGGAAAAAAACCGTACGCAGTCCTTGGCCGAACGAATCGAACATATGATAGGTATTGATCAGAATGACAGTTACAGCGGCGACGACTACACCGAGATATGCACGCAACTCCTCACTTTTGAAAACATCCTTGATCTTTCCGACTAAGATAAAGAAGAACAGATTGAAATTAATGCCGAAAAGCAGCATAAAAATGCCGATGACCCACTCTGCAGCGGGATTGTGATATCCCGCAATCGAATTGTTAAGGATCGAGAAGCCACCTGTGCCTGCAGTTGCAAAGGATGTGACGATTGAGTCAAACAGAGGTATCTTGCATAACAGCAGAATGATGATCTCAAGCACGGTCAATACAATGTAGATGCCGTACAGGATCAACGCGGTCTGGCGCATCTTAGGTACCAGCTTGCCCTTGGTGGGTCCGGGTACCTCTGCACGCATCAGGTGAATTGCCTCTCCGCCAGCTGTTGGCAGAATGGCAAGCATGAATACCAGTACGCCCATGCCGCCAATCCAGTGGGTAAAGCTGCGCCAGAACAGCACGCCGCGCGGCAGATGCTCCACAGCGAGCAGAATGGACGCGCCCGTGGTGGTAAAGCCTGAAACCGTTTCAAAAAACGCGTCGAACGGGTTGGGGATCGTGCCGCTGAAAATAAAGGGGAGTGCGCCAAATATCGAGAGCAAAATCCAAGCAGCACCAACGCATACAAAGCCCTCTCTTGCGTAGATCTGTGTGTTTTTGGGCTTAAACAGGACGCAGGGAACAGAGGTCACAAGTAAAAGCGCGATCGTATAAATAAAAGGCATGATGTCCTCATGAAAGATCAATGATACTGACAAGGGCAGCACCATCAAGATTGCCTCAATAAGCAATATGCACCCTAACAGATACCGTAGCATGCGATAATTCATATTACTTCAAAATATCCTTTATATCGTTGATTTCAACACCCGAGGTGAACAGAATGACCGTATCTCCGCTTTCTATTTTATCGTTACCGGAAGGAATGACAATTTTATCCTTGTGCACGATACTCGCAATCAGTACGTCGCGTCTGAGCTTTAGTTGCTTCAGCGGAATGCCCGTGATACCTTCAACAGGCTCCTTGATCACACATTCAAGTGCCTCAAAATTGTCCTCCATCAGTTTGTGCAGCGATTCAATTTCAATATCCTTGGTAACAGCCAGTGATCTGACGTAACGCAAGATCTCGTTGGATGTTGAGTACTTGGGTGAAACAATGCCGTCAAGCCCCATGTTCTTGAACAAATCGACGTACTGCATGGCATTGATCAGCGTAATGATTTTCTTGGTGTTCTGCGTTTTGGCATACAGAGAAACTATCGCGTTTTCCTCATCCTCGGATGAAAGAGCAATAAAGGCGTCAGCGTTGGCAATGCCTTCTTCTTTCAGTACTGATTGATTGGTACCGTCCTCTCGGATCACGTTACAGTCAAAGCGCTCGGCAAGCTCGCGGCAACGCAGCTTATCCGGCTCAATGACAGTTGCACGGATCTTGGATTTCTGCAAATGGTTGAGAAGATAATAGGTCATGCGTCCACCGCCTACGATCAGCACATCTTTAACAGGGTGCTTATAAGCGCCGATCGCTTTAAAAAAGTTGACCATTTCTTCATCGTGTGCGGTCAGACAAACCTGATCACCAACAGCGAGTATAAAGTCGCCCTTGGGAATGTAGCCTTGTCCGTTACGCAGAACCCCACAGATCAGAAAACGCAAATTCAACTTAGTATGAAGCTGTGCCAGCGTCATACCGCAAAGTTGGGAGCCCTCAGTAATCAAAAACTCGGCAAGCTCCACTCTGCCGTGGTAGCAAGTATCTACCTTGGCAGCGAAAGGAAAACGAAGCATACGTGAGATTTCCTTGGCAACCGATAACTCAGGATTGATAGTCAGGGAAAGGTTAAGATCCTGCTTGAGCATTTGCATCAGTTCGGTGTATTCGGGGTTGCGCACGCGCGCGATGGTATGCTTTGTGCCAAGCTTTTTGGCAGATGCGCAGCACAAAATGTTCAGCTCGTCTTGATTGGTCACGGCAATCAGTAAGTCTGCCTTATCCGCGCCTGCCTTGCGAAGCGTGGAAACAGATGCACCGTTGCCTTCGATACCGATCACATCAAATTTATTGCTCATATCATTAAGCACCGTGATGTTATGGTCGATCAGCGTGATATTATGGTGCTCTTGTGCAAGTCTTGTGCAAATCACTGTACCCACCGTTCCTGCACCAACAATAATAATTTTCATAGAGAAACTCCGTTTTGAAATTTACATACAGCAAAATTATAACATACTTGCGAAAACAATGCAATAGTTTTAAGAAATTATTGACAAAAAAGCAGAAGTATGATATAAAGTATGTGTAAATACATATGATTGGCATCACGTATGCCGGGAGGTTCCTGTATGGAAAAGGTCAGGGTAGCGGTGGTCGGTATCGGCTGCCGCGGACAGTATATGCTTGAAAACTGTCTTTTAGGAATGGACAACATGGTGGTTACTGCCGTTTGCGACACATATGAGGATAGAACGAAGTGGGCGGTGGATGCGGTTGAGCGACATGGACAGCCTGCACCCTTTGCAAGCACCGATTGGCACGCCGTTCTTGATCCCGCGCTTGCGGATGCCGTGCTCATCCTATCCTCCTGGGAATCCCACGTGCCCATCGCTATTGAGGCAATGCAGAAGGGCATTGCGGTAGGCATGGAGGTTGGCGGCGCGTATTCGCTCGATCAATGTTGGGAGATGGTACGCACGTATGAGCAGACCGGTACGCCCTTCATGTTCCTTGAAAACTGCTGCTACGGCAGAATTGAAATGATGGTCATGAATATGATCAAGCAGGGGCTGTTTGGCGAGATCGTGCATTGTGAGGGCGGATACTGCCACGACCTGCGCGACGAGATTGCTTACGGTCAAGAAAACAGACACTACAGACTGCGCAATTACCTGCACAGAAATTGCGAGAACTATCCCACGCACGAGCTTGGTCCGATCGCGCAGATTTTGAACATCAACCGCGGCAACAGATTTTTGAATCTTGTTTCGGTTGCAAGCAAATCGCGCGGTATGAACGAATATGCAAAGCAGCACGAAACTGTTAATCCTGCGCTGCAGACTGCGAATTTCGCGCAAGGTGACGTGGTGACCACCATCATCAAGTGCGCAAACGGTGAGACCATTACGCTCAGCCTTGATACAACGCTGCCCAGAGCATACAGCAGAAGATTTACCGTGCGCGGCACACTGGGCATGTACATGGAGGACAATAATTCCTTTTATTTGGATTCCGATTTCACGCCCGCAGACCATTGGAATTGGTCGGTGCAGTGGAACAACGCGGAAAAGTACCTTGAAAAGTATGAGCATCCCGTTTGGGAGAAGTACTTAAAAGAGGGAATTCGCGGCGGACACGGCGGCATGGACGGTCTTGTATACGACGCGTTCATCGAGGCTGTTCGCAACGGCACGCCCTGTCCTATCGATGTATACGACGCAGCTGCATGGATGGCAGTCACCCCTCTGTCCGAAATGTCTATCGCCAAGGGCGGCGCACCCGTAGACTTCCCGGACTTCACAAACGGCGCATTCTGCGAAAGATAACTGAACAAAAAAAGGACCTTGCCGATGGGTCTGATGAATTAGCGAAAAAACGGGGATGATTCATCCCCGTTTCTGTTGAAATATAAAACTTATATACACATAAAAACAGCTGTAGGGGGCGACGTCCTCGACGCCCCGGACAGGCACGAACTAACTTGTGCATTGAAAAAAGTTAGTTTATGCTCATCCG
>JAZNBB010000066.1:0-15324 GCA_045586845.1 Eubacteriales bacterium
CCCAGTCCAACTCGGTTTGCTTCGCTGTGCACGGTCAGGCCGTCGGCGTCGGTGCAGGTCAGCAGTCCCGCGTACATTGCACCAGACTTGCAGGCGGCAAAGCGGATACCTGGTTCCTGCGTCAGCACGACAAGGTTTTGAACCTGCCGTTCCTGCCTACGCTGGGCAGACCCGACAGAGATAACGTCATCGACGGTTATATCAACCAGAACGAAGAGGATGTTTGTGCGGACGGCAACTGGCAGAAGTATTTTACCGAGCAGCCCGAGGTATTTACCCGTGAGGAGCAGAGAGAATACCTTGACACCATCGATGGCGTAGCTCTTGGCTCGGATGCATTCTTCCCGTTCAGCGATAACATCGAGAGAGCAAAGAAGAGTGGCGTCAAGTACATCGCAGAGCCCGGCGGCTCAATTCGTGACGACTTAGTCATTGAATGCTGTGATAAGTACGGTATGGCAATGGCGTTTACCGGCATGAGACTTTTCCACCACTGATATACAAGAGGAAAACGAATGAAGTTAATGGTTGTAGGCGGCGGTGGCCGCGAGCATACGATTATTAAAAAGCTGAAGGAGAACCCCACGGTTGAGGTCATTTACGCGCTGCCCGGCAACGGCGGGATGAAGGATGACGCGATCTGCGTGCCTGTGGGTGCTAAGGACCTTGACGGCATCGTTGCGTTTGCACGGGAGCACGAGATTGATTTTGCTGTTGTCGCACCCGACGATCCGTTGGTGCTTGGTTGCGTAGACAGGCTGAATGAGATCGGTATTCCTTGTTTCGGTCCGACCGCAAACGCTGCCATCATTGAGGGCAGCAAGGTGTTCTCCAAAAATTTGATGAAGAAATACGGTATTCCCACGGCGTCGTACGAGGTGTTTGACGATATGGATGCGGCTCTGTCTTACGTTAAGACCGCGCCCGTTCCCACCGTCATCAAGGCAGATGGCTTAGCGCTTGGCAAGGGCGTTATCATTGCGCAAACGCGTGAGGAGGCAGAGAACGCTGTGCGCTCCATGATGCAGGACAAGCAGTTCGGCGCAAGCGGTGATCACATCGTCATTGAGGAATTTCTGACCGGTCCCGAGGTATCGGTTCTGGCGTTTACCGATGGCAAGTGCATCAAGCCCATGGTGTCCAGTATGGATCACAAGCGCGCACTGGACGGCGACCAAGGGCTGAACACGGGCGGCATGGGAACGGTTGCGCCCAACCCCTATTACACCGAGGAAATTGCACGTGAGTGCATGGAAACCATTTTCTTGCCCACCATGCAAGCCATGAATGCCGAGGGCAGAACCTTTAAGGGCTGCTTGTACTTCGGCTTAATGCTGACCCCAAACGGTCCTCGCGTGATCGAATACAACTGCCGCTTCGGTGATCCCGAAACCCAGGTGGTGTTGCCCTTGCTGGAAAGCGATCTGCTGACGATCATGCAGGCGACCGCAAACGGCACGCTGGCAGAAACCGAGGTCAAGTTTGCAAAGCGTCACGCTTGCTGCGTGGTGGTTGCATCGGGCGGATATCCGCAAAAGTACGGCTCCGGCTATCCCATGATACTGCCCGAAACGGGTGAGGATGAATATATCTTTGTCGCAGGCGCCAAGGTACAGGATGACACTTTGGTAACGGCAGGCGGCAGAGTGCTTGGCGCGGTTGCCGTAGAGGATACTCTTTCGGGTGCGGTTGCACACGCATACAAGATCGCAAAGCAGGTCAAGTTTGAAAACGCATATATGCGTAAGGATATCGGTCAGCGCGCGCTGGCAGCAAAACACGGCTAAGGAGGGCAACATGGTTTACAGAGTATATGTAGAAAAAAAGCAGGGACTTGACCACGAGGCTGTGTCCCTTTGCAAGGAGATCAATACATTTTTGGGCATCGAAGCCCTGACGCGTGTGCGTGTGATCAATCGCTACGATGTGGAGAATGCCACCGAGCAGCTGTTCTCTTACGCAACGCAGACCGTGCTGTCCGAGCCGCAGCTGGATAACGTGTCCGCAGAGCTTGACACCGACGGCGCTATCGTATTTGCCGTAGAATATCTGCCTGTCAGTATGACCAAAGAGCGGACGGTGCTGCGCAGTGTATGCAGATCATTTCCTGCGGCGACCGTCCCACGGTTCGTACCGCTAAGGTGTATTTGCTTTACGGTGCGCTGACCGATACCAACGTTGCTGCAATCAAAAAGCACGTCATCAACCCCGTTGAAAGCCGCGAGGCAACCTTGGACAAGCCCGAGACGCTGGCAGCGCAGTATGATATTCCTACTACCGTGGAAACACTGCACGGCTTCTGCAACATGGATACTGACGCGCTGAAGGCTTTTGTCAAGACCTACGGTCTTGCCATGGATATGGATGACCTGGCATTCTGCCGCGACTATTTTGTGAGCGAAAAGAGGGATCCCACCATCACCGAGATCCGCATGATCGATACCTACTGGTCTGATCATTGCCGTCACACCACGTTTCTGACCGAGATCGGAAATATTGAGATGGAGGACAAGGAGCTGGAGCGCGCTTGCATCGTATATCGCAACATGAGAAGCGAGCTTGGCAGAGCGCACAAGCCAATGACGCTGATGGATATTGCCACCATTGGCACGCGCTACTTAAAAGCAAACGGTAAGCTGCCTCGCATTGACGAGTCCGAGGAGATCAACGCCTGCACGGTCAAGATCACGGTCAAGACCGAGGACGGTGACGAACCCTGGTTGCTTTTGTTTAAGAATGAAACACACAATCACCCCACCGAAATAGAGCCCTTTGGCGGTGCGGCAACCTGCATTGGCGGTGCGATCCGTGACCCTCTGTCCGGTCGTTCCTACGTGTATGCGGCAATGCGCGTCACAGGTGGTGCTGACCCCACAAGAGCACTTTCCGAAACACTGCCGGGCAAGCTGCCCCAGAAAAAGCTGGTCACCACGGCTGCTGCGGGCTATTCCTCTTATGGCAACCAGATCGGTCTTGCAACGGGTCAGGTGGACGAGATTTACCATGATGGATATGCGGCAAAGCGTATGGAGATCGGTGCGGTCATAGCAGCCGCTCCCGCAGAAAACGTACGCCGCGAGGTGCCCGCTCCCGAGGATATTGTCATTCTCTTGGGCGGCAGAACCGGTCGTGACGGCTGCGGCGGTGCAACAGGCTCCTCCAAGTCGCACACCATGGAGTCCTTGGAAAGCTGCGGCGCTGAGGTACAGAAGGGTAACGCACCCGAGGAGAGAAAGCTGCAAAGACTGTTCCGCAATCCCGAGGCATCGCGCCTGATCAAGAGATGTAACGACTTTGGCGCAGGCGGCGTATCGGTTGCGATCGGTGAGCTTGCGGACGGTCTTGACATTGACCTTAATGCAGTTCCCAAAAAGTATGAGGGTCTGGACGGCACAGAACTTGCTATCAGCGAGAGCCAGGAGAGAATGGCTGTCGTGGTCGCGCCGGAGGACGTGGATCGCTTCTGCGAGCTGGCGCTTGAGGAAAACCTTGAAGCTACCCGCGTAGCCCGCGTTAAGGCAGAGAAGAGACTGACCATGACGTGGAACGGCAAGGTCATCGTAGACCTTTCACGTGAATTTTTAAATTCCAACGGTGCAAGCAAGCGTACGAGCATCAAGCTTTCCAAGACCGCTGAGTTTGCAAAGGAGATCCCCGCAGACTTTGCAGAGGGCTTCAAGGCTCTGGCAGGAGATCTGAATATCTGTTCCCGCCGCGGACTTTCCGAGCGTTTTGATTCCACCATCGGTGCGGGCACGGTGCTCATGCCGTTTGGCGGTGTCCATCAGCTGACCCCCATTCAGGCAATGGTGCACAAGATCTCGGTAGAAAAGAAGCATACCGACACCTGTTCCTATATGGCATGGGGCTATAACCCCTTTATCGCCGAAAAGTCGCCCTACCACAGCGCATATCTTGCAGTTGTGGAATCGGTTTCCAAGCTGGTAGCGCAGGGCGCAAAATTTGAAGACGTTTATCTGACCTTCCAGGAATATTTTGAAAAGCCCGGTCAGAATCCCGCACGTTGGGGCAAGCCCATGGCTGCTCTGCTGGGTGCTTTGATGGCACAGAAGGATTTTGAGATCGCATCTATCGGCGGCAAGGACTCGATGAGCGGCTCTTACGAGCAGCTTGACGTGCCTCCCACATTGGTCTCTTTCGCAGTCACCACGGGCGATGTGTCCGAGGTAGTCAGCGGTGAGTTCAAGGGCGCAGGTCATAATGTGGTTCTGTTGACTCCCGAGATTGGCGAGAACGGTTTGCCCATAGCCGAGAGCGTCAAGACTTTGTTCGAGGTTGTGCACAAGGGTATGCAAGAGGGCAAGGTGCTTGCCGCATGGACCCCCACGCTGGGCGGCGTTGCCGAGGGCGTGCTCAAGATGAGCATGGGTAACGGCATCGGCTTTGCATTTGACAGGGCAGTGACCATGGAAACCATCTTCGGATACAACTACGGTGCATTCGTGCTGGAGCTTGCCGAGGGTGCAGAGATTGAAGGTGTGCTGTTAGGTCAAACCACCGCAGAGAAGAGTATTGCGCTGGGTGATGCCGTTGTATCTCTTGACGCATTGCTTGACCCCTACGAAAATAAGCTGGAGGGCGTTTACTCCTGCAACATCGAGCACAAGCACGGTGCACTTCCCACCGTGGCTTACACGGGCGGATGTAAGACCAAGGCTCCTGCAATTCTGACGGCACAGCCGCAGGTGATTATTCCCGTATTCCCCGGTACAAACTGTGAATATGACAGCGCAAAGGCGTTCTCGGATGCGGGCGCACAAGCAAAGATATTTGTTATCAACAACCTCACGGGTGACGGCATTGCCCGTTCGGTCGAGCAGTTTGCAAAGCTTTGCCGCGAGTCACAGATCATCTTCCTGCCCGGCGGATTCTCGGGCGGAGATGAGCCCGACGGTTCGGGTAAGTTTATTACCTCCTTCTTCCGTAACGCCGAGATCAAGGAACAGGTTAGCGACCTCCTTGACAACCGTGACGGCTTGATGGCAGGTATCTGCAATGGCTTCCAGGCACTGGTCAAGTTGGGTCTGGTGCCTTACGGTAAGATCATCGATACCGATGAAAATTGTCCCACTCTGACCTATAATACCATCGGCAGACACCAATCTCGCGTGGTACGCACCCGTATCTGCTCGAACCTGTCGCCTTGGCTGCAAAACGTCAAGGTTGGTGACGTAGTCAACGTGCCCATCTCGCACGGCGAAGGCAGATTCCTTTGCTCCGAGGAGCTGGCTGCCAAGCTGGCTGCAAACGGACAGGTCGCTACGCAGTACGTAGACGAGCAGGGAATCGTGACTGCAGACGTGCGCTGCAATCCCAATAACTCTGTTTTCGCAATAGAAGGTATTACTTCTCCCGACGGCAGAGTGTTCGGTAAGATGGGGCACTCCGAGCGTATTGGCTCGGGACTGTACCGCAATGTGCCCGGTAGCTTTGATATCGGCATGTTTGCATCCGCTGTCAAGTATTTCAAAGGTTAATTTTAGGAGGTAAATAGATATGGCATACTTTTATCCCGAAGCGTCTCATACATTTAATGAATATCTGTTGGTTCCCGGTTACTCGGGTCCTGATTGCATTCCCGCCAACGTGTCTCTGCGGACCCCTCTGGTGCGCTTCAGAAAGGGAGAGCAGCCTGCTATCGCCATGAATATTCCCATGGTATCTGCGATCATGCAGTCGGTTTCGGGCGACAAATTGGCAGTAGCTCTTGCAAAGGAGGGCGGCGTGTCCTTCATTTACGGTGCGCAGACCATCGAAAACGAAGCCGCTATGGTTGCCCGTGTCAAGGGTCACAAAGCAGGCTTTGTCCGCAGTGATTCCAACATCCGTCCCGATCAGACCTTGGCAGATATTCTTGCACTCAAAGAAAAGACGGGGCACTCCACGGTTGCCGTCACCGATGACGGCACGGGTACCGGCAAGCTGCTGGGCATCGTGACCGGCAGAGATTACCGCGTCAGCCGTATGTCTCCCGATCTGAAGGTTGAGGAGTTCATGACACCCCTTGCAAAGCTGATCACCGCGCCCGAGGGCACCACTCTGAAGGCTGCGAATGATATTATTTGGGATCATAAGCTCAATTCCTTGCCTATCGTAGACAAGGGCGGAAATCTGGTCGCATTCGTGTTCCGCAAGGACTACGATACCCATAAACAGAACCCCGGCGAGCTGCTGGATGCACAGAAGAGATACGTGGTCGGTGCGGGTATCAACACCCGTGACTATGCGCAAAGAGTTCCCGCATTGGTTGAAGCCGGTGCCGATGTGCTTTGCATTGACTCCTCCGAGGGATTTTCGGCTTGGCAGCAGCAGACCATCGCGTGGATTCGTGAGCATTACGGTGAGAGTGTCAAGGTGGGCGCAGGCAACGTGGTTGACAGAGAAGGCTTCCGCTTTCTTGCCGATTGCGGTGCGGACTTTATCAAGGTCGGTATCGGCGGCGGCTCGATCTGCATTACCAGAGAGACCAAGGGTATCGGCAGAGGTCAGGCAACTGCGCTGATCGAGGTCTGCAAAGCTCGTGACGAGTATTTTGAGGAGACCGGTATTTACGTGCCCGTTTGCTCGGATGGCGGTATCGTACACGACCACCACATCACGCTCGCTCTGGCTATGGGCGCAGATTTTGTCATGCTCGGCAGATACTTTGCAAGATTTGAGGAATCCCCCAGCGCAAAGGTCAACGTGGGCGGCACGCTGATGAAGGAGTATTGGGGCGAGGGCTCCAACCGTGCCCGTAACTGGCAGAGATACGACCTGGGCGGTGCGACAAAGCTGTCCTTTGAAGAGGGCGTTGACTCTTACGTGCCTTACGCAGGCAAGCTGTCCGATAACGTGCAGACCACGCTTTACAAGGTCAGATCCACCATGTGCAACTGCGGTGCACTCACCATCCCCGAGCTGCAGCAAAAAGCAAAGCTGACGCTGGTGTCTTCTACCAGTATCGTTGAGGGCGGCGCACACGATGTTGTGGTCAAGACCTCCAACAAACAAGTTTGATTTAAGGAGAATAACCGTTATGATGACTGATATTGAAATTGCCCAGAGCATACAGATGCGACCCATTACCGAAATTGCCAAGACTGCGGGAATTGACGAGCAGTATCTTGAGCAGTACGGCAAATATAAGGCAAAGGTGGACTACACCGCGCTCATGAACGCTACGGACAAGAAGGACGGTAAACTCATTCTTGTTACGGCAATCACACCCACTCCTGCAGGAGAGGGTAAGACTACCACCACCATTGGTCTTGCGGACGGTATGCGCAAGATCGGCAAGAACGTTATGGTTGCTTTGCGTGAGCCTTCTCTCGGTCCCGTGTTCGGTGTCAAGGGCGGTGCTGCGGGCGGCGGTTGGGCACAGGTCGTGCCCATGGAGGATATCAACCTGCACTTTACGGGCGACTTCCATGCCATCGGTGCTGCTAACAACCTGCTGGCAGCAATGCTGGATAATCACATCTATCAGGGTAACGCGCTGAATATTGATCCCAGACGCATCACCTGGAAGAGATGCGTGGACATGAATGACCGTCAGCTTCGCTTTGTTGTGGACGGCCTTGGCGGCAGAGTCAACGGCACGCCCCGTGAGGATGGCTATGATATCACGGTCGCATCCGAGATCATGGCTGTGTTCTGCCTGGCTTCCTCGATCGAGGACCTCAAGGCAAGGCTTTCCCGCATCATCGTTGCGTACACGTATGACCAGAAGCCTGTCACCGCAGGTGATCTCAAGGCTGTGGGTGCTATGGCGGCACTGCTCAAGGATGCCATCAAGCCTAACCTGGTGCAGACCTTAGAGGGCACTCCCGCGCTGGTGCACGGCGGACCTTTTGCAAATATCGCGCACGGCTGCAACTCGATCATGGCTACTAAGCTGGCAATGAAGTTGGGTGACTATACGGTCACCGAGGCAGGCTTTGGTGCGGATCTGGGAGCTGAGAAGTTCCTTGATATCAAATGCCGTATGGCTGGCTTGACCCCCGACGCAGTGGTCGTGGTGGCTACCATCCGTGCGCTCAAGATGCACGGCGGTCTTGCCAAGACCGAGCTGGGAACAGAAAATCTTGAGGCACTGGGTAAGGGTTTGCCTAACCTTTTGCGTCACGTTTCCAACATCAAGAACGTGTACAAGCTGCCCTGCGTGGTGGCGGTCAACCGTTTCCCCACCGACACCGATGCTGAGGTTGAGGAGATCATGTGCAAGTGCCGTGAGCTGGGCGTTAACGTCGTTCTGTCCGAGGTTTGGGCAAAGGGCGGCGAAGGCGGTATCGCTCTCGCTTCCGAGGTGGTCAGACTGTGCGAAGAAGAGCAGGGAGATTTCACCTTCTCCTACGAGCTGGAAGGCAGTATTCAGGATAAGATTGAAGCGGTTGTCAAGAAGGTCTACGGCGGCGCAGGCGTTTCCATTCTGCCCGCTGCACAAAAGCAGATCGCAGAGCTGACCGCTCTGGGCTTTGACAAGTGCCCCATCTGTGTGGCAAAGACGCAGTATTCCTTCTCGGACGATACGACTAAGCTGGGCGCCCCCGAGGGCTTTACGGTTACGGTCAAGAACGTCAAGGTCTCCGCAGGCGCAGGCTTTGTGGTGGTGCTGACGGGCGATATCATGACCATGCCGGGCCTTCCCAAAGTTCCCGCGGCTGAAAAGATCGACGTGGATAAGGACGGCGTCATTACCGGTTTGTTCTGATTTCAAACAATACAGCAAAAACAGCAGGCGCAAGCCTGCTGTTTTTGTGTCGCAGTAATCGGAGCTTGTTTGGCGAGCTATCGGAGTTATGAAATACATTATACATCCGTTCGGGCGTACTGTCAATACATCTGATCAGATGTATGCTATAATCTCCTTAATGAACAAAAGGGGAGAGCGCAGATTATGAATTATTACCAAAGATTGAAAGACTTAAGAGAGGACAAAGAAAAGTTGCAATCCGAAGTTGCAGAAATTTTGGGAATCACACAACAGCAGTATAGCAGATACGAACGAGGCTTGCGTGAAATACCGTTCCATCATGTTATCACATTGGCACAATACTATAACATATCATTGGATTATTTGGCGGGGTTGATAGACGTGCCCCGCAAATTATGGTAATATCCCTTTGCAGTAGACCGAAGATTTCGGGCACGCAAAAAAGCCTTGCCCCGCTGGGGAAGGTGGCGCCGCAGGCGACGGATGAGGTCCCCATAAAACCGCTCAGAACAATTTTAAGCTGTCCTTCCCATAGGGCAAGGAATCCCTTTCTCCCCATCGGGGAGACGGAGCGAAGCGACGAAGAGGGGGGACTGGGATTCCTGCAGAAATAGGTACAGCCTTCGAGCCATGAAAAATAACTGAAATAATAAAAAGGAGAATTTTACAGTGCCTTTTTGGTATGATGGAAAAAATAAGCCTTTAGCCAGAAATATGCGAACCAAAGCAACTCGGCAGGAAAACCATCTGTGGTATGATTTTCTGAAAAATTATCCGATTCAATTTCGCAGACAAGTTATGATTGATCATTTTATAGCAGATTTTTACTGTCACAAAGCAAAATTGATAATTGAAGTGGACGGTTCTCAACACGAAACAGATGAGGGAATGCGAAAGGATGAATTGCGTACAGAGATTTTGGAGGGATACGGATTAATGGTAATAAGGGTTTCCAACAAAAGTGTTGACAGAGAGTTTGATATGGTATGTAAGTATATTGATCGAATATTCCAAGATAGTATGGGAGGTGCATGATGGTGCCTCCCTTTCTTTTGTGAAAAAACACCCCTGCTGTCGCGTTCCGAGACATCTCCCCGATGGGGAGAAAGGGATTCCTTGCCCTATGGGAAGGACAGCCTAAAAGGGTCAAGAGCGGTCTTATGGGGACCTCATCCGTCGCCTGCGGCGCCACCTTCCCCAGCGGGGCAAGGCTTTTTGTGTCACCGCGCCTGCAAGGTTATACCCGAGCGGAAAAGCCGGTAGGGCAAGGCTTTTTGTGTGGAGCTTTTCGGTTATCGCTGCGGGATAGGTCATCCCTGAAAAAACTTCTGCGTATCGTCGGTACACTGCTTATCTCCAAAAAAGCCGCAGAATTCTCTGCGGCTTTCTTCCTTTATTGTACTAACTTACTCTTCTTAACAGCTTCAATAATTCTGACTGCCGAGGGAGCGAGCACGACGTTGATGATCATTTCAATGACGAAGTTCACAAGAGTCAAAGCAATGACAATGATTGCAAGGGCGAACATTCCGCCAACCTCAGCGGCGTCCTCCTCAATTGCCCACTGAGATCTGAAAACAGTCATCATACCCACCAGGTAGATTGCGGTATTGGTCAGAGGGGCAAGAATTGCTGCGGAAAACACGGCGGGATACAACTTTTCTTTCTTTTTGAAGGGGATAGCGATTGCACCGGCAACCACACCGGCTGCAGTACCCTTGAGCAATACCAGTATGATCGTTGCGGGAACGTTGAATTCCAGTGAAGCAACGGTTGAGAGATCAAACCCGGTCAAGCCGAGGATGAGCGTGATCGCACCGAACGAAAATCCGAGAATGCCGCCTACCCAAGGTCCAAACATAACAGCGCCCACGACAATGGGAACCAGGGTCAGGGTAATACTGACGGGAAGAGCAACCACCTTGCTGAACACGGTGGCAAGAATCTGCAAAACAGCGATCAGCGCGATCAACATAGCGATCTGTGCCAGTCGGAGCGTTCGTTTTTTGGAATTTTGTGTTCCTTTCATAAAAAATCCTCCTTGCTGTCGTCCGCGCACGGCGGTACAACGCATAAAATTTATATTGACTGCTTGGCAGAAAATATACCGGGGTTATATTTGATTTTTTTGATACAGGATGTACAAACCCTTGAGTATCAGATGCTCGTCAATCGTAACGTCATGGTTGCACAAGGGAATGATCGTGGATGCCATGCCGCCCGTTGCCAGAACACAGAGCTCTTGACCGTATTCTCTGCAAATACGATCGATCATGCCATCCACCATGCTTGCGTTTCCGTACAGAACGCCTGATCTCATGCAATCTGCCGTGTTCTTGGAAATTACCTTAGCAGGTGTCTCCAGGCTGATCTTGGGCAGCTGCGCGGTCTGCTCCGAGAGCGCGCCAAGCCCCATGTTAACACCCGGGATGATAGATGCTCCGATGAACGCGCCGTTTTCATCCACCACGGTCATTTTGGTTGCTGTACCCATATCGATGATCAGGGCAGGGCAGGTGTACAGCTTTTGTGCCGCAACGGCAGTGGCGATCAAATCTGCGCCCACCGAGGAGGGAATATCGCAACGGATGCTGATGCCGCTTTTGATACCGGGGCCGACTGACAAGGGGAGCTTCCCGAATAAAAAATACAACGCCTGCTTGATCACTCTGTTTAAGGGCGGAACGACCGAGGAAAAGATCGTGCCGCAAACGCGGTCAGCGTCTATTTTGTGCAGCGCGAGGGCGGATAGAATGCGAGAAGCGTACTCGTCCGCCGTGCCGCTAAGGTCGGTTGCAAGTCGGGATACGAATACCGGGGAGCTGTGCTCATCTGTCTCAAATCCGCCCAGTGTAATACACGTATTGCCGATATCAATGACAAGGATCATGGCAGTCCTCCTGTTTTGTATGATCGCATCAATTATAGCATGCTTGTCACTAAAAATCAAGAGCCTGCAACAAAAAACGTGCTTGTGGAGCTTTTGCAGATCCATTAATGTTTTCCGTTAAATTTTGATTGACAAACGACTGTGCGTGTATTATAATATAATAAATGTAGAAAAATGGAGGCTCCAATGGCAATCATCGTCAGACTTGACCGTGTTATGGCGGACAGAAAAATTCAGCTTGGTGTGTTAGCGCAGCGCGTAGGCATCTCACCTGTCAACCTTTCCAAGCTTAAAAACGGGCACGCCGGCGCAGTACGCTTTTCCACGTTGGAGGCTATCTGTCGTGAGCTTGATTGCCAGCCCGGCGACATTTTGGAATATCGGGAGGAGAAGGAATGACACATATATACAAAAGCTTGTGCTGCGGCACACTGATCCTGCTCTTGCTGATGAGTGCGGTTGCTTGTGATACTTTCGGTGGTGCGAGCGAGGATACGCAATCGTCCGAACAGAGCACAACAGAGCAAGCCACGCAGCCCGAAAGCGGCAATACGACCGAGCCCTGCACGGACGATGACACGCAAGCTGATGTCCCCACGACCGAGCAGACCGTGCAAGTGCCCGACGCCCCTATGGACGGCATTGTGATCCCGGGCGAGATGGGTTATACTTATCCTGATATGGTCGAGGACCTTGCCGCACTCGCTGAAACGTACGGCGAACACTTTTGCTACGAGAGTATTGGTAAAAGCGTAGACGGAAGAGAGATTTTTGCTTGTGTGGTAGGCAACCCGAATGCCGAAAAAAAGGTGTTGTTGACCGGCGGCACACATGGTAAGGAGTATCTGAGCAGTCTTTTGGTCATGACACAGATGGAATATTATCTTGCTAACCGAGAGTCAGGCAGCTTCAACGGTCTGTCCTATGCCGAAATGCTGGAGCAGTATGCGTTTTGCGTGCTTCCCATGGTCAATCCCGACGGTATCATGCTGGCGCTTTGCGGCATTGACTCCATGCAAACGCCCGAGGCCAGAGCTACCGTGGAAAAGATTTATGCAGAAAATTTGCGCGACGGGCTGACCACTGCGGACGATATCAACGATTATCTGGCATACAACTGGAAGGCGAACGCCAATGGTGTGGATATTAACCGCAATTTTGCGCTTTCCAATTGGTCGGAGGTCAAAACCGGTATTCTTGCGCCATGCTTCCGCAACTACAAGGGATCAAGTGCGGCTTCCGAGCCTGAAACCAAGGCGATCAGCGCATACGTGGAGACTTTGGGCGAGATTGAGGCGTTGCTTGCGTATCACACGGCGGGGCAGGTGGTTTACTGGGATTGCGGCATGACGGGCAGCGTGCGACAGCAAACACTGGATCTTGCGCGCACGGTTTGTGACCATACCGGGTATAATCTGATTTATGATTCGCATCTGGACGCGTCACTGAATGATTGGATTACTTTGGAAAAGGGCGTTCCCTCGGTAACGGTCGAGATCGCAACCGTGGAGTATCCCATGCCCACAAGTCAATTGGATGCGGCTTTCGCACAAACCAAGGAGCTATGGGTCGTGGTTTCACAACTTTTTGGCTAATATTAACAAATGGCGATTTGCTCAAATGTGCAGATCGCCATGTTTTGTACAAAACAGCAAGATGTGTCCGCTTAATACCTATGAATGTCTTGAAAGTTCGCACCTTTTGTCTTATAATTAAGAAAAATGGGGTGAAAATCCTCAAAATGGAGGTGCATTATGGCATTACCGGTAGCGGTACAGGTGTATTCGGTCAGAGATGATGCTGCGGCAGATTTCCCGGGTACGCTAAAAAAGATTAAGGAAATGGGTTATGACGGCGTGGAATTTGCAGGGCTTTACGGCTATGCACCCGCTGAAATTAAGAAAATGTGTGAGGATATCGGTCTTGTACCGATCTCTGCGCACGTTCCTTACTACGATATGTTGGCAGACCCCGAGGGCGTGCTTGGACAGTATGCCGAGATCGGATGCAAATTCGTTGCCATCCCGTATCTGACTCCCGAGTGCCGTCCGGGTACAGAGGGCTTTGCGGACGTGGTCAAGAACGCATTGACACTTGGCAAGGTGACTAAGGATCTTGGTATGCAGATGTTGTACCACAATCACGATTTTGAATTTGATAAGATTGACGGGAAGTACGCGTTGGACGTGCTGTATGATACTGTTCCCGCAGAATATCTGCAGACCGAGCTGGATACCTGCTGGGTCAAGGTGGGCGGTGAAGATCCGGCGGGCTACATCACCAAGTACAGCGGCAGAGCGCCCGTGGTGCATCTGAAGGATTTTGTAGGCGGCAAGTCGGATAATATGTACGAGCTGATCGGTATTGAATCCGAAAAAAAAGGAAGCGCAACGCAGGCATTTGAGTTCCGTCCGGTCGGCTCCGGTTGTCAGGATTTCTCGGGTATTCTTGCAGCTTCCGAAGCGGCAGGCGCACAGTGGGTGGTTGTCGAGCAGGATTCGCCCTCTATGGGTCTGACTCCGCTTGAGAGCATTGAAAAGAGTAGAAGTTATTTGCGCACGCTCGGCTATTGACGGCGCACAACAATAAAAAATCATTTTACGGAGGATATGACCATGCCTGAAAAAATGGATGCTAAGCTGGACTATAAAAACCAGCAAAACGAGGTGGTTATCGACACCAACAGAAAGCTGCGCATCGGTATTATCGGATGCGGCTGGATCGCAGGAGCACATCTTGCTTCCTACAAAAAGATGCCCGACGTTGAAATTGTTGCCGGCTGCGATCTGATCCCCGGCAAGGCTGCCAAGTTCTTCAAGGACGGCGGAGTTGAGGGTGTTAAGACCGATTACGCTTCGCACAAGGAAATGCTGGACGATGAAAGTCTGCAGCTGGATGCGGTTTCCGTGTGCACCTACAACCGTCAGCACGCAATTCCCACCATTTACGCGCTGCAGAAGGGCGTCAACGTTATGCTTGAAAAACCCTTTACCGTAACCCTTGATGAAGCAGTTGAGGTCATGAAGGCGGAGAAAGAGAGCGGTAAGGTGTTGTCTATCGGCTTCCAGCCCAGACTGGATGCCAATATGCAGATGATCAAGAAGATCGTGGACAGCGGTGAGCTTGGTAAGGTCTATTACATTCAGACCGGCGGCGGCAGACGCAGAGGTATTCCCACGCCCTTCGGCACCACGTTTATCGAAGACAAGACCGCAGGTCTTGGCGCACTGGCTGATATCGGCTGTTATTCGCTGGATATGGTGCTCAATGCGGTTGGCTATCCCAAGCCTTTGACTGTAACCGGTTATAAGAGCGATTTCTTTGGCAAGGACCCTGCAACTTATCCCGGTCACCCCGAATATGCGGATCTGTTTGGCGTCGACGACTTCGCAGCTGCATTTGTCAGACTGGAGGGCGGCATTATTCTGGACTTCCGTATTGCATGGGCGATGAACATCAATACCCCCGGTGATACCATCATTCTGGGTACCAAGGCAGGTTTGCGTATTCCTTCCACCGACTGCTGGAACGGTACTGTCGGCGGTCCCATGAAGATCTACAAAACCATCGGTGGCGTGGATATGGAATACGAGGTGCCGATCATCAAGGACGAAGGCGATCTGTTCGATAAGAAGATCCGTTCCTTCCTGGATGCTGTCAAGTACAAGTCGGATCGTAGCCATGTCGTTCTGTGAGCCAAGGAGTTGTCCTAATATGT
>JAZNBB010000067.1:0-18756 GCA_045586845.1 Eubacteriales bacterium
CGCTGGCGATCACTGATCGCCGGCGCCTGCGGCAACTAATTATCACATACGGGAGCTTCGTTTGCATGAAGAAGCCCCTTTATATTTCAACATTTTCCATTGACTCCCTCGCGCAATTATGCTATAATTTTCTTAACTGCACTGACCCCGAAAGGAAGACCCCATTATGCAAAGAGCCTACCGCCGCACGGTCGCGGCATGCTACAGCGTCAACATGACCATGAGCGTGATCGGCAACCTGCCGCCGCTTCTGTTTCTGACCTTCCACGAGATGTACGGCATCTCGTATTCACTGCTTGGTACGCTGGTGCTGATCAATTTCTTTACTCAGCTTACCGTTGACCTGATCTTTTCGTTTTTCTCACATAAATTCAATATTCCGCTGACCGTACGTCTGACCCCCGTGATCGCGATCGCGGGTCTTGTGCTGACCGCGGCAGCGCCTGTGCTTTTCCCGAATGCCGTGTATCTGGGCTTGGTGCTTGGTACGGTGGTGTCCTGCGCTGCCTCGGGGCTTTGCGAGGTGCTCATCAGCCCGGTGATTGCCGCTATCCCCGCAGAAAATCCCGATCATGAAATGAGCAAGCTACACTCTGTGTACGCCTGGGGCGTTGTGGGCATGGTAGTCGTTGCCACCGCCTTTTTGCTGCTTGTGGGCAACGAGCATTGGCAATGGCTGACGCTTTTGATGACGCTTGTACCCATCACTGCTGCCATACTGTTTGCGGGCGCACCCATTCCCGCAATGCAGACCCCCGAAAAGACCGCGGGCGCGGTGCGCTTTCTCAAGGATAAGACGGTCTGGCTTTGCATCGCAGCAATCTTTTTGGGCGGTGCTGCCGAGTGCACCATGGCGCAATGGGCATCGGGGTACTTGGAGCAGGCATTGGGACTGCCTAAGGTGCTTGGCGACCTGCTTGGCGTGGCACTCTTTGCATTTGCGTTAGGTCTTGGGCGAAGCCTGTTCTCCAAGATCGGCAAATACCCGTCCCGCGCGATTATGTGGGGAGCTGTCGGGGCGACTGCCTGTTATCTGATCGCTGCGCTCTCGCCCTTTGCCGTCATTGGGCTTTTGGGCTGTGCGTTTACCGGCTTTTGCGTTTCCATGATGTGGCCGGGCAGCTTGCTTGTCGCCTCCGACCGTTTTCCCACGGGTGGCGTACTGATCTTTGCACTCATGGCAGCAGGCGGTGATATGGGTGCGTCGGTAGGACCTCAGCTTGTGGGCATGATCACCGACTTGGCTATTCTTAATCCGCGGATCAGTAATTTCGCAAGCACGTTAGGTCTTGCGCCCGAGCAGCTTGGTATGCGCATGGGAATACTGCTTGGCACGCTGTTTCCGCTGGTTGCCATTTTCGTATACGCGCATTTCCGCAGACAGGATAAGAAAAAAATAAAGGAGTCAGCATGATGAATTTTGCACATAATCCGATCCTGCCCGAGCATATCTTCGTGCCCGACGTGGAAGCCCACGTGTGGGAGGACGGTCGCATCTATTTGTATGGATCGTTCGATATCAAAGGGAACAGTAGCTTTTGCAGCGACGTGCACCACGTGTATTCCTCGGACGATATGGTTCATTGGGTCGATCACGGTGTGGTGTTCTCGCTTGCCGATTCCACGTGGGCGCAGGATTGCGGTGCGTTGTACGCCCCCGACTGCGCCTACCGCGACGGCTGGTATTATCTCTATTATTGCGTACCGGACGGACGCTGCGGCGTTGCAAAATCGCAAAGCCCGACGGGACCGTTTACCGACGTCGGACAAATTGAGGGCGTGTGGGGCATTGATCCCGCTGTACTCATTGATGATGACGGACAGGCGTACCTCTATTGGGGGCAGATCACGTGGTGTCACGCCGCCAAGCTCAAGGACAACATGGTCGAGATCGAGCCGGATACCATCTGCACGCCCTTGACCGTGGAGGAGCACGAATTTCACGAAGGAAGTTCGGTCAAAAAGATCAACGGAAAATACTATTATCTGTTTGCCGATACGCACCGCCACGGCGACCCCGACCGTCCTGACGGCAGACCCTCCAGCCTTGGCTACGCGGTATCCGATCACCCCATGCACGGCTTTGCCTACGGCGGTGTGATCATTGACAATTTCGGCTGTGACCCCGGCGTGTGGAACAACCACGGATCCATGGAGCAGTTTCATGGGCAATGGTATGTGTTCTACCACCGCTCTACGCACGGCACCGAGTTTTCGCGTCACGTTTGCGTTGAGCCCATTTATTTTAACGAGGACGGATCGATCTCGGAGGTCAAGCAGACGACGCAGGGGGCGGGCGCGCCTATTCCCGCAAGCACCACGATGCCTGCACATCTTGCCTGCGAGCTGAGCGGCAATGTGCGCGTCGCGGGTGACGCAGAGTCTACGCACGTGCTGGCACTGACAGAGGTGCACAACGGTGATACTTTCACCTACCGGTATCTGGACTTTGCGGGGGAGAATACCTTTTCCATTCGTATTTGTTCGGATGTAAATTGCCGCGTGGAGCTGTATATCGACGGGTGCTACCACACGGATTTTAAGTTGCCTGCAAGTGATACGTATATCACCGCAAGCACCAAGATCGCACCGATCTGCGGTACGCACACCTTGACGCTCAAGGTGTATGGCAGATTTGATGCGGCGCGCATAGAGGAATTCTCGTTTGCAAAGGAGAATTATACATGATCGTTCATATTCCGGTTTTGGTTCTAGGTATTCTGATTTCGGTCATGGGAATCATCAATATGACAGGGAATATTAATTCACTGCATTCCTATCATCGCCATCGTGTCAAGGAAGAAGATAGAGTGCCGTTTGGCAGAATGGTAGGCGGTGGCACGCTGACTGTCGGCGTTGGCGCGATCGCGTTTTCTGTGCTGATGATGATTTATGACGCAACTGCCATGGAGCTTTTGGTGTGGATTGGCGTTGCCTTTCTGTTGCTTTGCGTTATTTTGGGACTGGTCATCAGCTTTTGGGGCATGATCAAGTACAACAAGGGGATTTTCTAACGAAAGCTATGATGAATATTTGTGACTTGCATACTCACTCGGTCTATTCGGACGGTACCTGCACGCCCGCCGAGTTGATCGCGCTTGCGCACGAAGCGGGACTTTGCGCTATCGCGCTGACCGATCACAATACCGTTTCGGGTATTCCCGCATTTTTGGAGGCAGGGGAAAATAGCGGCGTGATCGCCGTGCCCGGCATTGAGGTGTCCTCGGATTTTGCGGGCACCGAGCTGCATATCGTGGGACTGTTCCGCACGCTTTCCCACCTTGACGAGGTCGAGGCATACGTGTCGGATTACCTTGTGCGCAAGGACAAAAGTAATATTGACCTGTGTAACAACCTGTGCGCCGCAGGTTATGTGATCTCTTACGACGAGATCAAGGCAGCCACGCCCGACGGTGTGGTCAACCGTGCGCTGATCGCCGCCGCACTCATGAAAAGCGGCTACGTTGGCTCGATCAAGGAGGCATTTGCCACGCTGCTTTCCAAAAAAGGCGGCTATTATCACGAGCCGCAAAAGCTTGATGCATTTGAAGTTATCCAAAAGCTGCAGGAATTTGACGCCATCCCCATTCTCGCACATTCGTTTTTGAGCATGGACGAGGAGATGTTACACGCCTTTCTGCCGCGCGCCAAACGAGTCGGGCTTGCTTCTATGGAGACCGATTATGTGACCTATGACCAAGCCACTACTGAAAAAGCCCGTGCGATTGCCTCGGAATTTGGACTTTTGCCAAGCGGCGGCAGCGACTTCCATGGCACAAATAAGCCCGACATACGCGTCGGGATCGGAAAAGGTAACCTCATGGTGCCGTTTGCGTATTACGAGCAGTTGATCCAATCATAACCCAAAAATTCCACAAAATGACCAAAAGAAAAAGCCCTTGCACGCAAGGGCTTTTTCTGAATCATTGCAGGTCATTCAAGGGTGCGGAGAGCGGAGGCGTTTGCTCACATTCCTCTGATACAAGATACAAAGTAGAGCTGGGAGCAAGCTTGACAGGCATATAAGTATAGACCTGTCCGCGGTAGGTTGCGTATCTGACGCGTCGCGCGCGCTTGACCCTGCCCGTTTCAGGGTCGTAAATAACAGGCTTGAGTGCGCCGCGCAGATATACCGTGTTCTCGTAGGCTTGGTCGGTGGTGTTATACAGCATATGTGTGTGCTGTGTGCCGCTCACCTTGTGCAGATGTCCCATCATACCAACACGGTGTACGCCCTCCGGAGTGTCTACATGACGGTATTCCGGCAGAGGCAGATTGAATACGCCACCGTTTTCGAGTCGCTTCATGCCGGGCATGATCACGTCGTAGGGCAGCTTGAGTCCGTACATCAGCCGCATGATCTCATCGCTTGCAGTCATAAACGTGCCGTCTGCAGCAGTTGCCGAGGGGTAGAGCAGGTAAGAACGCCCCCCGTTTTGGTTGCTGTTCTGACCGATATTGCTCAACACACTCTTATCACAGGCACGGTTACCGAAAATGTGTCGGACCAGCTCCCGTACTTCGTAGTCATATGCAGTGGCAGTATCCTCGCCGTCATGCCGCAGTAGATCCTGCTCAAATTCGGGCAGAAATTCAAATGCTTTATCCGGCAGCGTGCCCGTGGCAATGACAATCCCGCCGTTGTCGTAAAACTGTGCGATGGTGCGCAAGTTGTCCAAGCGGATCATGGAGGTTGCCGGCAAGATAAGCACGCGGAAGCCGTTGCTTCCTTTGACATTGTCAAAAAACAGCTGATTGTTGCGCACTTGGCAGTGTTTTTGTAGTGTATTGGGATGCAGCATGGTCAGATTTATGCCGCCGTAATGCGTCAGGCTGCTGGCAAGCGTCATGTAATCACAGGTAAAGGGCGTAATGGGGTATTCGTAATCCGGTGCGGGCTGCTCATATAAAAGCGGTTTTGTATGCAAAGCGTAAATAGGGTAGAGCATTGCCACGTCGCACACCGCGTGCCCACCGTGCAACAGATACAGACTGCGGTGCAAGGTTTCAAGGACCTGCTTGGTCAAATTTTTCTCATGCGGATGAATGATCAGCGTATTTGCGCCGTTGCCAAGCACACTGACCGCCTCTTTGCGGGCGAGCACCTCGGAGTGCGAATCCGAAAAGCGCGCAAACATTTCACACACAACGCGCGTTTGTCCGCTGTCCGCCGCTGCAGAAGCCGCAAGCGCCAGAGAATTCAGACCGTAGAGATAAGCGTGATCCATGCGGCCCGCTGCGCAATATTGTTGATTTGCAAGCGCGTCTCCTGTAATCCAGGAGCATGCGGGCGTTTTGGGCTCAGCTTGCAGAATGATCGCCTGCAGATGCTGTGCCAAGGCAAAATCACGCAAGGCACGCACAATACCGCCCTTGAGCAGCTCGGCGCGGCATTGCATAAACTGCGCACGTACGTGGTCGGTGCCGCCGCCTAAGTTATGAAACAGAACGGGATAGTACTTGGCGGGATCATATCCGAATTTCTCGGTGAATATTCGGTTAAATTCTTTGGTCCAGTTACGGCGGTTGGGGGAGTCAAAGCAAAGATTGTGGTAATATACGGCTCCGATAGCGGAGTTTTGTACGCCGCCGCAAAGCACGTACAGTCGATCCAAATAGGAAAGGAATGCAGTACGCGAAAGACGGTTGTGCGTTGTATGCTGCGTGCCGTCCTGCTCTGTATCTGTACAAATGTATTGCTCCACTATCCAGTTTCCGTCCGGTACGTCAAATTCCAGCACATTGTCCTTGACGTAGGGGCGCAGATCTATGATCTGGTTATATTCCTCGTCCAATGCAATGAGTGAGAGCGTTGGCTTGTCAAGCAGCTTGAGCTTGAAGTGCTCGTGCTGCTCCACGAAATAGACGCGGCGGGAAAGCACCTCGGTGCGTTCCGCGGGATTGCACAAAGCGCGCTCGATCAGTCTTTGCGGGTGCAGCGCGATCATAACGCCCGCGTCCAGCGCGGCGCGGCTGAGTGTGCCAAACCATTCGGCATATCGCGTGGTGAAATCATCTGTGATTTGTGTGCGCGAGGGAAGAGAGGGAATAATGACGGAAAAACCCTTTTTGGCAAGCATGGAGATCTGAGCACGTGCCTGCTCGGGGGTGATGTCAATGTCGGCGTGCACGTGTGCGTACAGTGCATTTGTCTTGTACTTATACATAAAAGCCAATTTTGTTGCCCTGAAATCCTTGCTGCTGCGCATATTGTTCCTCCCTTGCTCCGGTTTTGTTCTATTATAGCACATTTTTGCGCATTTGTTAAGCCCCGGGCAAGAAAAAAGCCAAAATATTTTGCCTGCCGATTGCAAAAAGCCAAAATATATGCTACAATAAGAAAAACACAAAAAAGGACAAAAGACATGAAGAAAGTTTTGATTACGGGCGGCACGGGCGGCATCGGTGCGGCGCTTGTGCGTGCATTTCGCAAAAACGGCGACGACGTCGTCTTTACCTATCATAAAAATCTTGAGGCTGCCAGAGAATTGGTAATAGAAACGGGGGCTACTCCCCTTTGTGTTGACCTTGGGGACAGCAAAGAGGTGCGCTTCATTGTAGAGTCTGCAGAGGATATCATGGGCGGCATAGACGTGCTGGTGCACGCGGCGGGTATTGCCTGCGTTAAGTTGTTTGATACGACTACCGACGAGGATTGGGATGCGCTTTTGCACACCAATCTCTCCTCGACCTTTTATACTTGCCGCGAGGTCAGTAAGATCATGCTGCGTGAGCATGGGGGCAGGATCGTGCTGATCGGCTCGATGTGGGGCAAGATCGGTGCTTCCTGCGAGGTAGCTTACAGCGCCACCAAGGCGGGCGTGCGCGGTATGGCAATGGCTCTTGCCAAGGAGCTTGGACCCTCGGGTATTACGGTCAATTGTATTGAGCCGGGCGTGATCGACACCCCCATGAACGCTTGCTTTGATGAGGATGCTAAGCAAGCGCTTGCAGAAGAAACTCCCATGGGTCGCATTGGCACGCCTGAGGACGTTGCCGCGCTTGCTTTATTCCTTGCTTCCGACAGTGCATCCTTTATTACGGGGCAGTGTATCGGAGTGGATGGGGGATTTGCCATATAATAAAAAGCGTCTTCCTATGGGGCTGCGGAATAAGCGGAGAATAATTAACACGGAGATTGTATCAAAAGCAGTCTCCGTGTTCGCTTTTTTCACATAAAAAAACCGTAGGGGGCGACGTCCTCGACGCCCCGGATGAGCATAAACTAACTTTTTTCAATGCACAAGTTAGTTTGTGCCTGTCCGGGGCGTCGAGGACGTCGCCCCCTACAGCTGTTTTTATGTGTATATCGATTTTATATTTCAACAGGAACGGGATGAATCATCCCCGTTTTTCCGCTATTTCCGCAGCCCCATAGGAAGACGCTTTTTTATCATCCAACACAGGTTACAGTGTAGTTGCCTGATTCAAGATCCCAATCGGGAATTCTGACCATATTGTTCCATTGCTCCTGTGTACCGCCAAATGTGATCGACTCCAATGCGCGGCAGTTATGGAGGGCATAGATACCGATCAACTCTACGCTTTGGGGAATGTAGATCGTTTTGAGTTCGGTGCAATAGTTGAAGGTGTTATCCTCAACAATGGCAAGCCCCTCGGGAAGAATGACAGTTTCAAGACCGCATGCATTAAAACAGTTGTAACCGATTTCTGTCAATGTGGTTGGCAGACTGATCGACTTAAGGTTTCCGCAGCAATAGAAAGCAGAACCGCTGATTTTGGTGACACCCTCGGGAATGACAATACTTTCCAATCCCGAACAACCCGAAAATGCGTCGATGCCAATGGTTTTGACACTGCCATCATCGGGAATAATGCTGTTCTTGCAGCCCAGTATCAGTGTTTGGGTCTGTGTATCGATCAAACATCCTTCGCTCGCGTGATATCTGGGGTTTGGCTCTCCTATCGTGATCTTGTCCAAGGAGCTCAGACAGAAAAACGTCCCATCATCAATATGAATCAGGGAAGCGGGGAGCTCCAACAACTCAAGCGCATAGCAGTTACGGAAAGATTCGCTGTGCAGTTGCTTCACGCCGTCCGGCAGCCTGATGATGGTGGCTTGACTGTCCATGAACGCTTGTATACCAACTGTGTGTACGGGCTTACCTTGATATGTGGGAGGAACATTGATTTCCTTGTCGGTACAGGAGCCAATGCCCATGAGGATGTATCCGTCATCCGCCTCTGCAAAATCAAGACCGGTGCTGTAGTAATCTCGACCGCACTTTTGGCACACCAGTTCCCGGTAATCATGCCCCGAAGCGGACACGATCTCAGATTCACGCATACCGCACACATTGCATTGACGGTAACGCTCACCGGATTCAATGCAAGAGATCGCAGCGGACAGTGTCCATTCGCCAAACTTGTGTGTTTCACAGACAGATCCGGACTCCCATTGATCGGGATAGTTTGTGTCAGGTGTAGTGGTGATATATTCTGAGGAAAAGTCATCCTTATCAGGGATCATGTTCTGAATATGGTCACCGATCATATCCGAGGACTGTTCATTTGATCCCAAGTTCTCAAGAAGCTCGCCTACCAATGAGGTGCCCGATAGCATATCACAACCGCTGAAACAGAGTACACATAACATAGTTGTGAGCAAGATTATGCTCCAAAAGTTTTTTTTCATTATCATTACCTCAGTTTTTGAATTCATCAATCGGTTTATACTGCATCATGGGTGCGCCCTCGGGGATCTCATAGCCGAAATCTGCCGGCTTTGCCCATCGAACAGCGTTGGTAATAATTTTCTGCACATACTCGTTGTGATAAGAGGGACAGGACTCGTGACCGGGTTGGAAGTAGAACACCTTGCCTGCGCCGCGCAGATAGCAAAGACCGCTGCGGAAGATAAAGCCATCCTCAAACCATGAGCCGAACACAAGTGCGTCGGGCTGCGGTACGTAGAAGGGTTCACAGTAAAGTTCCTCGATATCTAAGGTGAAGTGATCGGGGATACCGGCAGCAATGGGATGAGAGGGAAGCAGATTCCACACGACCTCCTTTTGGTCGCGCCCCCAAGAGAGGTTGCCATTTGTGCCCACGACGTTTCGGAAAACCTTTGAGTGGTGACCCGAGTGCAATACGATCAGACCCATGCCTTTAGTGTAAACACGATGACGGATGCGCTCTACCAAATCATCGGGGACTTCGTGGTGTGCCATGTGCCCCCACCAGATCAGTACATCGGTGTTGTTAAGCACTTCGTCGGGAAGGCCGTTATCGGGATCGTCCAGCGTAGCCAAGGTGACCTCAATGTCGTCGTTTGTCTCAAGGAACTGCTTGAGCAGTCCGTGAATACCGTCGGGGTAGATGGATTTGACGTAATCATTGTGTTTTTCGTGGCGAAATTCATTCCAAGCCGTAACTCTGATTCTGTTTGCCATACTCTCTCTCCTTATATATCGTGATTCTAGATTTCAATTTGCATACCGTCATATGCGGGAGTTACATCCATGGGCGCAAGGAATTTGACCAAGGATTTGTGATCGGTGTGCAGCGTACGCGCCATGTGCGAGACGTAATACTTGACGTTGGGCGCAAAGCGATCGTATTTGCGGAACATGGTCAGCATGATTTCCAACATTTCGGGTGTGTTGTGCTCAAAAATTCGCCAGTCATAGCGCGCTGTCTCGCCGCAGGTCAGCTCCAGCACAAGTGCATTAATGGGCAGCTCTCGCATATAGTTCCATGTCTCGGTAGGCAGCCACGCGCTGTCGCAGCCGTAGAACAGAATGCGACCGTCACGCTCGATCAGATACACGCGCGGGATCTCGCCGGGGGTGGCAAAGTGGTTGGCGCGTAAGGGCGTGATGCGGTAGCCTCCAATCTCGTAGGCCTTGCCGATCTCGGTCGAGTGGAATTGGATGCTGAAAATTCCTTCGCTGCCGAGCTTTTCACCCAGTACCTTCATACATTCGGGGGAGCACCACAACGTGCAATCGCGGTCCGTGCACAGGCGTGCTACCGTTTCGGGGCAGAAGTGGTCGGGGTGCGAGTGGGTCACAATGATATCGCGCACACCGTCAAGCAGATCTGGCGTGCCGTTCTTTTTGGCAAAATGGAACACGTGCGGACCCGGATCGATCAGCAGAGCATCATCGACCAAAGCCGAGGAAAAGCGGCGGAAAAAGGGCATCGCGTCATAGGCGTTGATATCCCAATCGGCAGCCCCTGTGCCGAGAAAAGTCAGTTTCATGGCAGCCTCCTTTGTGTCGTATATGTCCATTATACAACAGAACGGAGAGATTTGCAAGAGGGAAGTGAAAAAATGCAGAATGCAGAATGCAAACATGAAAAACCCGTGTGGGAGCTCGGGCTTTCTTCATTTTTTATCAGTTTTCGGGAATACAGGGAAGGCTTCTCTGTGTACTTGTGTTTTTTGAAATTGTTGTTTCGTGCGTCACAGGTGGATAGTTCTCGGTAACATGAATTTTAAGGCCTGGTCTTGTACTTCCTTATTGACAGAATCACGATTTGAGTGTATAATACTTCTGTAATCAAATATTTTTACCACATAATGCGAATTATATGGTGGGTAGAAAAAGGAGAAGGAACATGAAAAAGTTCTCGTGTTTGTTGATGATTCTGCTATTGTCAATACCGCTTTCGTTAGTCGGTTGCAATGATAATCAAGAGCTGGTTCCGACAAAACCAAGTAAGGGCTTGGAATTCACCTCAAACGGTGACGGCACGTGTCATGTCAGTGGCATCGGTACTTGCAAAGGTACCAAAATAGTGATCCCTGAAAAGTCTCCAGAGGATGATGTCGTGATAAGTATTGGTGAGAATGCGTTTCTTGGATGTACTAGATTGAAAAGCATCACTATCCCTGACGGTGTTAAACGCATTGGTTATTCTGCATTCCATCACTGCACCGGCTTGAAGAGCATCACTATCCCAGATAGCGTGACAAGCATTGGTGAGAATGCGTTTGCAGGTTGCACCGGCTTGAAGAGTATTACCATTCCGAATAGCGTGACGAGTATTGGGCAGAATGCGTTCGGAGGCGCTGGTTTGACGAGTATTGCCATCCCGGATGGCGTGACAAGCATTAGCAATGCTGCGTTTGCGTGCTGCACCGGCTTGAAGAGTATTACCATTCCGAATAGCGTGACAAAGATTAACCATTCTGCGTTCACGGGCTGCTCCGGCTTGACGAGTATTACCATCCCAGATAGCGTGACAAGTATTGCCGATTCTGCGTTTGCGGGCTGCACCGGCTTGATTAGTATTACAGTAAGCGAGGGCAATCCTGAATATTATAACCAAGGTAATTGCTTGATAACAAAAGAAGGAGGCACTTTGGTACTCGGGTGCAGGACCAGTGAGATTCCCGATGGGGTGACAAGCATTGGCGATAATGCGTTCTCACACTGTATCGGTTTGACAAGCATTACTATCCCGGATAGCGTGACAAGCATTGGCGATTATGCGTTCGCATACTGTTCTGGGTTGACAAGCATTACTATTCCGGATAGCGTGACAAGCATTGGCGATTATGCGTTTAGTAGCAGTGTTGGATTGATCGATGTGTATTTCACTGGCACCGAGCAAGAATGGGCAGCTATTTCAATTGGAGATTTTAATGATCGCCTTGCAACCGCCACCATTCATTATAACTTCGTTCCTTGAAGTTCGAAAAATTAGCAAAATTCGCGCTGATTATGGCGTGTACTACAGGGTAGTAAAAAGCCGATACGGATCTTTTTTCCGTATCGGCTTTTTGAAGTCCGTTTACTTTGCTGCCAGCAGTCTTGCTTCGAGTGCGTCAAGCTCTGCGTGCATGGTGGCGGGCACGCTGTCGCCGATCTGTGCGTAGAAGTCGCGGATGTTTGCAACGTCCTCCAGCCAGGAGTCAACGTCAACGCTGAGGAGGTCGCGGATGGTCTCGGTGGTGATGCCGTCAAGACCCTCGGTGCAAATGTCCTCGGGCAGGGGCAGGTAACCGATGGGAGACATGGTAGCTCCAACCTTGCCCTCGCAGCGATCCAGGATCCAGGAGAGAACTCTCATGTTGTCGCCAAAGCCGGGCCAGATGAAGTGACCTTCATCGTCGGTTCTGAACCAGTTGACGTGGAAGATCTTGGGAGGATTGGGAATGGTGGTACCCATCGCCAGCCAGTGACCGAAGTACTCGCCCATGTCGTAGCCCACGAAGGGACGCATTGCCATGGGGTCGCGGCGTACCACGCCGACAGCACCTGCAGCGGCTGCGGTGGTCTCGGATGCCATGATAGAGCCAACGAATGCGCCGTGCTGCCAGGAGGTGGATTGGTAAACCAGGGGGGCGGCCTTTGCGCGTCTGCCGCCGAATACGATAGCACTTACGGGCACGCCCTCGGGCTTATAGTATGCCTCGGACAGGCAGGGGCAATTGGTTGCCATAGCGGTAAAGCGGGAGTTGGGGTGTGCACCTGCGGTTGCGACCTTGTTGTTCTTGTCGTACTTGGTGTAGTCCCAGACCTCGCCTCTCCAGTTGAGCGCGTTCTTGGGGGGATCGTTATCAAGACCTTCCCACCAAACGGTGTTGTTGTCAAGATTATGGCAAACGTTGGTAAAAATGGTGTCACGCATGGTAGATGCCAGCGCGTTGGGGTTGGACTGCTCGTTGGTGCCGGGAGCAACGCCGAAGAAGCCGTTTTCGGGGTTGACAGCCCACAGTCTGCCATCTTCGCCGACGCGCAGCCAAGCGATGTCGTCGCCGATGCACTCGACCTTATAGCCCTGTTCGGTGTAGAACTTGGGCGGGATCAGCATTGCAAGGTTGGTCTTACCGCAAGCAGAGGGGAATGCAGCAGTCAGATACTTCTTTTCACCATTCGGGTAAGTTACGCCCAAAATCAGCATATGCTCAGCCATCCAGCCTTCTTTTCTGCCAAGGTAGGATGCAATACGCAGAGCAAAGCATTTCTTGCCCAGCAGTACGTTTCCGCCATAGCCGGAGTTGACCGACATAATGGTATTATCCTGAGGGAAGTGGGTGATGTATCGGTTGTTTTCGTCCAGATCTGCTCTTGCGTGCAGACCTTTGATGTAGTCGGGGGAATCGCCCAGTGCTTCCAACACGTCTGTGCCAACGCGAGTCATGATCAGCATATTGAGCACGACGTAAATAGAGTCAGTCAGCTCAATGCCGTACTTTGCAAAGGGAGAGCCTACGATCGACATGGAGTAGGGAATAACGTACATAGTGCGACCCTTCATAGATCCGGTGTACAGCTTCTTGAGCTTTGCATACATCTCGTCGGGTGCCATCCAGTTGTTGATATTGCCTGCCTCTTCCTTGGTGGGCGTGCAGATAAAAGTCCTTGCCTCTACACGTGCAACGTCATTGACGGCGGTGCGGTGCAGATAGCAACCGGGCAGCAGATCCTGATTGAGCTTAATCATCTCGCCGGTAGAGCATGCCTCGGCACGCAGTGCTTCTGCCTGCTCGTGGCTGCCGTCGATCCAGACAATGTTGTCGGGACGGGTCATCTCAGCCATTTCGTTGATCCAATCCAAAACGTACTTGTTGTTGGTCATGGTGTGGTTCTCCTTTTAATATATCAAATTATTTTTTTACGTGTCAATATGGATGAAGCCCAATTTTCACCCAATATAATTATATAACAAAATCCGATCTTTTGCAAGGGGCTTTGCGAAAATAATTCTATGAAAATATCACAAACCGACTGTGAAAAGATTGTGAAAAATGCCGTGTATCAAAAAGGAACAAATGTTTGCAAATCCTGCGCGTGTGTGTTATAATAAAGATAACTGAATGTATCGGAGCGTGAAAATATGCAAAAGCTCAATCAAAGAGAACAAAGAGTATACGACTACATTGTCAAAACCATCAAGGAGCGCGGATACGCTCCCAGTGTGCGTGACATCCGACAAGCCCTTGATTATAAAAGCACCTCGACCGTACATATGTACCTGGGCAGACTTGAAATGCTTGGCTATATCGTTAAGGACGAGGGGAAAAGCCGCGCCCTGCGTCTGTGTGACGACGCATCGATCGCAGACGGTGTGCCGCTCTTGGGGCGCGTGACTGCGGGACAGCCCGTGCTTGCCGTGGAGAATTATGAGGGCAGTATCCCGTTTGTGCCGCACGGGGGATATCAAAAGGATAATCTGTTCGCCTTGCGCGTGCAGGGTCAGAGTATGGTTGATGCCGGGATTCTGGACGGAGACGTGGTCATCGTCAATCGTTGCAGCTATGCAGATAACGGTGAGATCGTAGTGGCTATGGTGGAGGACAGTGCGACCGTCAAGCGCTTTTTCAAGGAGGACGGACATTACCGTCTGCAGCCCGAAAACAAGGATATGCAGCCCATCGTGGTGCAACACGCCGATATCCTCGGCAAAGTGATTGCGGTGCAGAGATACTATTGACGTTATGAAGGAAAAAGCATATGAGTATTTTTAAGCAAACTGTCAAAAACGCGTTCCGCACCGTCCTGCTTGGTTGGCGGGAATATGCGGGCTTTTTCCTTGCGCTTTTAGTGGTACAGAGCATCTTCTGGTCTTTGACTTTTTCGCTGGATACCAGCAACGCCATTGCCAAGCAGCGCGTGACAGATTCCTATTCCCATCACGTGGTGTTGACACAGTTGGATCAAAATCAATTGGCACAGTTCAAAAACATGGTGAATCTGCAAACTGCATTGGATGATTCGTTTTTTGAGGTGGAGATCTTCGAAGAGGGAGAGAGCAGCCGGGCGCACGTTACGCTCAAGGGTGCCAATATTCCGCGCAGCTTTGCAAAATTTAAGGATCGCTGTATGCTCAATAGTTGGGAGTATGAGTTTACGCCGCTCTACACTTATCAAACCGAGTATATCGCGCCCGGTGTGTGGCGCTATATTGGCATTTGTCTTGGTATGCTGATACTTTGTGCCGCCGTGCTGACCGTATTGTACATCATTCGTGTGGAAAACCATCAGTTCCAGTACGGTGTCTATATGACCTGCGGAGCGGATTTTCGTATGCTGTTCCGCGTGGCGTTTGCCGAGCTTTCCGCCGTTGCAATACTGACGTTTGTTCCGTCACTTTTGATCTCAACGCAGATTATTCTGCCTATTTATCTGACCCAGGGTGAATGGTTCCGCTTTGCATGGTCAGCGCCTCTTAAAGTGATGGCATTGACAGCAGTCACGGTGCTGCTGTCCGTCATGTTGCCCGTCCGCTTTATGGCACTTAAAACACCCATGATGCTGATCACCGCGCGCAATAACGCGGGCTTGGTCGTCTCGCCGCGCGCATCTCTTCACCTGTTCGGTAAGCGTTTTCCGCTTGATTACGAACTTGCCGGTATGTGGCGTATGCGCAAGTATTATATCAGATTGGTGTGCTCCGCAGTTGCCTTTGCTTCACTATTCATATCGGGGCTGTATATTGCGGACATGATCAAGACCAAGCAAAACCTTGCCGTGGATGAACTCGTCCTTGCATATGACAGATTCCCGGATGATATCATTAGGGACGAAAACGGTGTGATCATCCGCCCACATTACGACTTGGATACGGCACAGGAGATCAACAACGACGTTGCCTATTTCAGCGAGTGCATTCGAGAATTGGACGGCGTTGCGTACGTGAGCGCAGAAGAACAGATAGGTGCTGATGAGCTGAAGGGGCATATGGTGCTTAAGAAAAAGAACGTGCGTACGTACGGCGAGCATGCAGTGCAAAGTAAGGGCGAGCGTAAAGGGTATGATGCGGCAACCAATTCCTACAGATATACAGCCGTGGATCGGACATGGCTGGATAATGTGATGGCTTCAGGGCTTTATACCTTTGAAGGTGACCCTTATGCCGTGCTGGATAATCCGCATGCCATCATCATAAGTGAAAAGATATTGGAGGAAAAGCGTTTTGATTTCAAAGTGGGGGATACCGTGTATTTTGCTTCTGTAAAGCCGGGACAATTCTTCCAAACCATGTTCACCAAGAGAGATCAGATACTGAGAGAGCAGCTGGATACTTTGTCCTTCAACTACGGCACAACCGGCAAGTTTTCAGGTGAATACGTGGTGTGTGCCGTGATCACCAAGGCACCCTCGGATACTTATCTGACCGTGGGAGTAGGAACCGATACTTTTAGGAAACTTACCGATTTGGATGGTGCGCATGATTCCGTGACCGTATATTTTGAGGACGGACTTACGTTGGAGCATGCAGATGCGCTTTCTGAGCAGATCAGTTCACTTGCCAAAGATCTTTCTTGGCAATACAGGCGAAACGGTGTGTTTTTTGACGATATGATTGCAGATGCACGCAGTGATCATCTGATTACTGCTGTGATTTCCGCGTTTATTTTACTGGTATCTCCGCTTGTATGGTTTTTCTCGCAACTATTGTTCTACCGCAGAAGAGGCGAGGAGTTTTATATGTTACAAGCCATGGGTGGCTTGAGCCGCGAGATACGCGGTCTGCATTTGACAGCAGCATTGGTGCTTTCGGTGGCAGCATTCATGATCACGTTGGGTATGAGCTATTTATTTAATTTGGTTTTGTATCTTGCTATGAGCCGCGCATTACCTGCACTTGGCATAGTCAAAGCTATCAATTATAATTATTATATGCCGCTGTGGGCACTTGCCCTGTGCGCCGCCGTATCGGTGGTCTGCGGCTTTGCATCGTGTATTGTGCCCTATAGGTTATGGGCAAAGCGCAACCAAGCTTCCGGGATAGCAAAGGAACGGTTGACAAACGAGGAGGTTTGATGTATGGAAGATAGAAGAGTCGTTGTGGAAACGGTTGACCTGATCCGTCAGTACAAGCAGTACGATGAGGTGGTCAACGCGGTCAATCGCGTCAGTCTGCGTGTTTTCGAGGGGGAGTTCGTTGCAATTATCGGTGCATCGGGCTCGGGAAAATCCACATTGCTGCATACCATGGCAGGCTTGGACAGACCCAATTCAGGCAAAGTATTTATCCGCGGCAAGGAGATCACCGCCATGAAATCCGACGAACTTGCCAGGTTTCGTGGTAATCATATCGGTATGGTGTTCCAGAGTCATAACCTGATCCCGCAATTTACCGCGCTTGAGAACATTCTGGTCCCCACACTGATGTGTAAAAAAGAAAAGCTCTCCTACGAGGAAAATCTGAAAAAGCTGATCTATTCTTTGGGCTTGAGCGACCGATTGCATCACCTGCCCGGCGAGCTTTCCGGCGGACAGATGCAGCGTGTTGCCATTGCACGTGCATTGATCAATCTGCCTCTGGTGGTGTTTGCTGACGAGCCGACCGGTAACCTTGACAGGGAAAATGCCGATGAGGTGCTGGATTTGCTGCTTGAGACCAAGGATCTGCTGGGGCAGACTTTGATCATGGTCACGCACGATATGGCGATTGCCGAGCGCGCCGATCGTGTACTCCGCATGGATAATGGACAGATCATTTCGTCAAGGGTAAACAGAAGGGAAGGAACGGCATGAATATTCAGGGATTTCAAAAACTGACGTTGCTGGATTACCCCGATCATATGGCTTGCACCGTGTTTACGGGAGGGTGCAATATGCGGTGTCCGTTCTGTCATAACGCGTCCTTGGTGCTGCGACCGGGTGAAAATCCCGCATATTTTGAAGAGGAAATCTATGCCTTTCTCGAAAAAAGAAAAGGGGTACTGGACGGCGTTGCCATTACGGGCGGAGAGCCGCTTTTACAGCATGGGTTGCGCGAGTTTATTTTACAGGTCAGAGAGCTTGGCTTTGCCGTTAAGTTAGATACCAACGGATCGTACCCCGATCGCCTCGCTTCGCTGATAGACCAAGGGCTTTTGGACTTTGTGGCAATGGATGTCAAAAACAGTAAAGAAAAGTATGCATTGACCGTGGGAGTGCCCAACTTTGATATCGCTCCCATTGAACAGAGTATTGCGCTGCTGCGGTCCTCGGGCGTGCCTTACGAGCTACGTACCACCGTGGTCAAGGAGCTGCATACAGCCGAGGATATTGAGGACATGGGTGTGTGGCTGGCAGGCGATCATGCACACTATCTGCAGGGCTTTATCGACTCGGGTGACTTGATCGGAAGAGGCCTTAGCGGATATGACAAAAACCAAATGCAGGATTTGGTAAATGTGCTCAAAGCCTATATTCCCGGGGCGCAACTCAGAGGCGTTTAGTGTGCAGACCACAATATATTGTGTTAAAATTTGAAAAAATATCAAAATATTGTGTCAAAAGGGCTTGACAAATGAATCAACATATAGTATACTGTAAAAGCACCACGTTCGGTGTTTTTACAGTATTCTTTATTTTACAACATATTTCAACATCAATTGACGCAAAGGAGAGAGCTATGTACAAGGTATTAAAAAGAGACGGCAAGGTAGTAGATTTTAATCTCAGCAAGATTTCAGACGCGATCAAGATGGCGTTTGAGGCACAGGAAAGACAATTCCATCCCAGCGTGATCGACTTTTTGGCACTCAAGGTCACCGCGGATTTTGAACCCAAGATCAAGGACGGTCTGATCGCGGTTGAGGAGATCCAGGATAGCGTAGAAAACGTATTGGTACAGGGCGGCTACGGTGACGTGGCGAAGGCGTATATTCTCTACCGCAGACAGAGAGAGAAGATGCGTAATATGAGATCCACCATTCTCGACTATAAGGAGATCGTGGATAAGTACGTCAAGAATACCGACTGGAGAGTCAAGGAAAACTCCACCGTGACCTACTCGGTCGGCGGTCTGATCCTTTCCAACTCGGGCGCAATTACCGCAAACTAT
>JAZNBB010000068.1:0-20097 GCA_045586845.1 Eubacteriales bacterium
GGTACGGAATATTTGATTGCCTGTCATAGGGGACAGTTCTCGGTAATACTGCGCATCACAGAGAACCGGCCCCGGTAACACTCGGTGACCATAAACCGATCGCATCCTTTTAGTTTTAACCTACGAACAAGGGACTGGCACCAATTTTGCGAACAATTTTCACAAAGCAAGTGTTACAGGGGAGGGTTCTCCGTGACACCTGCGGTGTTACCGAGAACCGTCCCCTGTGACGCGCGAAAAAACAATTTCGAGTAAAATCAAAGTGCACACAGAACCATCCCCTGTCTTACATTTTGCCGTATCAGAATAAAGGAGAGACATATGAAACGAATTAATATTAATTGTGTACTTTTAATTGCTGTATTTATAGCAGCAATGTTGATAAATACTTCATGCGAACAATATGCCAATGAAAAAATCAATTCGGGGGAATCCATGGAATCATATTATATGCTAGATGATTTTCAGTCTATTATTATTGGCGAATCCACATATAAAGATGTGTATGATATCGCACCACCCATATCTGTAACAACTACTTCGTATGGAGGATTTTGTGAATATCCTTCCGCTGATGGAAAACATATCTATATTAAGTTTTATGGTGCAGAGATGATTGTTGGCGCAATAGAACTGAAATAATGTAACAGAGGACGGTTAGCGTGAAAACCAGCCCCGCATAATGACAAGATTGCGCAAAACAAAGCCCAAGTGTGATTGGGCAAACACAATCGTCTTTATCCCCCCGCCGCTTTGTGGCGGGGCGGGGCGGACAAGCTGATTCTGTTCCCTGCTGATTCGCGCGTGTAACCGGGGGACGGAGCATTGTTACGCCGCGACACACCCACGGAATATTCAATTGCCGTCCGTGTCACAGGGGACAGTTCTCAGTAACGCTGCGCATCACGGAGAACCGTCCCCTGTGACGCGCGAAAAAACAATTTCGAGTAAAATCAAAGTGCACAGAGAACCGTCCCCTGTGTTCGCGTCCCCTGTGTTGGAATAAGCATCGCAGTGATCTCCCTATAGCTGAGAATTCATCTTCTCAATCACACACAACAACAATAACCCTCTTTTGCGTTTTCCTTGCGTAAAGCTCAGTTGATTTTGTTCCTTTTGATTTCCCGTCCCATACAATCAAAACAACATCCGCCATTTCCACCATTTCGTGATTACGAATAATCGGCGCTGCCTTACCGTACAGATCATATCTCGGTCGCAAAATCATTTTAGATATTTTGTGTTGATCTGCATATTGTTCTGCTATCATATCAATTCCCTTGGCACCGCCACTGATGATCATATCGGTTTGTGGCGGAACATGTAACGACAAATCGAACTGCTTTATGCTTCTCGAGCCTGCTATCAATAATTTCACAATATCCAACCCCTTTTTTGTAATATACTTATATAAGTATATACTTTATTATGGGAATTGTCAATACGATATATATTTATTAAAATAAATATGTGGAAAGGATGTGAGCGAATGATTCGATTGACGCTTGATAAGTATTTGGATACCCATAGCATTACCCGTTATGAATTGGCTAAGCGAACCGGTATTCGCTTTCAGATCATCGATAATTACTACAAAAACAAGGTTGTTCGCTATGACAGTGAGGTACTGTCCAAAATTTGTACTGCACTTGATTGCGATGTCTGTGACTTGATCCAATATCAAAAATGAAAAAATCCCGTGACCGATCATGGTCACGGGATTTTTAACTAAGATTAATCCACGGGTTTCTTTTATTCCATTAAGGTGCTCTGCTCTCCCCACTCTGCAATCGCCTTGGTAAGCAAACGCTGATATTCGTTCTCGGAGAGGCTGTAGTGCGCCTTGAGCTGCGCTTTGGCAACAGCGGGACGGTTGACCATATAGTTACGTATGACGTTGATATAGTACATCCATGAGGGTCTTGCACCGTCATAGGGGGTTGCGGTGCCGTCGGTGCACTTCCAGCGGTCAAGCTGCAGCTGCATGACGGGCGCTACGTCGTCCACAATGCGCTCCAGCACGGGCGAGGACGCATCGGGGGCGTAATACACCTCGGTCAGCCAGATATAGCGCATCAAGAACCGCTCGCGGAATTCGGGATTACCCATCAGTCCGTTGATCAAAATACCGATCACCGAGCTGTCCCCTACCGCATGATGCAGGTTGGTATCCACGTTTGAGTTGAGTCCCACGCCGTGGTCAGTATCCACCACGCAAAAGCGCCATTTGGTATCCTGTCCCGAAATGCTGTTCGGATTGCTGTTGCGCCACACCTTGACGTTATTGTTAGGCCAGTCACTGCAATTGAGATATATCTGCGCACAGAAATAGTCGATGAGGTTGTCGGTATCCACACGGTCGCAAACGTACTTGTAATGCTCGGGATCGGACAAATCGTTTTGCTGCGCGTACTTGAACAGCGCGTTAAAATCGTCCGCATCCTGCTGTTTGCCATGGGTCAAGAGATACTCAAACTTGACCACTGGAATGGGATACGGGCACTCCAGCACGGCAAGATCCTCCTCCGGCACGCCGTATATGGTTTCAAAATACTTTTCATCAAAACGCTCACGCGCGTTGTAAATACCCCAGAATTCACCGTTGATAAACACGAACACGGGCTTATATGCCATGCTCTCGGCATGCAGCTTGGAGTCAAGGCGAGCAATATACGCGTCACCAATATGTGAGCGCGAAATGGTACAACCCGAGTTGTCACCGCCACCGTTACGAAGCAGCAGTCTGCGGTAATACACCGTATCATCCCCTGTTGCGGTGAGCGTGGCAAATTCCTCAAAAATGTTATGATTGAAGGCGTTTAAGTTCTCTGAGACCTCGGGATTGGCATTCTCGCGGAACAAAATACGGAAGGATTTTTCGGTCATGCCAAGCGATCCCTTGCCGTTGAGCGCGATCTCAACCCAGGAGGAGAACTCACAGGTATCATCCGAAAAATACTCCAGATAAGCCCCAATACGCTCATGCCCCTCCGAATAATTCATATAGATATTCTTGCCGGTCGGATCGGTGCTGACAAAGTCCTCCGGCTGCACGGCAAGGCAGAACACGTCAAGCTCCTTTGCACGGATATTCTTGCCTATAAAATAGGTCTGTGTGGTCACAGGAGTTGTCTCCTTGCCGTTGGTAGCATAGGCACGCACCGTCCATGCACCCATTTGCGAGAGTACGTTAGGTGAATAGGTGTTTCCCATGGCAAGCACAGCGTTTTGCGTCAACTCCCCCCAAGCCATTTGTGTGGTGTCGGTCAGCATAATCGGCTCGGCGTACTGCTCAGCCACAACCGTACGCGGATCTGCACCATTGACGGTATAGTACACGGAATACCCTGCGGGAGCAGTCATCTCCAGCGAAAATTCCTCATCATAGAATCCACTTTGATGTGAGAACACGACTTCTGCCGCCATGGTGTGCACGGCGGTGTTGACATCGCCTCCCGAAGTCTGCGGACGGATCTGCCGCAGAATAGCAACAGACGCACGCGTCAAATCGATCGTATCAAAAGGTGCAAAGGGCGAATCCGCATCGCGGCGGATCAACGTATCCTTGGAAGCACCGCCGACAAAATGACGCGCGGCGGAACTGTCCAGCGAATGTGTGGAAAGATAATCCACTACCCCACTCTGACCTTCGATAGGTCTGTCGTTTTGCAGAGTCGTTCCCACGGGTGCGATGACAAGACGCAGGTCGGTGGTTGCAAGCAGCATATGCGGTCGAATTGCGTCAGCCTGTTCGGTCTGCAGCACGGGAGAAGCAAGCTCGGTACCCGTGGCTTGTCCCTGTACGAGGTAGTATCCGCCTGCGGGCACGGTTGCGTCAAATGGCAACGGATACTCGCGCCACCGGTAATCACCACCGCACACAAACACCGAAAGCCCTTGTACGGCAAGGTCCTCTTTGCCCGTATTATAAAGGCAAATATAGTTGTGCGCCACGGGTGCGCTCTTTGAGGTTGCGCCCGCATACACGGACGAAATGATCAGCTTAGAAAAGTCAGCACTTGGGTCCAGATCGTCCGCCGTAGGGTACTCCTCGTCCGGTACGTCGATCTCAGTTGTGGGCTCTTCTGTCATTTCGTTGCTTGTCTGCTCCTGTTGCAGCGTTTGCCCCGAACAAGCGCCAAGCAACAAACAGAGTGCCATAAGTGCGCAATATATACTGCAAATACTCGGTTTTCGGATCGGTTTCATATCGGTCCTCCATATTTATAAATAAGGCTTGCTCATGAAAGATCATCCACAACGTACAAGGTCTCGGGCAGAGAGCCGCGTGTGCTGTGCAGCTCTGTTCCACCCAAGCGCATATCGTCCAGCACGGATAGCATCTTCCGGTCAATCCTTTCTCCCGGTATCACCAACGGAATACCCGGGGGATACGCCCACACGTACTCTGCACATACGCATCCGCAAGAGGAGCGCAAAGGCATGGCACGACTTACATGATCTGCAGCTTCCCAAGGTGCGCAAACTGCTTGTAATACAGGCACATTTAAGGTGGCACTTGGCTTGCGCGCGTCAAGTCGCGCGTCGATCTCACAAAGCGCAAACGCAAGCCGTTCAAAGCCCATATCGGTATCGGCAAGCGAGGTCATAGCAATGATATAATCACTCGCCGCCATTTCTATTTCAATTTTATAGTCGTCACGTAAAACCCTTGCAAGCTCATGTCCGCTGACATTGGTGCTGCGCGTGCTTATCACCAACTTTCCGGGATCGTATGCAAACGTGCAATCGGGCAACTCTGCTCTGAAACACAGGCGCAGATGCGCAAGGTGCGACACAGCTTTTTCAAAAGCAATCAAGCGATTCTTCCAATCCGCTGCCAGCGTGCTTCCCTGCTCTTCGACCAGGCGAATACAACGTGCCGCCTGCTCCATAAGGACATAGGACGGGCTGGAGGTCTGGAATACGGCGAGCTGCGCCGAAAACATCTCTGCATCGGGGCAGGCATTGCCGATCAGGGCAAGAGCTGTCTGCGTGGGGGCAGGCAGTGTTTTGTGCAAAGAGCAGATCACGATATCTGCCCCAAGAGTAACCGGGTGCGGCACAAAATCACCAAGTCCCAAATGTGCACCGTGCGCTGCGTCAACCAAAAGGCGCGCGCCGCAAGCGTGCGCGACACGGGCAATGCCCGCAATATCGCTGATCACGCCTTCATAGGTAGGGCTTGTCAGTATCACAAGCTTTGCCTCCGGGCTGTTTCGCAACGCAATTTCCACGCTTTCGGGTGTAATGCTGCCGCAGATACCACTCCCTCGGTCAATTTCGGGATACAAATAAGTCGGCTTCAAACGGCAAAGCTCAATACCGTTATACACCGATTTGTGGCAGTTACGTGCCACGATCACTGCGCGATCGTGCCCACCGTACGCGCGAATGGCGGCTAAAATTCCGCAGGTTGATCCGTTTACCAGAATATGCGCGCGATTGCCTCCCCACACACGTGCGGCTCGCTCACACTCGGCAAGGATGATGCCGTTCATGTCGTGCAGATTGTCGCTCCCTGTGATCTCGGTAATGTCGCGGTCATATGGGAAGTTGCTGCCGACCAGCGCGGTATTACGCTTATGCCCGGGCATATGGAAGGGATAGCGATCCAAGTCGTCAAGCATTTTGGAGATTTGGTTCTTATCCACAGTTGCCTCCCTTCGGCTTGACCGATTCGTAAAATTCCAGAGAATCAAAGCCCCTGCCCAGATGATTGAGCAGATAGGCTTGTGCGGTACGCGAGAACTCGATCACGTCCTCGGCATCGGTAAGCTCAAACGAAAAAATGCGCTCGGGAGAAGCATGTAACACATAGCGCACCGCCGCCGTGACCGCCGGGGTCATGGCGCAAAGCACGCTCTTTTCATAGTCGCCGTCCGCATCCGCACCCACAAAAGGCGTGCGCACCAGCTTGGACTGACGTGACAGACACTCCGCGCAAAGCAGTCTGCCGTTCATCACATCTAAGTAATTGAGACGCTCATCCACGCTTCCGCACCGACAACAGGCGTCCAATTCGGGGAAATAGCCCGAAATGGCGGCGGCACGCAGCTCAAACACGCCCTTGATCAGCGCCTGCGGCTTCTTCTCTCGTCCGATCAGATAAAGCGAATTGAGCAGCATACGCAAGAGTTCATGCGCGGGCTCGTCACGGTCGGAAAGCTCGTTTGCCACATCGCACAGATACACGCCAAGGCTCATGCGCACAATATCTGCGGAAAGTTCGTAAAAAGCGTTGAGCACGCTCCCCTGCCGCAGCCAGTAATAGTCTCCCTTGCGATACAGCTCAAAATTTCCGTAGGTAAAAAGCTGAGAGCACGCCATAGCAGGATTTTTGAGCGATTTTCCGCCTTTGACCATGACCGATATTCTGCCGTGCTCAGCGGTCAGAATTTGCAAAAGCTTGTCATGGTCGCCCGTGTTGACCACGCGCGTGACAAGACCATCGGTGCTCATCTGCATAGTTGTACTCTCCTTTCATATGTTATGGTAGCGCGGGCAGATATGGAATCCGCCCCTGCGGTTATTCCGGCTTATACCCGAAATTGGACACCGCAGCGGCACTCTCGCGCCAATTCTCCTTGACCTTGACCCACAGATTGAGATACACCTTGGTGCCGAGCAGAGCTTCCAGATCCTGGCGCGCATACGTGCTGACTCTCTTGAGTTCCTCACCGTTCTTTCCGATGATAATACCCTTGTGCGAAGCTTTCTCACAGTAAATAGTAGCATAAATGCTGACCAAGGTGCGTGCATCCTCAAACTTTTCGATCACGACTGCAATGCCGTGCGGCACCTCTTTGTTCAGCGTGCGTAACAGTTTTTCGCGGATCAGCTCGGCTGCTACCTGTCGCTCAGGCTGATCGGTGGCAATGTCCTCGGGAAAATACCATGGCGACTCCGAAAGGAAGGGACGACACTCGGCAAGCACCTCACCCACACCTTTCCCGTTCTTGGCGCAGATCGGCACAACAGCAGAGAAGGCGTGCCTGTCCGCATACGAAGCAATAGTCTTGGCAATGATCTCGCGGTTATACATATCGATCTTATTGAGTGCCAACACGCAAGGCACGCCGGAACGCTTCAGATATGCAATGATATCCTCCTCTACGCGGGTGATCTCCTTGCCCGTGTCCACCACCATGATCACGGCATCTGCCTCGTACATGGTGTTGTTGGCTTCCTTGACCATATAGTCGCCCAACTCATTTTGCGGACGGTGGATGCCGGGGGTGTCAATGAACACGTACTGATCTTCACCCACGGTGTGAATGCCCGTGATGCGGTTACGTGTGGTTTGAGGCTTGGAGGACACGATCGCCACCTTTTCTCCCAAAATTGCATTAAGCAGCGTAGACTTGCCCACGTTGGGTCTGCCCACGATCGCAATAAATCCGGTTTTTCTCATATTTCTTTTCCTTTATTTCTCTTTGATCTGATTTTGCTCTATAAATGCGCGCACGTCGTCGCGGAACAAATCGGCATATTCGCCCGTTACAAGGCTGTACACACGAATGGTCTGCGGCGAAGTTTTGGTACCGTAGCCACCCACGATCACATAAAACGGCTCGTTTTGGACCTGCAGCGTCCAACCAACGTATCCGTCCTTTTTATTGACGCTCTCACTTTTGTCAAATTTCTGAAAATCCTTCCAACCTGCGGCACTACCTTTATCTGCAATGGCAAGCAGCGCGCCAAGCGGCATTTGCGCTTCTTCCGCTTTTGCTTCCTGCCTTTCCTTGACCAGCTCCGAAATACGCCATACACTCAAAGGACCGAGAACAATCAGAAATACGGCAACACACACAAGAAATGTGATCAGCTTGACATTGCGCGTCGCAAAGGTTTCGGTTTTGCCAACCGTCTGTTCTTCGGGCGGCAACTCCTCTCTTGGCGGTTTTTTATAGGGATTCTGCTTTTTATAAGGATTTTCCCTTTTTTCGGGCTCTTTTCCGTCCATCATGCGCTATGTACCTCCAATCCAAGCATTTTCATGATCTCGGATTGTCTTGTTCTCATATCAATATCTTCCTCTTCGCTACGTTCGTGGTCATAACCGAGCAGATGCAGCATGGAGTGCACACAAAGGAAAGCTACCTCGCGCTCGTAGGAATGACCGTATTCCTCAGCCTGTCCCCAAGCCTTTTCAAGAGAAATGACGATATCGCCAAGATTATTGCGTATCTCGTCAAGTGCAGGCTCGTCCGCCTCGCCCTCGTAATCAAATAGTGGGAAGGAAAGCACGTCGGTCTCTCGGTCGATCTGTCTGAAGCGGCGATTAAGCTCCCGAATGCCCATATTGTCGGTAAAAGTGAGCGACACCTCGCATCCGTTACAGAACTGCTCATAGTCCAGCGTTGCCTCAATGGCGCGGCGCATTAATATTTTGAGCCCATAGGTGATGGGCATGATGTCCTGCTCGTTTTCAAAATAGATCTTCAAAAGCATCTTGCGTCTCATTTGCGTGTATCCTCTCTTTTTGTTACGTGATATTTTTTCTCGCGGGAGCGGTTGTCCTGCTTCTCCCGCTCGTATTTTTCATAAGCCAAAATGATCTTCTGCACCAGTCTGTGTCGCACCACGTCCTTTTCGGTAAAGCGGTGCAGTGCAATGTCCTCTATCCCGTCAAGAATTCTGACCACCTCGGCAAGACCCGACTTCTGTCCCGAAGGCAGATCAGTCTGCGTCAGGTCACCCGTGACTACCATCTTGGAACGGAAACCAAGACGGGTCAGAAACATCTTCATCTGCTCGGGCGTGGCGTTCTGCGCCTCGTCCAGAATGATAAACGAATCGTCTAAGGTGCGTCCGCGCATATACGCCAAGGGAGCAACCTCAATCACACCCTTTTCCACCTGTCGCGCATAGTTTTCGGGACCCAACATCTCAAAGAGTGCATCGTAAAGTGGGCGCAGGTAGGGGTCGATCTTACTCTGGAGATCACCCGGTAAAAAGCCCAGCTTCTCTCCCGCTTCGATGGCAGGACGGGTCAAAATTATACGCGAGACCTGTCGATCTCTGAGCGCCTTGACCGCCATGGCTACCGCGAGAAAGGTCTTACCTGTACCCGCAGGGCCCACGCCCAGTATCACGGTATTTTTACGAATGGCCTCAACGTACTGCTTCTGCCCCACTGTCTTTGCCTTGATCGGTTTGCCCTTGGTAGTCACACAAATGCAATCGTCACCCAGCTCTGCAAGCTCACGTGCCTTGCCGCTGTCGACCATATCGATGACGTATCTCACGCTCTGCTCGGAGAGCTGACTGTATTTGATCATGTCGGCAAGATACTCAATGACAGCAGCACCCTTGTTGACCTGCTCACGGTCCTCACCCGACACAATGATGCTGTCTCCGCCGTCGTCTGTCGCGCGATTGCGGATAGATACCCCCATGGTTTGTTCCACAGCTCTGACGTTGACATCGTAACTGCCGAAAATGGCGGCGGTATCCTCCGATGAGGCTATCTTGATAATTCTCTGTTCCATAAATCTATCCTTTGGTTTTGTTTTTGATATCCAGTTCAAACTCTTGCACCGCGGCAATATTCGCAATACAGGTCACATCGGCGCGCAGCACCACTCCACTCTCACCGATCTCTGTGTAGATGCGTTTTTCAAGCAGCTCACCGTCCTGCAAGACGTCTGAGATCTGCTCAGCAAGTTGTCTGTACGCAAGTGTGAGCGCAGCCTCGGGATCACGATACGCTGTCTCGACCGTATAAGGCAGGTACCGCTCGGTACAAAGTGCCAACGGCAAATCCGCTCCCGCCACAGGGCTACAATTCTCCACTATATATATTGTATCATAAACAGTACCCCAATTTCCAGTACTTTCGCAAACTTTTATTGGAAAAGAGAAAAAAAATAATGTTTTCTTCTCAAAACTCTCGCCCGTGTAAACCTTTTTTTGGTACTCGTACGGAATTTCTACCCGAAACGAGTGTACCGTACGCGCCATGACCTTTCCCGAAGCACGCGTGAAGCGGAATCCCATGGCTGCACTGTCGTACACTCCCGCAATCAGGATCTCTCCCTTATTTACCTGCTGCCCCGCCGCCACCAGCACGTTACCGCGATACAGTTCAACCGCTACCACCTCGCCGCTGCGATTGGCAACGATATGGGCAGGGCGCAGCGCGGGTGCTTGATCTGGCAGCCGTTGCTCCACAAGCTCCACGTTTGCCACGTTGCCCCGCACGTTGACCGACAGCCACGCGATCTTATCGGTGGACATCATAAGACGATTTTCAAGGCGGTCCGTATCGACTGCAGGGAGAAATGTGCCCGGCGCAAGCCCTTGCTCGGCAAGTAAAGACTTGACCTCGCCTTCCGTCAGCGTTACGTTACCGCTGACGCGGATATCAAACAAAAAGCACTCCGATGCAACCAACAGTGCGATGGCACACAATGCCCCCAGCACCAGCCCGGGACGACGACACAAGCATAATAAGACCTGCGGCAATCCCCCGCGCCTCTCAATGCAAAACGGCAACTCTGCACGCTCCATCATGCCGCAAAGCCGCCTCGCGTGCCCGCTGCGCAGGCACAGGCGTAAATATCGGTTGTCGCTGCCGCCATTGAGGTACACCACGCTTGCTTTCATGCAAAGGTTCAGCACCTGCTCTGCATAAACGCGGTCAATGCGCAATACAATGTACCCCAAAACGTGATATGCAGGATTCATGCACGCTCCTCCTCGATAAAGCTGACTGTTCGTATGTGTCCGCCTATTCCCAGCGCACCTGAGATAAACGATGTACACCAAAGCCGTTCCCCACTCACGCGCAACCGCATTTTGCCAAGATCAAGCAGCATCTCCTCTTCTCCGTATTTAAGTATTTTGCGGCATCCCTGCAAAAGCAGCTTGTTCTGTCCGCGTATTTCAATGCGCACGCCGCTGACAATGTCGGGGGAGATATCAAATTTACGCTCCAGCCATTCTATCGCACCGCCTCGCTTGTCTTTTTTGCGCTCTTGCATATTTTTCCTCCCATTTTTCTATATTGTAGCAGATATGCTATTATATGAACATTTGGGAGGGTGTATGAAAAAAAGCAAACGCCGTGCGGGAATCGGCAGCCTTGGCTTTGGTCTGCTGGGGGCAGGGTGCATTCTGCTTTTGCTGTTTTATGCGGACAGCGCGGTAGCAGCCATGCGCGCGGGATTGCTCCTTTGCCGTGACACGGTCATTCCTGCGCTGTTTCCGTTCATGGTCGCATCCGAAATTCTGGTTGGCTGCGGCGGTGCTGCTGCCATTGGAAAGCTGCTCGCAAGACCTGCGCAGCTGATACTGGGCGTGCCGGGGGCTGCCGCCTGCCCCGTGATGTTGGGTGCGCTTTGCGGCTTTCCCACAGGGGCGCGCGCTGCTGCAGCCCTGTACGACACAGGCACTTTGAGCGCGCGGCAATGCACAAGGCTTTTGACCTTTATCAACAATCCGAGCTCTGCGTACATGATCAGCGCGGTGGGCGCATCACTGCTCGGCAGCCGCAGATTGGGACTTTTGCTGTGGGGCGTCAGCCTTGTCTGCTCGCTGGGCACGGCGCTTGTCACGCGCGTGCTCATGCCCGACGACACAAAATGTACGCCTCCCGCGCCACAGCCTGTATGTATGGGTGCGGATGTGTTTACGGGTGCGGTGGGTGCTGCGGCGCAGAGTATGCTTGCCGTATGTGCCTACGTGCTGTTCTTCTCTGCCGTGTTGGGCGCTTTGCAGCGTGCGCTCTCTCACCTGATGCTACCGCCCGTGATCAGTGCGCTCTTATATGGTATAGTCGAAATATCGGGCGGTATTGCACGTGCGGCAGAGGTACAAGACCCCACGCAAGCCGCCATGCTATGTGCTGCGCTGTCCTGCTGGTCTGGACTTTCGGTCATGTGCCAGATCATGACCGTCTGCCGCGGCAGAGGCTTTTCCTTTGTGCCCTATCTGGTTGCCAAGGCAGCGCAAGCCCTGACTGCAGCAGCTCTTACCGGGCTTGCCGTGCGCTACCTGCTGCCGCTGCTGCCACCCGAAAACGTGCACACCTCACTCCTTTTGCCCGAGGGCACGGCACAAGTGCTTACAAGCACCGCCAATGTTACATTCGCCCTTTCCTGCGCTGCATCGGTTGCTCGCAAAGTGATCACACACTTGCACCCTCGCCCAGCCGCCGACATATATTGACATTGAAGGGCTCTTCCCTTCACGAAAGGCGGTCACCACATGAAACGTTCGGATCAATTTAAGCAGCAAAATCCCTTGCCCGATCGGGGACAAACAGTTGCGGTGATCGGCTCTGCCACCTATGCCGCCAAGGCGCGTGATACGCTGCAGCGTGCAGCCGTACGCGCCGAGGTGCTCAAACTCAGCTATTCGTATACGCATGCAGGCTGCGTTTACGGCGTTGCTTTTCCCACCGCGCAAAAGCCCAACGCAGCTTTTGTACTTGACCGTGCGGGCATTGCGGTGCGCGAATATATGGAGAATGACGTATGAGCGCGCCTGTCTATCTTGATCATGCTGCCACCTCCTGGCCTAAGCCCGCTTCCGTACACCGCGCGGTGTACGATTGCATGACGCGCGCGGGGGGCAATCCCGGGCACGGTGCACACACACTATCCGACGCCGCCGCGCAGATCGTATACGATTGCCGCTGTGCGCTTGCAAAGGAGTTCGGTGCAAGCGGTCCCGAGCGCGTGATCTTCACCTCGGGTGCAACGCACGCGCTTAATCTTGCCCTGCACGGCACTTTACGACAGGGAGATCACGTGCTGTGCTCGGACATGGAGCATAACGCGGTGTACAGACCGCTGTGCGACCTGCAAAAGCGGGGTATCATCACGTTTGATACCTTTCTCTCCCCCGCATCCGATCCGCATATCGGCACGGCACGCATCGTGACCGACGCGGCAGCAAAGAAAAAGCCGAGCACGCGTATGTTGGTCTGCTCGCATATGTCCAACATCGTGTCCTCGGTCATGCCACTTTCAGCCCTTGGCGCGTTTTGCAAGCGGCACAGTATGTTGTTTTGCGTGGATGCCGCACAATCCGCGGGACATTTGCCCATTGACATGAAACAGATGCAGATCGATCTGCTTTGCATCCCCGGACACAAGGGGCTTTACGGACTGCAGGGCTGCGGTGCGCTGATTTTGGGCGAGGGCGTTTCACTCACCCCGCTTATGCAGGGCGGCAACGGCGTTTTCTCACTTTCCGGCGATATGCCCGAGCTTCCGCCGGAGCGATACGAGGCAGGCACGCTGCCTACCCCTGCTATCGCAGGGCTTTTAGCAGGACTTGGCGAGGTACAGGCGCGCGGCATTTGTACCATCTCGGCACAGGACAAACACCTCTATGAACGTGCACGTGCCATGCTTGGCAGATTTTCGGATGTGCACGTATGCGCACCGCATTGCCGCGGGCCCGTGCTGCTGTTTTATCACGACCGCATCCCCTCCGACACTTTGGGTACAGCGCTTGACAAACACGGAATTTGTACGCGCGCGGGCTTTCACTGCTCTGCCCTTGGGCATAGCACACTGCACACACCCGATACGGGGGCTGTACGCGTAAGCTTTGGCATGGATACCTCCCCCGCCGATCTCGATGCGCTTTACGGCGCACTCAAGGAGATTTTGTTGTAATATAAAAGGCGGCACCGCAATCGCGGTGCCGCTCATTACTGATTCTATTTTTCGCTCGCAACAAAGGATATCAAAACAAATCCATCGCTGTCTGACGTTTTCAGCTTTATCGACGTTGGATGACCGTCCGGATTATCATCGTTATAACACGTCACGCGCTCTTCCCACTCTGCCATAGTTCCTTCATATTCGAAGCAGTAATTGTCTTCTCCCAGGGTAACATAAAATTCTTCCAAACTATCGGGCAGTACCACATGCGCATACATAAAGTCAGCTGTATCTCCATACTCTTCGCCATATCGACTAAAAGGCACCCTTATCAATCCACGTGTTGTGGTGACCCCTTGTGGAAGCTCAATTCGGACAACGCAGCCTTCCGGATCGGGCTCAGACAACTCCGGGCAGAAATCCGCAAACGCGTCTTTCTCAATAACGGTAATGCCCAGATCTTCAGGAATCTTACCGGTATTTTTCTTGTACAGCAAAAGTGTCCCCGTAGCAGTATCAATCAAGCAGTCGTCGATCATTTTTAGAGTCGGATTGTCTTCTGCTACAGTGACTGTCTGCAGATTTTCCAAATTTACCCACAGATGATTGTCAATTGCACTGACCGTTTTCGGAATCGAGATTCCAACAATCCGGTTTGCTTCGGAACTGCGCAGGGCAGTCAGATACAGTTCTGCCTGCTCTACACTGTCGCTACGCTTTGCCAGTTCCATAAATGCCTCAAGGCTCTGCTGATATTTATAAGCATCCCACTCACAGAATGTAAGCAGATAACCATAAACTTTATTCATCTCGGTTTGCGATGCATTTGCGTCAAACAGGTATATATCGCTCTCGACCAAAATGGGAAAAAAGCTCAGCAGTGCTTTAAGCTCATCTTCCTCCACACCTTCTGTCGAACATTTCAAAAAATACGCCGTCAACTTTGCATAGTCAAAATCACTGATACCGTTGGCTTTGGCAGTTGCGCACAACTCCTCCATGGTAGCTGCGGTCAACACATAAGGAAAATGCATTGACGGAGCATCCAAGCGCGATGAGTGCCGAGTAATCGGGATCATATCGATCGAGGTGACTATATCCCCCGCGGGAGATTTTTCGGGAATCTCAAGCACAAAATCCTGCGTGTAACTCGGATCGGTGGTCACATACTTGAGCGCACACGTACCGTCTCCATTGGAGATAAAATACAGATGATAAGGCTTGCCGTCCTCAAATGTGTCCTCAATTTTCAGATCCTTAAACAGCTCTTGTTTGTTTTCCTCCTCTTTCTTTTGCTTGACAGACTCCAGCAGATCACATCCTGCAAAAGAAACGCAAAGCATCAGTACCGTCAGCATCATAGCCAAAACAGAAACTTGTTTTTTCATAATCGCACCTTCCAAAGCAGTTTTTACAGTTACATTGTACCACAAATTGCAACACTTGTAAAGGCTTTTGCGTAAAAAAGCGCTGCCGACGCAGCGCCTAAGCTTTACAGTATATGCTTTTCTTTCAAAAACTCATCCAACACGTCGGCTGCCAGCGCAACAAGGGTTGGACAAGGACGCTTTTGGTAATACTCGGCTGTTCTCTGCTCGGGGTCGCCGCCCTGTGTGGTCTCTACGCCTGCAAGCAGCTCGCGGCACACGATCGAGCCACCCGATTGCGACTTGAAGCGTTCCGCTAACTCACGAATATCGGCATACACGCGCTTTTTGCTCTCTATGTCGCCGGGCTCTGCGTAGCCGCAAACAAGATCGTACACCATAAACATCCCGCTGACCGCGCCGCAGACCTCACGCATTCTGCCCATGCCTCCGCCAAAACCACTTGAAAGCTTTGCAGCTGTAGCACGATCAAGCCCTGTGATATCCTCAAATGCAAGCACCACCGCCTGTGCGCAGGTATAGCCCTTCATGAAAAGTTCTTTTGCGTGTTCTCCTCTTTCACTCATGTCTGCCTCCGAAAGCATATCCTATTCACTTGTTTTCAGCAAACAGTGAATAGTGAATAAGTAAAAATCCCGAATGCGATGCATTCGGGATTTTTGGAGCTGGTAATCAGAATCGAACTGGTGACCTCGGCATTACCAATGACGTGCTCTACCGACTGAGCCATACCAGCATTGTGCCGCCTGTTGACGACTTTGATATTATAACAAATCATTTCTCATTTGTCAATACCTTTTTACAATTTTTTTGTTTTTTTCGAAAATAATTTTTGTCGAGAAATTATTGACAAACCCGCCGTTTCATGCTATACTTAGTCCGTATATGTCAAACGCAGAGAACGGAAGTAGTAGACAATTCCCTTTCGCACAGAGATCGAACGGTTGGTGAGAGTTCGAGGAAAGCATTGTCCAAGTCGTCCGGGAGCGGTACGGGTGAATGAGAGTAGTCCGTAACGGATCACGCCGTTAACAGTGTTATGAGTGCACACCCGCATTGGGTGTGAAATCAGGTGGTACCGCGTAACTCCACGTCCTGATACAGTCAGCGACGGTGGAGCTTTTTTATTTCAATTCAAACAATTAAAGGAGATAATAGAAATGAATTCTTACAACGAATTACCGAAAACTTATTCCCCCGGTGATTTCGAGGACAAGATCTATGCCGATTGGTGCGAAAAGGGCTACTTTACCCCCACCATTGACAAGTCTAAACCATCGTTCACCATCGTCATCCCCCCTCCAAATATCACAGGTCAGCTGCACATGGGTCACGCACTGGACAACACCCTGCAGGACATTCTGATCCGCTATAAACGCATGGCCGGATACTGCACGCTGTGGCTGCCCGGCACAGACCACGCATCCATTGCCACCGAGGCAAAGATCGTGGAAGCAATGCGCAAGGAAGGCATTACCAAGGAGCAGCTCGGCAGAGACGGATTTTTGGAGCGCGCATGGGCTTGGAAGGAGCAGTACGGCGGCAGGATCATTTCCCAGCTCAAGAAGATGGGCTCGTCCTGCGACTGGTCGCGTGAGAGATTTACCATGGACGAAGGATGCTCCGAGGCTGTCAAGACCGTTTTCGTCAAGCTGTATGATCAGGGGCTGATCTACCGCGGCAACCGTATCATCAACTGGTGCCCCAAATGCTTGACCTCTATCTCTGACGCAGAGGTGGAATACGAGGATCAGGCAGGCCATTTCTGGCATATCCGCTATCCCTTCAAGGACGGCAGCGGTCACCTCGAGGTTGCCACCACCCGTCCCGAAACGCTGCTGGGCGATACCGCCGTTGCAGTCAACCCCAATGATGAAAGATACAAGGACATGATCGGCAAGATGCTGATCCTCCCCCTGGTCGGCAGAGAGATCCCCGTCATTGCAGACGATTACGTTGAGGCCGATTTCGGTACCGGCTGTGTTAAGATCACTCCTGCGCACGACCCCAATGACTTTGAGGTTGGCGCACGCCACAACCTACCCGTGATCAACGTCATGACCGATGATGCCAAGATCACCGAAGACTACCCCGCTTACGCAGGCATGGATCGCTTTGTTGCCAGAAAGCAGATCGTCAAGGACCTGGAAGAGGGCGGCTATCTGATCAAAGTGGACAACTACGCGCACAACGTTGGCACCTGCTACCGTTGCGGTTCAACCATTGAACCCCGTGTTTCTCTGCAATGGTTTGTCAAGATGGAACCGCTTGCAAAGCCCGCAATCGAGGCTGTACGCAACGACGACATCCGCTTCGTACCCGAAAGATTTGAAAAGAACTACTTCCACTGGATGGAAAATATCCGCGACTGGTGCATTTCCCGTCAGCTTTGGTGGGGTCACCGCATTCCCGCATTTTATTGCGACGATTGCGGAGAGACCGTTGTCACCAAAGAGGCTTCTGCTACCTGCCCTAAATGCGGCAAATCCATGCGTCAGGATCCCGACACACTGGATACCTGGTTCTCCTCTGCCCTCTGGCCTTTCTCTACCCTTGGCTGGCCTGAGGAAACCGAGGATCTCAAGTACTTCTATCCGACCAATACGCTGGTCACCGGCTATGACATCATCACTTTCTGGGTCTCCAGAATGATATTCTCTGCGCTGGCATATACCGATCAGGCGCCCTTTGATACCGTGCTGATCCACGGTTTGGTACGTGATGCACAGGGTCGCAAAATGTCCAAGTCGCTGGGCAACGGCATTGATCCTTTGGAGATCATTGAACAGTACGGTGCTGACGCGCTGCGTTTTGCGTTGGCTACAGGTAACTCGCCCGGAAACGATATGCGCTTCTCGGACGAAAAGATCGAGGCTGCACGTAACTTTGCAAACAAGCTGTGGAATGCATCACGCTTTGTTCGTATGAACCTGACTATTGATACAGTCAAGCTGCCCGCCGAGGACAAGCTTGCTACCGAGGACAAGTGGATCCTGACCGAGTTGCACAAAACCATCGAGGGTGTACGCTCCAACCTTGATAAATACGAGCTGGGCATTGCCCTTTCGCTGCTTTATGATTTCATCTGGGATATCTTCTGCGACTGGTATATTGAGCTTGCAAAGACCAGACTTTCCGACAAAGAAAACGCAGGCAACGAGGTGTGCCAGAACGTCATCGCATACGTGCTGATCCAGACATTGAAACTGCTGCATCCCTTTATGCCTTTTATCACCGAAGAGATTTATCAGTCGCTGCCGCATGACTGCGAGAGTATCATGATCTCCGAGTACCCGGATGTTGCTACCACTCCGGCTTTCACTAAGGAATCCGAGGATATGGCACGCGTCATTGATGCCATTCGCGCCATCCGTACCCGTCGTGCGGAAATGAACGTTGCTCCCTCCCGTAAGGCAAAGGTCTATATTGCCACCAAGCACAGCACTTGCTTTACCGCAGCCTCGGGCTTCTTTGGCAGACTGGCTTCCGCTTCCGAGGTCATCGTAGCAGATGCGTTTGACGCCGAGGTGGTTTCGGGCGACAACGCCGTTCAGATCATCACCGACTCTGCTGCTATTTACCTGCCCATGGCAGATATTATCGACTTTGAAAAGGAAAAAGCAAGACTTGCCGCCGAGCAGAAAAAACTGGAAGACGAGATTGCGCGCATTGAAAAGAAACTCTCTAATCAAGGATTTGTTCAGAAAGCTCCCGCCGCAGTTGTGGAGGGTGAGAAGGCTAAGATGGAAAAGTACCGCGAAAATCTTGCAGGTGTCACTGCTGCACTTGCAAAGCTGGGCTAAATCCCATCAACTAAATTAAAAGCCGAGTGAACGGGCAATGCCCGTTCACTCTTTTTGGTGATAAAACAACGGGCGGGCGTATTTCTACGCCCGCCCTTCCGTTGTCCTCCGGATGCTGAGCACCTCGGAGAGTGATCGGAATTTACGTTGTATTAAACAACACTATTCTTCTTTCTCTTGATCAAGAACCAGATCAAGGAGAAGATACCGCCCAATGCTGCTGTACCGCCGGCAATAGCACCGACAATGAGACCTGCAGAGGGGCCGTCGCCCTCGGTAGAATCATCTGTGGTCACCTCTTCATTGGGATCCACTTCGGTCGTTGCACCGGGTGTTACTTCTTCGGTGGTATCCTCGGTGGTGTCCTCGGTGGTGTCCTCGGTGGTGTCCTCGGTGGTGTCCTCGGTGGTATCCTCGGTGGTGCTCTCAGTGGCACCTTCGATCTCTTCACCGCAGTAATCACAGTTGTGATCCTTATCGGCATCTGCGTGTTCACCGTAAACCTTATCGCAACCGTAGTCGCAAACGTGGTCCTTATCGGAGTCTTCGCAAGTACCGATTGCCACGGAGCATCCGTAGTCACAAGCATGATCCTTGTCGGCATCTGCGTGTTCACCGTAAACCTTATCGCAACCGTAGTCGCAATCGTGGTCCTTATCGGCATCTTCGCAAGTACCGATTGCTACGGAACATCCGTAGTCACAAGCATGATCCTTGTCGGCATCTGCATGAGTGCCCATTGCAGCCTCACACTCGTCACACTTGTGATCCTTATTGTCGTCGACACAAACGTCACCTTCTACTGCACCCTGGCAGTAATCGCAGGTGTGGTTCTTGTCGTCGCCGTCTGCGTGAGTGCCTTGGTATACACCACAGCCATAATCACAGATGTGATCTTTACCATTATCCGCATGTTCACACACATATCCGCACTCGGAGCATACTCCGTTGCTCCATTCGTGAGGCTCATTAGCGACTGCCGATGCACCACAGCAAGAATAGGTCTTTTCGTGGTGCGTTGCAGACTGTGTCGTCCAGGATGCAGTACCGGTATGGTTATCTGCGTTAATTGCAATATCCTGAACGTCTTTGGTCCGGGTAGTTGCCCAATCCTTATCGAATGTTGCAGTATAGGTGGTTGTTCCCACGGTGGTGCAGGTTGCGGGAGTCTTGACTGCGCTGGTAACCGTTGCAGTCGCGGTCTCGTTATGCTCTGCATTGTTGCCGCATACGTGCGTTGCCGTGCAGGTCTTGCCATCTTCACTCCAAGTGTAGGTTACGCTC
>JAZNBB010000069.1:0-11965 GCA_045586845.1 Eubacteriales bacterium
TCGTGCCTGTCCGGGGCGTCGAGGACGTCGCCCCCTACGGTTATTTTTATGTGTATATCGGTTTTATATTTCAACAGAAACGGGGATGATTCATCCCCGTTTCTCCGCTTATTTCACAGCCCCATGGGGCTTTTTTATTTGAAAAACCAAAAAAATATGATAATGAATATTGCTATGATGGCAAAGACCGGATATAAAATCAGCTTGGTTTTTTTGATCTGTGCCTCGCTCATGGGAATATAACCCGCATAGCCGCAATGGGGACAGGGGCTTTTGCGGTCCTCCAGGGGCTTGCCGCAACGCGGACAGTTGATCTGATCGGTTTGTTTGTTCATATTGTACCTCACTTGCCGAATCTTTTAGGCTTTTCGGGCACATCCAGCTGAAATCCCAACCAGCCCTCAATCTTGGCAATGTTTTGCTTGGTTGCCTGTACCGCAAACGCATATGGTCTGCCACGTTTGTCGGTCGTGCCGCGACGGCTTTCGTCCTCAAATTGTATAGTCATTTCGCGGAATCTCCGGTTGTAGAATACAGTGCACTTAACGTTCTTCTTTTCAAAAGTCTGTTTGCCACGATGTATCCCGATCTCGTCCAGCTCGATCGCATTTCCGACAAAGTGCCAGAATATGACAACAAAGGAAACAATCAAAACCGCAATGATCAACATATAGGGCAGGGGATTGTTTGCACCTGCGGATGCACCCGCCAGTACGCCGATCATGCAAAAGTAGGCGGTGATGACCAAAGCGGCAGTGCCGGCTGAAAAATCGTATAACCTGATAGTTTTTTTCATATTTGGCTCCCTGTTTATTCTTGTATCCCTGCAAGGTCGCGCACGATCTTGCCTGCCATGATCAATCCCATGGCAGGGGGCACGAAGGAAAGCGAGGCAGGGGTGTGCTTACCGTTTTCACTCGGCAAGCGAGAAGGCTGTGGCTTTTCCTCGGAGTACACCACGCAAAGGTGCTTGATGCCACGCGCGCCCAATTCGCGGCGCATGATCTTGGCCAGAGGGCAGACCTGCGTTTTGGAAAGATCGGCAACGCGGAAAGCCGAGGGGTCAAGCTTATTGCCTGCGCCCATAGCAGAAATGATGGGAACGCCCGCTGCCTTTGCGCGGCAGATAAGCTCGATCTTTGCGCTGACTGTGTCTATTGCGTCCGCAACGTAGTCGTATTGCGAAAGGTCGTATTCGTCCGCGTTTTGGGGCAGATAGAAAACTTGGTGCGCTACCACATGGCAGGCGGGATCAATGTCCGCAATTCGTGCACGCATGACCTCCACCTTGGGCATTCCGACCGTGGAATGTAGTGCGACCGCCTGGCGGTTGATATTGGAAAGGCTGACTGTGTCCTTATCAAACAGATGCAGCTCGCCCACGCCCGCGCGTGCAAGTGCTTCGCACAAGTGCCCACCCACACCGCCAACACCGAATACGGCTACTCTGGCGTTTTGTAACCGCGCAAGTCCTTGCTTGCCCAAAAGTGGGGCAGAGCGCGTATGTTGTCCGTAGTCCATATGCGCACCTCCTTGTTTTTCTTATTTGTAACCGTATCTTATTGTACCACATTTTTTTATTTGTCGCAAGCCCTTTACAAATTTTGTAATATCATGTATAATAAAAAATAGTGTGAAAGTTCACGCTTAACGCTCAACTGAGAATGAATCGGATCCGTTTGGAGTCGAGCTTTCAAAACTATTTGGGCCGCCGAAGGCGGCATGGGGGAGAATTACCATGGATTATACCGAAAAGCAACTGCACAGTGAGCTGATCTTTGACGGTAAGGTACTGCACCTGTACCGCGATGATATTTTGTTGCCCGATGGAAAAACGGGCTATCGTGAGTATTGCAAACACGTAGGTGCGGTGTGCATCGTGCCGTTGACCGATGAGGACGAGGTCATCTGCGTCAAGCAATATCGTTACGCGCATCGCAAGACGGTGCTGGAAATTCCCGCAGGCAAGCTGGATGCACCGGACGAAGATCCTGCATCTGCGGCTGTGCGAGAGCTACGCGAGGAAACAGGGGCGACCTGCCAAAAGCTGACCTATCTCGGTCCGCTTTACACCACTCCCGCGCTGATCGACGAGGTCATTCATATGTATACGGCGGAGGGGCTGACCTTTGGCGAGACCGATTATGACGAGGACGAGTTTATCGAGGTCGAGCGTATTCCGCTTGTCGAGCTGGTGGACCGTATTTGCCGCGGTGAGGTGCCCGACGCAAAAACGCAGGCAGCCGTGCTGCGGGCAGCTTTTGCAAGATTGCACCGCACGAAAAAGGAGGGTTGAATATGCCTCCTTATGTATGGATGATATTGATCTGCGGCTGTGTGCTGCTTGTTATGTTTGCGCTCTTTCTGTTTATGATCAAGCCTGCGTCAACAAGGCGAGTGGATATGAGCAAGTATGGCAAACAATTTGCCCACCGCGGGCTCTGGAACGCAAAATCGCCCGAAAATTCTCTCGCTGCTTTCCAAAAGGCAGTCAATGCGGGCTTTGGTATTGAGTTTGATATACATAAAACGCGTGACGGACGGGTGGTGGTGTTCCACGATGACACGCTGACGCGTATGTGCGGCACAGACGGCAAGGTGGAGGATATGACGCTTGCCGAGCTGCAGGAGCTTCGCCTGCTTGATACCGATCAGCATATCCCTACGCTTGAAGAAATGCTTGCGCTGGTAGACGGCAGAGTACCGCTGCTGGTTGAGCTGAAGGGAGAGGCAGTCGATACGAGTCTTTGCCCCTTGGCAGATGCCATTTTGTCGAGATATCAGGGCGACTATATGATCGAGTCGTTCAATCCTATTTTAGTGCGTTGGTACAGAAAAAATCGCCCCGATGTAGTGCGTGGGCAGCTGTTCTGTAATCTCAATCATGGTAAAAAGGTCAAAAAGCTGATCTATACACTGATCACTTTTCTGCTGACCAACGTGCTTGCGCGTCCGCATTTTTTGGCGCGCGGACAGGACAGCGCGCGTAACGTGTCGTTTTTGATCAGTAAATATCTGTTCCGTGCTCCTTCGTTTGTATGGACAGTGCGCGCGCAGGAGCAAGTCCCCGCACCAAAGCAGGGCGAAGGGATCATTTTTGAAGGATTTATTCCCAAAGACTAAGGAGAGAATTATGAGTCAGGCAAGTCAGGTGCGCCCCGACTATCAAAAATTGAATACCGAGGCGCGCAATCCGCGCACCACTGAGATAGACAAGCTGTCCACGCTTGATATGGTCAAGCTGATGGCAGAGGAAAACCGCGTGGTTGAGGATGCTGTGGCTGCCGAAGCAGAGCATATTGCCAAGGTGATCGATCTGATCGCAGCTGCGTTGGAAGCGGGAGGCAGTCTTATTTACGTAGGTGCGGGTACGTCGGGCAGACTTGGTGTGTTGGATGCATCTGAGTGTCCCCCCACCTTTGGTGTGGATTATCGTCTTGTGCGCGGCATTATCGCAGGTGGTGAGGATGCCATGTTCCGTGCATCTGAGGGTGCAGAGGATAATTTTGAGCAGGGCGCGGCAGATCTTGTTGTCGATGGCGTGCGCGCGGGCGATGTGGTGGTCGGACTTTCGGCATCGGGCGGTGCACCCTATGTGTTAGGGGCGCTGACCAAGGCTGCCGAGCTTGGCGCCGTGCCCGTGGGGGTGACCTGCAATCCCGAGAGCCGTATGCATCCGCTTTGTCGTGTGACAATTGCCCCCGTGGTGGGTGCGGAGGTCATTACCGGCTCCTCGCGTCTCAAGGCGGGCACGGCGCAAAAGTTAGTGCTGAATATGCTTTCCACGGGCGCGATGATCAAAACGGGCAAGGTTATGGGCAATCTCATGGTCAACGTACGCCCGACAAATCAAAAGCTGCGATTGCGCTGCATCCGCATTATCTGTGAGCTGACGGGGTGTGACGTTGCTTCGGCAGAGCAGGCACTCGACGCGTGCGGTGAGATCAGACTCGCCGTGGAATACCTGAGAAAAAATGCACAAACCCCTTGACAAGCGCGAAAAATGGGTTTATAATAAGCATAAGTTCATTCGGAAAGGAGCAAATAATCATGAAACTTGCACGATTTTATTGCGGTTATTTTCTCGGAATCCGGGTGTTCTTGACCGCATAAGCATTGATATGATCAACGTTGCCGCAGAATGCCCGAGGGGTATTCTGCGGATTTTTATTCGCAGATGCATGATGTATCTGCGATATTTTTTTGAAAGGAAGCATAAGCAATGGACAAGCTGCAAAAAGCAAGAGAGGAGATTGGCGAGATCGATGCAGAAATGGCAAAGCTATTTTGCCGACGTATGCAAGCTGTTGAGGCTGTGGCAGAATATAAACGGGAGCGCGGACTGCCCGTACAGGACAAAGCACGCGAGGATGCGCTGGTCGCAAAAAACAGCGCCTTGATCGAGCAGGATGTGCTGCGTGAGTATTACGTCAACTTTCAAAAGTACACCATGCAGCTCTCGCGCGAGTATCAGCAAAGGCTCAACGCTGGCATTCGCGTTGCGTACGGCGGCGTGCCGGGTGCGTTTGCTTCGGAGGCGGCAGAGATGCTGTATCCGGACGGGCAGTACGCCAGTTATGCCGATTTTACGGCAGCGTATCGTGCTGTGGAGACAGGGGAGTGCGACGTTGCTGTATTGCCCATTGAAAACAGCTTTGCGGGAGAGGTCGGGCAGGTCATGGATCTCATGTTTTCCGGTTCCTTGTATATCAACCGTACCTGTGATCTTGCCGTAGAGCAGAATCTGCTGGTGCTGCCCGGCACAAAGCTGTCTGATGTGCGCGAGGTGGTCAGCCATCCGCAAGCATTGGATCAATGCGCAGGATTTTTGGATGCGCAGGGCATTACGGTACGTACGCCGTATGCCAATACCGCTACGGCAGCAAAGCTTGTGCATGAGCTTGGAAAACCGCACGTAGCGGCAATCGGCAGCGTGCAGGCGGCAAGCTTGTACGGGCTTGAGGTGCTGGAGCGCGGGATCAACCAGAGCGCGGGCAATACCACGCGCTTTGCGTGCTTCACCCGCACCGAAAACAGGCAGACCGACAGACCCGACGACAATTTTATGCTTGTCTTTACGGTCAGACACCAAGCGGGTGCTTTGGCGCAAGCCATCAATATCATTGGTGCATACGGCTACAATATGCGAAATCTGCATTCCAGACCTATGAAGGATCTTGCATGGAATTATTATTTCTACGTGGAGTGTGAGGGTAATATCCGTACCGAAAACGGCAAGCAGATGCTGCGCGCGCTTGCTCCCATGTGCGACAAGCTCAAGCTTGTTGGTGCTTACAACGTCAAACAGTAAAAGGAGATACGCATCATGAGCATGAATTTCAAGAGAAAATTACCTATTCCGCAGGACATCAAGCAAATGTACCCCATGACCGATGCGCTTGCCGCCATCAAGGCAAAGCATGACGCTGAGATCAAGGGCATCTTTACCGGTGAAAACAAAAAACTGCTGCTGGTGATCGGACCCTGTTCGGCAGACTCCGAGGCACCCGTGCTGGATTATATTGGCAGACTTGCAAGATTGCAGGAGCAGGTGGCACAAAAGATCGTCATCGTGCCCCGCGTGTATACCAACAAGCCCAGAACCGTTGGCGACGGCTATAAGGGTATGCTGCATCAGCCCGATCCAAGCGTTGCGCCCGATATGCTCAAGGGAATCATCGCCATTCGCTCGTTGCATATGAAGGTGCTGGAGGAAACGGGGCTTTCAACTGCGGATGAAATGCTGTACCCCGAAAATTTTCGTTACCTGTCCGATCTGCTTTCCTACGTGGCAGTCGGTGCGCGTAGCGTGGAGAATCAGCAGCACAGATTGGTGGCAAGCGGTCTTGACATTCCTTGCGGCATGAAGAACCCTACCAGCGGGGACATTTCGGTCATGCTCAATTCCATTACGGCAGCGCAACATTCCCATACCTTCCTTTACAGAGGCTGGGAGGTAGAGAGCGAGGGTAACCCGTATGCACATGCCATTCTGCGTGGCTACGTCAACAAGCACGGTCAGTCTATGCCCAACTACCATTACGAGGATCTTGAGCATTTGTACGAGGAGTACGCCAAGAGAGATTTGCAGCAGCCTGCCGTGGTGGTGGATACCAACCACGCAAACTCGGGCAAAAAGTGGGAAGAGCAGATCAGAATTGCCAAGGAGATCCTGCATTCCTGCCGTCATTCCGCGCACATCAAGGGGCTTGTCAAGGGTCTGATGATCGAGAGCTACATTGAGGACGGTGCGCAAAAGATCGGTGATGGTGTCTGGGGCAAGTCGATCACCGACCCCTGCCTTGGCTGGGATAAGACAGAGCGGCTGATCCTTGAGATGGCAGAACAGCTGTGAAATTAAAAAAGACGCTTCATTTCTCTGTTGTTCTTAACGGAGGAATCACAAAAGTACAGAAACCGCAGATTGATTTTCTGCGGTTTTTGTGCTATAATAGGGGTATGGGCATAGCCCTATGCCTTTGTAATACAAAGGCGAAACTTGCGATAAATGAGGGGTATAGTATGAAGTGTGGAATATGCGTATGTGGATTGAATGGAAGTGGTAAAACGACACTTGCCGGTGCGCTTGCTCAAAAATTAAACTTTATACATATGGATATAGAGCAATATTATTTTACTTCCACGCATAATCCGTATGCTTCATCAAGAACGAGAGAAGAAGTTGAACGGTTGCTATTAGAGGATATAAAGAAAAATCCCTGTTTTGTTTTTTCTGCCGTTAATGGAAATATGACTCCGGAGATCAATGAAAATTATACTCTTGTGGTATACCTTGATGTTCCCCTTGACGTTCGAATGAAAAGGATCAGGCAAAGAGCTATTGATAAATTCGGAGATAGGGGACTTCCGGGCGGAGATATGTACGAGCAGGAAGAAAAGTTTTTTGCATTTGCAGAAAAAAGAACTCCCGAAAAGATTGAGGATTGGCTGAAAACACTATCGCACAAAGTCCTTCGACTCGATGGGACAAAACCTATACAAGAGAACGTTGAACATATAAAAAGCCTTCTCCTGTGGGAGAAGTGGGACCGCGCCAGCGGTGGATGAGGAGTCAAAATGATACCTTACAATAAAAAGCTCGTATCAAACGCTCGAACCCTACGAAAAAATATGACACCCGAAGAAAAGCATTTATGGTATGATTTTCTAAAAAGACTCCCATTTAACGTAAGGCGGCAGCATAATATTGAAAACTATATCGTTGATTTTTACATAGCGGAAAAGAAGATCGTAATTGAGGTGGACGGAAGACAGCATCTATTGCCTGAACACAAAGAAGCAGACGAACAAAGAGATGCTGCCATGTCATCTTGGGGAATCGTTGTCTTACGATATCCCAACGATAGTATACGAAACAATTTCAACGCTGTTGCAGAGGATATATTGAAGCATCTTGGTTTGGATCATAACGACCTTGAAATCAAGCGATAACACCTCATCCACCACTTCGTGGTCCCCCTTCTCCCGCTGGAGAAGGCTTGGTTAAACCGTTTTTCTGCTTATAAAATGAAAGTTCCCACAAACCGTTTGACTGGTCTGTGGGAATTTTACGTTATGATGATTTCTCCGATAAGAACATCACGCTTTTTTTGAAGCGTCTTTTTTGTGTATTTTATTCGACTACCGCGCCGTCGGGGGCGTTTTCGGACAGGCAGCCCTCGCCTATGTTGATGGTGCCGTCGCAGTTGACAGCGTCGCCCTTTGCGTAGGTGGTCACAGTTGCACCCGTGGTGACCGTAATATCCTGCGTTGCTTGCAGACCGTCGTCCTCACAGTGTACGGTGACCTTGGCGTTCTCGGTGATCAGCAAAAATCCCTTGCCTACATCGAGCGAATCGGTCTTGACGGCGTCCTCTGCGGATTCTACCAACACTTCGGCATCCCCTTTGATTGTCACACTGCCGTTGCCCTTGACAGCATTATTGATAGCGTTGGCTGTCACCTTGGCGTTGTTGATCGAAAGGTCGTTCTTGCAGCCAATGGCGTTGTTGTAGTTGCCGGTGACGATCAGTGTGCCGTGCCCCTTGATGGAAAGGTCATCGGATGCATAAATGCAAGCGTTGGGCTTAGTATCGGCTGGATTTTCAAATACGTAGGTCGCACCGTCTGTGAGTGTGTTGGTGGTGCCGTCCTTGATCTCCAGATAAACCTTGTCCGCGCTCTTAACCCAGATGACGGCAGAGGATTCGTTATGACCTGTGAAATTGTTGAGGATGAGTGTAACGCGGTCGGCCTTGGTGACCTCCACCGCGATCTGGCCGTTTTCCAGCGTCCCGCTGATGTCGTACGTACCCGGCTTGGTGATTACCAGTGCCGAGCCGTCTACTTTCAGGGCAGAGGAGTCGGTAGCGGTGTAGGAGGTGCCGCTGAATTGGATATAGCAGTCGATCATACTTGTGGGTGTGGAACCGCTGTTTTCGGTCTGTGTGCCGCCGGGCTGATCGGTCTGCCCGGGATCAGCCGTCTCGCCCGAGCAAGCTGCAAAAGCAAGGCAGGAAAGCGAGAGCAATACGGCAAAAATCAATGCAAATATTTTTTTCATGTAGTAGATCTCCTTTCGGGGAAGTTACCTTTGTTTATACAGTATACAACGATAATGTGACCAAAAATTGACTAATATAAGAATTTTTATGCAATGCCGTGCGGTTTTGCATATAATGCGAAAAAATATACACGATTTACCAAAAAGGGAATCTGCACAGGCAAATTCCCCTCGATTATTTGGTTTTGTTTATTGCGCGGATTCGGATTCGTTTTCCTGCTGCTGTTGCTGAACGGCAGTCTTGGAAAGGGAAACGCAAACGATGATGCCGCCGTCGTTATCACCCGAAACGGTGTAGGTGAAATTGGTGGGCAGCTTGACAGTTGCCATATCGCCCTCGCAAGCGGTGTGGTAGATCAGCCAATCCTGACCATTCGCATCGGTCACTTTCAAAGGATTGTTGTGCGAGTATGCCTTGATCTGTGCAACGAATTCTTCCAAACACAGATTGTTTTCCTTCATATAGGTAGCAGGACCGTCGCCGACGTAGTGGAAGCAGTTGGAATAATTGGAAATGCCGGTGATATCTGCTTTATCCTCGGGGTAACGGATCACAAAACCGTATTTGTGGGAGTTCTCGGAGAACCAAGCGGCATAGTCGGGAGTGTCAAGAACATTGGAGGAAACACCTCCATCATAAAGCTTGAGCGCTAAACCAAAGCCGGAGTGATGATCGGACTGACCGGGTGCTACCGAATACTTGCTTTGTTCCTCAAAAGTGCGGTAAGCATCGGAGATGATCAGATTTTGCTCATTGGTTTCTTTGTAAAAGGCGACTAACCATTCGTGCATAGATGGAAGAGCCAAACTGTTGAGAAACAGACCATTTTTGCTGAATTCATAAGCGGGAGGTTGTCCTTCTTGCGTATGAGCAATACGGTATTCCCAAATGCCAAAAAGATTCTCGGTTGCATCTTCGGGGAACTGATATTCATGCGTTTTGTTGACCAACGCCAAGGGGCCGTACAGGGATTGTGATTTATCCAAAGGCACATCGGCATATTTTACAGCCGAGGGATCGGCGTTTTGATGACCGCCTGCCAATGCCAAGACGATCTTAGTACCGATGATGGTCATAAACACAACTAAGAGCAGGGCGATCACGATGCAGATCATGATCACGACCATTTTTTGCTGCTGCTGGCGGTTGTCACGCTTGACTGTACCGGTTGAGTAGCTGCGAGGGGTTCTTTGGTTGTCCATGAGAAGCTCCTTTCGTCAATTTATCACGTTTTGCTGAATTACTTTGCGTCCTTGATCGAGAAGTCCATACGGCCCTTTTTATCCAGACCCAGGTACTTGACCTTGACCTGGGAGCCAACGTCGATACCTGCATCGGTGACCTTGTTGATTCTCTTGTCGCAGATCTTGGAAATGTGGACCATCCCATCCTTACCGGGAGCATATTCTACAAAGCAACCGATATCCTCATTGGGCTTATCCTTGCTTGCAAGGATCTTGACCACGGTTGCGTTGTAAATGCAGCCAACTTCGGGCTCAAACACGATGGCAGCGATTGCAGCCTGAGCAGCTGCAGCCTGGTCGCCGTTGATAGCAGCGATGCGAATGGTGCCGTCATCCTCAATGTCGATTTTTGCGCCGGTGTCTGCAACGATCTTTTGAATGGTGGCGCCGCCTTTACCGATGACCTCGCGGATCTTATCGGGATCGATGTGCATGGTGGTCATTTTGGGAGCATACTTGGAAACCTCAGCTCTGGGAGCGGGGATTGCCTTGAGCAGCACATTGTCGATGATGTACTCTCTGCCTGCACGGGTCTGCTCGAACGCCTGCTTGATGATCTCGGGGGTCAGACCGTCGATCTTGAGGTCCATCTGAATGGAGGTAATACCCTTGTGCGTGCCTGCAACCTTGAAGTCCATGTCGCCGTAGAAGTCCTCAAGACCCTGGATGTCGATCATGGTATCCCAAGAGCCGTCCTCAGCGGTGATCAGACCGCAGGAGATACCTGCAACGGGAGCCTTGATCGGAACGCCTGCATCCATCAGAGCCAGGGTAGAACCGCAAACAGAGCCCTGAGAGGTCGAACCGTTGGAGGAAACGACATCGGAAACCAATCTGATCGCATAGGGGAATTCCTCCTCGGAGGGCAGCACGGGAACGAGAGAACGTTCAGCCAGTGCACCGTGACCGATCTCGCGGCGACCGGGGGAACGAACAGCCTTGGCTTCACCGGTGGAGAAGCCGGGCATATTGTAGTGGTGCATATATCTTTTGGAGGTCTCGGAGTCAATGCCGTCCAGCATCTGAGCCTCGGAAAGGGTGCCAAGGGTTGCAACGGTCATGACCTGGGTCTGACCTCTGGTAAACAGCCCCGAGCCGTGGGTTCTGGGCAGCACGCTGACCTCAGCACCAAGGGGTCTGATCTGGTTCATGCTTCTGCCGTCCACTCTCTTCTTGTCAACCAGCAGCCAACGGCGGACGATCTTTTTCTGGATCTTGTATACCAGCTCGTCCATCATGCCGGGAAGCTCGGGATACTCCTCAGAGAACTTCTCAAGAATTGCATCCTTGACAGGAACCATACGTGCGTCGCGTACCGTCTTATCATCGGTATCAAGTGCAAACATAACATCCTTCTCGCAGAAGTCAAAGATCTTGTCAAACATATCGTGATCCAGCTCGCAGGAGGGATAATCAAACTTGGGCTTACCAACCTCGTCGATGATGGCGTTGATAAAGCCAAGCAGTTCCTTGATCTCCTTGTGAGCGTACATGATAGCATCGTATACCACATTGTCGTCAACCTGATTTGCGCCTGCCTCGATCATAACGACCTTGTTCATGGAGGCTGCAACAGTCAGCTGCATCTCGCTCTTTTTCTGCTGCTCGTAGGTGGGGTTGAGTACGAATTCGCCGTCTACCAGACCTACCCAAGCACCGCCGATGGGTCCATTCCACGGAATATCGGAAATAGCCAAAGCGGTAGAGGAACCGATCATAGCGATGACTACGGGAGCACAGTCTATGTCAACTGACATAACAGTCAGGGTCAGGGCAACGTCGTTGGGCAGATCCTTGGGGAACAGAGGACGGATGGGACGGTCGATAACGCGGCTGGTCAGCACTGCCTTTTCGGAGGGCTTACCCTCTCTCTTGAGGTAGCCGCCGGGGATCTTGCCTGCAGCGTACATTCTCTCGTCAAAGTCAACGGACAGGGGCAAAAAGTCAATGCCGTCGCGGGGCTTCTCGGATGCGGTTGCGCAGCACAGTACTACGGTGTCGCCGTAGCGGCACAGTACCGAGCCGTTTGCAAGGCCTGCAACCTTACCGGTCTCGATAACCAGGGGTCTGCCTGCAAGGGTGTAATGGAACACTCTGTGATTCTTGAAGTTCATTTCGGAACTGATAATTGCGGAAGAGTTCATTTCTTTCTTTTCT
>JAZNBB010000070.1:0-48851 GCA_045586845.1 Eubacteriales bacterium
CAGCCAATAGAAAGAGGGAGCACACGCGTGTGCTCCCTCTTTCTATTGGCTGCGGCACTAGGATTCGAACCTAGGGAATGACGGAGTCAGAGTCCGTTGCCTTACCGCTTGGCGATGCCGCAATATTTTCAACATCGGTTATTATAACAGAAAGACATGGGTTTGTCAATACCAAAATGAAAATTTCTCCAAAAAGTTTTTTCTTTTTTCAGTATGCTGCAAAAGGCTTGTGTTTATACGGCAAATCGGGTATTTTTGCGAGAATTTGACGAGGTTTTTTTGTGCGCGAGGGGTTGCAAAACAGCTTTGTTTGTGATATAATAACACGGTACGCACCGGTAGCTCAGCTGGATAGAGCACAAGCCTCCGACGCTTGGTGCCGCAGGTTCGAATCCTGTTCGGTGCGCCATAAGAATATGGGGAGATCCACAGGATCTCCCCATATTCTTATCGTCCACTTTTACCGATTCGAACCTCGCCGCTTTGCGACGCAGGAGCAAATCGGCTATGGCTTGCGCAGGTTGCCCAAACACTATCCACGCCCTTTGGCGCAAGCACAGGTTCAGAATCCTGTTCGCACCGATTTGAACCTCGCCGCTTGCGACGCGGTCCTTATTGTCCATAGCCTTTCCGCACACGTATATCGCGCAGTATTTCATCATGCTGCTTGCAAAACAGCTTGGGAACATCGTTCAATCCAAAATATTTGAGTTCCATCGTTTCCCGATGATCGCAAAACAGCTCTCCGCCTACCGCGGCAAGCTCGTATGCAATCAGTATGCTTTGGAACCTATCTCCGTTGGCACATTCCACGTCAAAATCGGTGTATATGCCTATCAAATCTCCGACCATAACGTCAAGACCCGTTTCTTCCTTGACCTCGCGTACAGCAGCCATTTGCGGTGTTTCCCCCAATTCTACCGTACCGCCCGGAAATCCCCACATATCGCAATCCCCGCGGCGTTGGAGCAACACCTCACCGTTTTCATTGAAAATGCAACCTCCAGCATGCACCAGCATGATCTTTTCATGCCCCACCTTGCTCCTGATCCATTTTATGTAATCCATATTCTTCACCCCTTGATCAAGCGATACTCGGCGGTAAAGGCATCCTTGCTCGCGTTTTGGATACGGTACAGCACCGCATCACCCTTAGCGAGTGTGACCTTGATGCAGTCGGTGCTATCGGCGACAACGTACTGGCAGCCGTCGATTTTGGACACCTCATACAGGCGGTAGTTACTGTTCAATGGCAGATCAAAAGACTGTGCAATTTCAAAATCGCGGTTAAGGATCATGATGTAGCCGTTTCCGTAGTCATCCTCAAACTCGGCAACCGACGCGCGACGCGGCAGCTTACCTGCAAGGTAGGCACTGTCCTGCTCGGTTTGGTGCATGGTTGCATACGCATCAATACCCGTATCCACACTTGCGTCGTGAATGACGCGACGCGAGGTCAATGCCATCAGCGTGTCACCCAGATTGCGAAACTCTTCGTGAATGGCCTTTTGATCCTCAAACGCCCACTCTCTGTTGCCACACTCATCGATGATCGATCCCACCGCCGAGAAATGCTGCAACGCCTTGCAGCCATACAGCGTGGCGGCGTACATCATGCTGCGGATCATGGGGAAAGTAAAATATCCCGCCTTATGCAAATCAACCCCTTGATAGTAAAACCACAAGGGAAGTCCGTACTTCTCGCCCAAAGCCTTCATGCAGCCAAGGTCCAACCACATTTTGGAGTTGTCCAGCTGCTTTTCCAAGGTGTAGCCGGGCAAGCCTACGGGATAATAGTCCAGCGACAGAATAGGCGGGTTGATAGTGGTCACGTACCGCTCCAGGTACGCCGCAAATGCACCGTTTTCCCACGTGTCGTCGGGATTGTAGCTGGGAATGGCGACCGTAAAGGGCAACAGATCGGGGGCTTCCCTTTCACACTCATCGGTCAAGAGCCGTGCCGCCTCTAACTGATCGTCCTTCCACGGCTCATCCCAAATGTAATAGCCGATAAGACGCTTATACGCGCGCTTCTCCCGAATGACCTCGGTCAGCGCATCACTCTCGCAATGCCTGTAGCGTTGCATACCGCCGTAGCGCGAGAGATCCTGGAAGATCAGATCAAGCCCCTCCTGCTCACAGTAAATGACTGCCTCTTCGGCTTGTTCATGCGTTGCCCAACCGATCTCTACCGTATTAAAACCCGCGTCCTTGCAGTTGCGGATGCACTTGCGCATATCACTTGCACGCGCTGAGAAGTTGGACAGAATAAAATTATCCTGCTTCCATGCGCGGCTATTGTTTCCAAGCGGATATCTTGCGTAGATCTTGTGTTGCATATCTGCCTCCCAAAGGTCGTTTTTTTGATTATACCACAATCCCCCCCTGCTTGTCAATTTATGACTTTACAAGAGTGCACATATATGATATAATGAATCAAAGAGATCATATTGACCCCAAGGAGAAAAGCATGAACGAGAAAGAAGAAAAAAGAATAGTTAAACAGCGCGCAGAGGTGATCAAGGAGCAAAAGCATATGGCATTGATGTGCGTTGTACAAGCGGTTGTGCTGCTTGCTATTTTGTACGTGATGCTGTTGTCGTTCGGTATCGCCTGTATCGCGTGGGCAGTCACGCAGTCAAACGGCATGATCGTGCTGATCCTGCTGTTCGCATTCGTTGCCCTGCTGTGCTTTGCGGGCTGCGTGATCGCAACCATCTCTCTTGGCAAGGGTCTCGGACAGTATCTGGCAATACTGCTCGACCGCTACACACTCGAGCTTGACCGCATCGAGCTTCTGGAACTCAAAACCGAGGTAGAGTGGGTGCGCAATCCCCTTGGCAAAGGATATCACCGCAAATACGTGACCAACCAGTACGCACATTTTGCCAAGCACGGAAATTTCCGGACCAAGCAGACGCTTGCACAGGGCGAGGAATGTTACGTGTTTGTCGCGTTGACAAAAAAGCCCAAGATCATAACCGTTTACCAAGCTGACGAATACTTGATTGTGGAGAGATAACATGTACGAAAGCGATAAAAAAGTCATATTAACGCGCGAGGACATCGTGGAGCAGCACAAGCACGATCAGCTTGTGGAATGCTTAAAAAACATTGTTGCCGAAGGCTTTTTCATCGCCTTCTGCGTGCTTGTCACATGGAGCACGGTTGCCAATTGTGCCAATTGGTTCAGCCGTATGTGGGTCGTATGCGTGGTGATGATCCTGCTGACGGCACTGTTTTGGTTTGTGGCTGTGATGTCGGCAATCGCAACCGTACAGAGTGTCATCCGCTTGCTCTACCTGCGCCAAGGAAAATATGCCATTGAGATCGACCGCGTGGGTCTTTTGAAGCTCAAGACCGAAAAGGAATACAAGGCTTCACGCTCGGGCCGCGGCGGTCACACCGAGATCGTGACCAACCAATACGTATATTTTGAAAAATACGACATGGTAAAGTCGGGGCGTCCGCTCAAAAGCGGGCAGGAGTGTTACCTCTTGGTGGTGCTGACCAAAAAGCCGCACGTGCGGGGGTTCTGGGAATGTGATATTCACGAAATCCAAGGTATTTAGGGAGTCAACTATGTACGAAACAGAATCTCGCAAAATTCCGCTCCGACGCACCGAATATATCAAAAGCGAGCAACACGAGCTGCTCTCATCGGGTGCGCTACTTGTGGCAATAGCGGTCATCATCACCGTATTCGCGGCAATCTGGACGGCACTCACGGCAATGGTCTACACCGATACGCCGCTTGTATTCTGGCTGATACTTCTTGCCCTTGCCATCGCGCTTTGGGGCTTTGCAGCCTACACGGTGTACATCGCAATCAAAGCTAACCTGCCGCTGCTCTGTCTGATGACGGGCAAATACACCATAGAGGTTGACCGCATTGCGCGCATCGAGCTGCGCAGCGAGAAGAATCACCGCTACAGCCGCTCCCTGATCGCGTATTTGAACAAGCCCGATTACATCACGTATCAGTACGTATACTTTGAGCGATACGGCGAGATCAAGACCGACCCCAAAGCCGAATTTGCACAGGGTGATGAATACTACGTGCTGGTCGCGCTGACAAAGACCCCTACGATCATTGATCATCGCTCTATGAAAAAATACGACCTGCTTGACAGATAAACGAAAAGAGAGGTGAATGTATGCAACTACAGAATATCAAACACATATCAATAGCGGCCGGCATATCGGTTGGCGGCACGCTGCTCTGCACACTTGCCGCTGCGCTGACGCTCAAAAATCTCGGTGCTATTCTTTCACTGTTTTTACAGACGGGCAGCGATCTTGATTTTGTTGCCATCTTCTCACAGCTTTCGGACGCGCGCCTTGGTGTGCACATTCTCATTCCGCTTCTGCTTTGGGGTGCGTTTGCTGCCATGCTCATGTTCTTTACCCGCAAGCATGACAGACGCGCTTTGCGCATCACACTCACTGTGCTCGCAGGGCTTAGCAGCTTGGTGCTTGGCTTTATTGCCGCACTTTTGCTGACACGCGTTAACGGTGTGCGCTTTATTGACTTGTTACGCGCGCTGATCCCCGTGATCGGCTCACTGTAAAGGGGTACGACATGAAAACAAGAATTCTGATCTTATTTATCACGCTTTGTCTGATGCTTCCCGCGTTTGCCGCTTGCTCGCAAAGCAACGACGTATATAAATCTCCGGGCAACGCCTGGTGCATGGGCTTTGGATCGGTCGAGATTCCCTTGCCCGAAAACAGCGATCAGCCGCTCTACATTGCGGGCTACCGCGCAGGGCGTGAGATCACGGGGGTGCTTGACTTGCAACGCGCAAGTGCCGTGTGGTTTGACACGGGCGCGGGCGGTGTTTTGCTGATCGGCATTGACTGCGTAGGGCTTGACAACGATACCGTATACACCATTCGTAAGGAGCTGCACGGTTTTTGCAGCGACACAGGATGCGTATCGGTCAACGTATACGCCACGCATACCCACGCGGGCGTTGACACGTTGGGACTTTGGGGGCCTGCCGCGCAGGACGGCAAGAACGACGCTTTTATGCAAAACCTGATCTCTGCCGCGATCCAAGCGGCACAACAGGCTTATGAGGACCGCACCACCGGCATTCTGTACTACGGAAGTGCGCACACGGGAGACTTGCAGCACGATTCTCGCGCTCCTATAGAATATGACGCAAATTTGTATCAACTGCGCTTTATACCGTACGGCAGCGCACATAACGGCATCCGTCTGCTCTCTTACGCTGCGCACGCTGAATCCTTGCGCGGAGAAAACACACTTGTCAGCCGTGATTTTCCGGGGGCTGTGACAGATATGCTCAAGGATGCAACGGGCGATGACGTCATGTTTCTGCCGGGTGCGATCGGCGGCTTGATCATGACACGCGAGTTGACCGAGCCATTCGATGCAGCGGCAAGCATGCATCAGACCGCGCGCATACTGACCGATGCTGCACTCTCTGTTGACAATGAGATCACGCTCTCGCCCACGCTCAATCTCTCGCGCGTGGAAATGGAGATTCCTTTAGATAACACGCTGTTCTTTTACTATAAGTTTCTTGGTATACTCGGAAACGAGGTCAGCCGTGGAGCAGGCAGGACGGGCTATGACCTGCACAGTGAGCTGAGCGTATTGCAGCTGGGTAGTCTGACACTGGCATTGTTGCCGGGAGAGATCTTTCCTGAGTTAGTGAAGGGGCAAGGGCTGGGCAAGAAGGATCCCACGTCGCTTTCCGATATCGCAGGGGCACACGGCATTCAAGATTTGCTGGTCGTAGGGCTATGCAACGACGAGCTTGGATATATTGTACCGCCAAGTCAATATATGCTCAACGATCAACGCCCTTATTTTGACACCGTGATCGATGACACGGGCGAAAATCACTATGAGGAGACAAATTCTACGGGAATTGATACAGCGCAAAGGATCGCTTATGCGTTTCAAACAGCGCTTGATCAACTGGAATAACATAAAAAAGAGCTGCATATCAACGCAGCTCTTTTTTATGGTTCCGGATCACGGATCAGTTGATCACGCGTGCGCCGTTGCCATCCTTTGCCTTGCCGGTGAAAGCCTGAATTGCACGAATGATCGGCCAGATCCAGCTAACCAGACCGCAGATCAATCCAACGGGAATTGCCAGAATCGCAGTTAGACCGAAAGTAATAATGCTCAAAAGACCCAAGACGAAGCCAAGAATACCACCGACAATGATGCATCCGATCGTAATACAAATCGATGCAATGCCTCCGCCGATCTTGCCCAGATAAAACTGGTCAACACCATATGTACCCAAAAAGATAGCCAGCAGACCTGCTACCAGTTTGGACTTGGGGGATGCAACTTCTTCGATGGTGCTTTCAAAAGCTTGATTTTCGTTCATAACAAATGTATCTCCTTTACGGTTGATATGATTTATAATATGATTGTAACACAAATGTCGATTTATGTCAATAAAAAACCGACAATCGCCCAATCATTTAAACAAAAATATTTTGAAAAGGACGAGCGAAAGAAAAAAATTCGTAAAAGGTATTGACATCTCGATTGTTTTGTGCTATAATGTGATTACAGGTCGCAGTCACGCGACCGCTTGCATGGAGGTTTGACATGAAATCTTATCCCCCGCGTTCTCTCAAAGACGATAAGCTCGAAAAGCTGATATGGTTTTTGCCCGGGCTTGCATCGACCTTGCTGGTCATTTTCATCGGCGTTTTATACATCACGCCGTTTATTCTGATCGGTTCTGCTCTGTTTTATATCCACGGCTGGATCGCGCTGCTCGTCCCTGCTTTGGGCGTAGCGATCGCGGTGGCAGCTTTGCTCATTACCATCGCGCGTTACCGCTCAAAGTCTATGCGGCTGATACGCAAAGCGTGCAAGAAGCAGGGGTACTCGCTCAAAGTGCGCCACAACGTGTTGACTACGGCTGTCTTTGCGCGCAAGGGACCGGATATGGTGATCGACGCGGGCGAGGAGGTATTCGCAGTCAAGTATGCCCCCATCCTTTTGCGCAAGCTGCAGGTGACCTTTAACCGCACGCACGCAACCATGCAGAACACCATGCGCTTTATGACAAAGCCCATGTTCCCCATTCCCGTGAAAAAGAAGCTGAAATTCGATACCGACAGAGTATTTGTCAGACCCGATCAGAAGCTGGTCAAGGTCATGCTGTTCTGCCCGACGCCTGTGAGAGTCATTGGTTTCAAGGAAATGGACGAAAAAGGCGGCGGCATTGCGCAGGATGATTATAAGCCCGACGTGACCGGCATGACCATGGTGGTGCAGGCGGCAAGCTATGGAAACAAAATGCGCATGGTAACGCTTAAGCCGCTTGAGACCGATTATAACGAATTCGAGATGGACAACGGTATGCAGGACGTGTGGGGCACTTACACGTTTGGCGGCTTTGCGTTTGCAAGATATTTGGACAGATTGGAATTTGAACGCATGGTCAACAAGGAAAAGGCGCATAAGCAGCGTAAGAATGCGTGGGAGAAATACCGACTCGGCTAACCCTCACCACACGGACGACCTCAATCTCAAAAAGTTTTGATCAAACTTTTTCAAAAGTTTGCGCGGGTCGAGGGCGCGAAGCCCTCGTCGCTCGTCGCAACGAGCGAAATTCTTTACTCGCCATTTCTTTGGTTCTTTCTTTGTGGCTACTTGCTCAAAGAAAGAACGGAAACAGTTTTGTCACACAAACAAAAAAAGGAAGTTACTTACACAAAGTAGCTTCCTTGTTTTTTGCATTGAGGTAATTCTCTCCGTTCTTTCTTTGACGAAATAGGCCAAAGAAAGAACCAAAGAAAGGCCGTTGTGAAGTGTTTCGCCTCTGCGGAGGCGACTTGGGACGCTGTCCCAAGTCCCTGCGACCTTTTTACAAAAAGGTCGATCAAAAACTCTTAAAATGGGCTCGTCCGTATGGGTTAGAGCACCTTCGCCAAGAAGTTTTTGAGTCGGTCGCTCTTAGGTGCGTCGAAGATCTCGGAGGGTGTTCCCTCCTCCACGATCACGCCACCGTCCATAAAGATGACTCTGGTCGCAACCTCGCGCGCAAAGCCCATCTCGTGCGTGACCACCAGCATGGTCATGCCCTTGCGTGCAAGGTCCTTCATAACCTCAAGCACCTCACCCACCATTTCGGGATCAAGGGCGGAGGTCGGCTCGTCAAACAGCATGACTTCGGGTTCCATGCAAAGTGCACGCACGATGGCAATTCTCTGCTTCTGTCCGCCCGACAGCTGGCTGGGATATGCTTCTGCGCGGTCGGCAAGACCTACCGTGTGCAAAAGCTGCATAGCTCTCTCCTCCGCCTGTGCGCGCGTCTTGCCCAACAATTTTCTGGGCGCCAGCGTCATGTTTTTCAGCACCGTCATGTGCGGGAACAGATTAAAATGCTGGAATACCATGCCCATCTTCTGTCTGTGCAGGTTGATGTTGGTTTTTTTATCCATCAAATCAACTCCACCGACCAGAATCTGTCCCGAGGTAGGTTGCTCCAAGAGATTCAGCGAGCGCAAAAGCGTGGATTTTCCGCTGCCGGACGGTCCGATGATAACCACGACCTCACCGCGCTCTACGTCCATATCAACACCGTCCAGCGCGTGTACGCCGCCGTCGTAATGCTTTTTCAGTTCTCTGACACTAATGATCGTATCCTTAGCGGTCACTCTTACGCAACCTCCTTTCCAGTATGCCGACCAGCTTGGTAAGACCAAGCACCAGCACAAAATAGATCAATGCCACTGCCAAAAGGGGCATAAAGTTACTGTACGTTTGCGAACGGATCTTGATACCGCCGCGGGTCAAGTCGGCAACGCCGATATAGAATGCAACCGAGGTCTCCTTGAGCAGCGTGATAAACTCGTTACACAAGGACGGCAGCACCACTTTGAATGCCTGCGGGATCACGATATGCCACATGGTAGGCCAGAAGCCAAAACCAAGCGATCTGCCCGCCTCGGTCTGCCCCACATCGATCGACATAATACCGCCGCGGATGATCTCAGACACGTACGCACCCGAGTTCAAGCCAAAGCACAGCACGGCTGCGGGGAATTTTTCAATGCCTATGGGCAACAGCAGAACGAAATAGATGATCAACAGCTGCACCATAACGGGCGTGCCGCGAATGGCGGAGATATATAGTTTGACAATTTTATCCAGATAATACAACTTGTCAGTCTTATCATGTACGATACGGATCAGCGAGGTCACAATACCCAGCACGATACCCAAAAGCAACGCAAGTGCCGTGATGGCAAGCGTGTTGCCAAGTCCCTCAACCAGATACAGCCAGCGATCGTCCTCGATAAAGTTACGGTAAAATTCATCGCTCAGATCGTTGATCTTTTTTTGCAAGGGCGAAGAGGTATCGGGAATTTCGGCGTCGTAGTTGTCAAGGCCGAAGCACTGATTGATACCGTTACGGAAGGTATTGTTACTCTCAATCGAGATCTGCTGACCGTCCTTTTCAAAGGACATGGTCTGCCGGATGTCGTCCTTGACCGTCACGTAGCCGCCAAGCAGCGCGTCCAATGCCTCGTCCGACAGATACATCACGGGCTTTTCTGCGCGCACGTCGTAGAAATATACGTCAATCTCGCCCTCTTTCTTGGGCTGACTTTCCAAAAATCCGAAAATATATTGATTGACCTGAATCTGTATCTCCGTAGCATTGACCATACTACCGTCCGCCGTTGCCTCTTGCACGTAATCGTACACGGTCACGAACAGACTGTTTTTATGTGTCTCGTACATTTCCTGCACGTCGGGAGTCGAATATTTGACGCGCACGATAAACTCACGCGCCTTGCCCGGTTTGACCGAAAGCACCTCTATCTCGGTATTCTCTACCGTATATTGGGAGCAGGTCGCAACCGAGGTGGGCAAATCCTGCAGCGTCTTTTGTAAATACGCCTGTGCTTGCTCTGCAGTCAGATCAAGATCGATCTTGCGGTTTGCAATGGCATCCGCCGCAACCACGCCCATGATCAGCAAAATGCAAATACCAATCAGCGACAGATTGATGATCAACCTTTTTTTCTTTTGTGGCAAAGGTTTATTCATGTATCTATTCCTTTCACAAATTTCCTATAACCCCAAAAAACATGGGATGGTGCTCCCATCCCACGTTTTTTGGATAACCTTTGGGTATTACTTAATGTACTTGTCGATGATAGCTTTGATCGTGCCGTCAGCGGTCAGATCCATGATTGCCTTGTTGATCTTATCCAACAGCTCGGTGTTACCCTTTTTGACGCAAAGCGCATAGTCCTCGTTGGTGTACTCGGTCTCCAGGATCTTCAGACCTGCATTTGCAGCAACCAGAGCCTTAGCGGGCTCGTTATCAATAATGACGCAATCCACGTCACCGCCATTCAACGCCATCACTGCTTCGGTACCATTGGAGTAGGTGCTAACCTTCTCGGAACCGAAGTCGCCGGTTGCGTAGATATCACCGGTGGTACCCAGCTGAACGCCTACCTTGTAAGCAGCACCCTCTTCAAACAGATCGTCGGCAGTGGTAATGGGGGAATCTTCCTTTACGATGATCACCTGCTTACCGTTTGCATAAGAGATCGAGAAGTCAACTTCCTTCAGACGGTCCTCGGTAATGGTCATGCCTGCCATACCGAAGTCAACCTTACCTGCGTTTACAGCGGTGATGATGGAGTCAAACTCCATATCCTCGATCTCAAGCTTCATGCCCAGCTTTTCTGCGATAGCAGCAGCGATCTCAGCGTCGATACCGACAATCTTGTCGCCCTCGTAATATTCATAAGGCTGGAAATAAGCGTTGGTAGCCATCTTGAGCACCTGGTCTGCAGGAGCTTCGGTGGTTGCGCCCTCGGTGGAGCTTTCGGTGGAGCCCTTGTTCTCATCGTTACCATCGCAAGCGGTAAATACGGCGATGCCGGAAATCATCAGCATCAGAGCCATCAGCATAGCAATAATCTTTTTCATGGTTTTTCTCCTTTGGAACCTGTGCGTTGTGCACTTGAATTATGTGCATAATTATACACCGATATTCATGGCTTGTCAACCCTTTTTTGGGCAAAATTATGTACAAACTTGCCGTTTTTCTATGCCGTCTTTTGTTGCAATTTCACTAACGGCTGTATATTTTTATATTTTATTCACTTTTTGTTGCATATTTTTTGTGCCTCGAGCTGTATTGTCCTTGGTACATATACAAAAAACCATATACATAAGAAAAAAGAGACCCGCATATGCGGGTCGCAAAACATTTGATTTTTTCGGATCAATAATTCTCAGCCTTGATTTCAAAGTAAGCCTGGGGATGTGCACAAACGGGGCACATCACGGGAGCAGCCTTACCGACTACAACGTGACCGCAGTTACGGCAGACCCAGATTGCCTCGCCATCCTTGGAGAACACGATCTTGTTCTCTACGTTGCCGATCAGCTTTCTGTATCTCTCTTCATGCTCCTTTTCGATCTTACCAACAGCCTCGAACAGGTAAGCGATGCGGGTAAAGCCTTCCTCGCGCGCGGTCTTTGCAAAGCCTGCGTACATATCGGTCCACTCGTAGTTCTCGCCTTCAGCAGCGTCGCCAAGGTTGGTCAGGGTATCCGGAATTTCGCCGCCGTGCAGCTCCTTGAACCAAAGCTTTGCGTGCTCTTTTTCGTTGTTTGCGGTTTCCTCAAAGATAGCTGCGATCTGCTCGTAGCCTTCTTTTCTTGCCTTGGATGCGTAGTAAGTGTACTTGTTTCTTGCCTGAGATTCGCCTGCAAATGCAGCCAACAAATTCTTTTCGGTTTGAGATCCTCTGAGTTCCATGTGAAAATTCTCCTTTTATGGTTAATATAGATTTTTAATGGGTTCCTTCCTTGTTACATACGGGACATAGCCCGAAAAACTGTACGTGACACGCGTCTATCCGACCACCCGATACTGCTACTGCGCTTTGCTCCAGCACCGTGGTGTCGGCAATCTCAACGTCACTGATAGCGCCGCATTTGCAACACACCATGTGCGCGTGTTGCGCGAGTGTGATGTCAAAGCAATCCGAACTGCCTGCCAGGACCAGACGCCGCAGTTCCCCACTCTCGGCAGCTTCTGCCAATACGCGGAACACGGTCGCTCGGGATACGGAGGGGTCTTGCTCGTGCACTGCCTTCAGGACGTCGCCTGCCGTCGGATGATCCAACGCATACACGGCTTTCATAATAAGCTCGGTCTGATGCGTCTTTCTCGTTCTCATAGCGACTCCTTATTAAGACTATGTCTTAATTATATCATAAGCCGCAAAAAAGTCAATAGATTTTTCAAAAAATCTTTTAAGAATTTTTGGATTCTCTTGTGCCGGGGACCCAATCCACATCGGGCAGATCATCACAAAGCTCATCCTCGGGAATTTCATCGTCCTGTTCGCCGTCTCGCAGTTTTTTATATCTCGCGCCATGGTATGCGCCTACCACGGCAAGTCCCAACGCAGCCTTTGCAGTCCACTTGACCGTTCTTTCCAGCTCTGTGGTCACATCCTTTAGCTTGGGCGCACTTTCGGGATATTTAAAATCCTCTTCATCCTCGACCCGCTGTTCCAGCATTTGACAAAACTCCCTTTGTTCGACCATGTCCTTGATCTGTCCCGGACAAAGCACGCCAAACGTGATGAGTGCCGCCCCTGCCACGATCAAACCCTTGATCAAGTGCTTGCGCTGCGCATTCTTTTTAGAGCCTACACAGGCAATTACAGGCACTGCTGCAGCAAATGCCAACGGCAAGGTGTAGCCTACCGTGATCACGATCCAGCCAAAGTCCTTCTTTTTTTCCTCGATCAGTTGGTCTTGTTTTTCCGCGAATTGATCGTTGATCATATTCAGCGAAACGCTGAGCAGGATGCTCAGAACCACAATGCCCAACACAACGCGTACAACATCCCACAAAGCACTTTTACTAAGTGATATTCGAATATTCTTGCCCTTTGCGGCTGCATGTTTGCTCTTAGCCACTTCAACACGCTCCTTTTCCATACGACTTCGATATATTATACCACATCTCATATGCCTTGTCCAGTACTGTCTGTAAAATTCTCTGCCAAGCGTTGACACTTTTATGCGCATATGCTATAATGTACATTGAAATATCATATACCAAGAAAGGCAAGCACATGGCAAACGGCAAAAAAGCAATACAAGGCAGCTGCGAGAGTTGCGAGTTTTACGACTTCGACGAAGATTACGATGCATACGTGTGCCTGGTCTCCTTAGACGAGGACGATATGTGCAATTTTCTTTCGCATAACACGGGACATTGTCCGTATTATCGGTTTTATGATGAATATAAGAGTGTTCAAAAGCAGAATTAATGTTGAGTTTGTGCCCGTGCCGGCATAAAGAACATAAAGAAAGCATCTTTTGCCAACTTCTCATAAGGGAGTCGGACAAGAGATGCTTTTTCTTTACTCAATGTACTTTTTCTTTTTCCAATCTCTGCTTTTTCGCAGCTTCTATCCATCTCACGGCACCCGTGACCACAATAATTGCCATGGCAATGCCCGTGCAGATCTTGACCGCTGCGAGCATATTTTCCATAAACAGCTGTTGCTCACCGCTGAACAGATAAAACATTGTATAATACAATCTGCTACCGGGTACCAGCGGAAGCAGCGCAGGGATCATAAAGACTGTAGTAGGCGTTTTGAGCACGCGTGCCATAATCTCACAATAAACACAAGGCAAAGCGGTTGCCGCCATGTTGGTAATCAGGGGGTCTACCTTCAGTTGATCCCCCGCCAGCATAATCACGCAGGAAATGGTGCAGCCAAGCATTGCCCAAGGCAGCTTTTTGGGCGGTATGTCAAATATGATATTAATACCCAAAAGCGCGATAAAGCATGATGCTGTACCGAAAAGTATCTGTCCCCAGTTCATAACAGCCCTCCTATCGTCAGCCATGCAAGACCATAGCCCGCGGCAATGAGTGCTGCCGTGAACAGTGCCTGCACGAATCGCAAAAGTCCCGAAACCATATCGCCGCCAAACAGATCGCGCAGCGAGGTACCCAGCGCAAGGCCGGGAATCATGAGCATGATGGTTCCGATCATGATTTCACTTGGATGCCCCTGCGGTATTAAGGCGCAAGTCCCCAATACCAGTGCACCCGCAACAAACGCAGTTACAAAGGTTTTGAGCGTACCATTGACCTTGGCAGGTGTGTAAAGACTGAGCAGCATGACCACAATACCAATCACGGCGGCGATCAAGCCGTCCGCCCAGCTCCCTCCGAAAAACATGGCAAAGCCACCGGCGGCAATCGCTGCGCTGAGCAGCATCATGGGAGCAGAATAGGTTTTTTTGGCGCAAATACGCTTGACCTCATCCTTGACCGCCCACGGATCCTCAGGAGCAATACAAAGTCTGCGCGAGAGTGCATTAAGCTTTTCAATGCGGATAAGGCTGTTTCCGATATTGCCCACCTTACGGATCTGGGTATAGTGGTCACCGTTCGGTCCCTCCACGGTCACTCCGATCAGCACCACGATTGAAAACACGTCCACGTCGTGCGCACCGTAGGCAAGGCAAAGCCTCTCTACCGTATCCTCGACACGGCGAACCTCCGCTCCCGCCTCCAGCAAGCGACAGCCGATATCCAATATGGTATCCAACACATCGTCGTAATCAAACGGAAGTGTCGAGGCGATTGCTTGTTGTATCATATATTTCACCTTCTGTATATCGAATTTTTCCAAACAGAATTATATCACATTCAAGCACGCTTGTCAAATGCATCTTTACAGAATGTTCACCATTTCAGACAGAAATTTCGATATAATGATACCAATAGGTAATTTTTTAGCGAGGTGTTATTTAGAATTGTTTGAAAAGACGGTTTTACTTGAGAAGATCAAGGAATCGTTTGCTGCCGTCATGCCCGTCACGCTGATCACCATTCTGCTGGTTACAACCGTTTCGCCCGTACACACAGGCACGTTGCTCTCATTTTTGGTGGGCGCGATCCTCTTGATTTCGGGCATGGGTCTGTTTTCGCTGGGATCGGATATGTCCATGATCCCCATGGGCGAATATATCGGCTCGCAAATGACAAAATCGCGCAAGATCTGGCTTGTGGTCTTTCTCTCCTTCTTCGTCGGCTTTCTGGCTACAATTTGCGAGCCTGACTTACAGGTACTTGCAGGATATGTGCCAACCGTAAAACCTTTTGTTCTGACCGCATCGGTGGGGCTTGGTGTAGGTCTTTTTCTGGTAGTCGCTATGCTGCGTATTCTGTTCAGAGTCAAGCTTTCGTTGCTGCTTTGGATCTGTTACGTCGGCGTATTCATTATGGCGTTTTTTGTTCCCGCCAATTACTGGGCGGTCGCCTTTGACTCGGGCGGTGTGACCACAGGTCCCATGACTGTGCCCTTTATCATGGCACTGGGCGTGGGCGTTGCATCCAGCCGCTCGGACGATGCTGCTGACAACGACTGCTTCGGTCTTGTCGCACTCTCTTCGGTCGGTCCTATCTCGGCAGTCATGATCCTCGGCTTGCTCGTAGGCGGAAAGATCGATCCGGGTGAGCTTGGCGCAAGTGAGATCATTACGCAGTCCAATCAGGTCTTGCTCCCCTTCCTGCGTCAGCTGCCGCATCAACTTTGGGAAGTGCTCATGGCACTTGGTCCCATTTCAGCGGGATTTTTCCTGTTCCACCATCTGTGTGCCAAAAAGCCGGGTAACGCACTCACCAAGCGTGCCTTACACAAGATCTTAGTCGGGCTTGGCTATACATATCTGGGTCTTGTCCTGTTCCTGTTGGGTGCAAACATCGGGTTTTCCCCCTGCGGATATCAGCTTGGCGTAGGACTTGCCGATCCCGGCAAGGGAATATTGCAATGCATCATCATCCCCATCGGTGCCGTCGTCGGTTACTTTATCGTGCAGGCAGAGCCCGCGGTACACGTGCTGACAAAGCAGGTCAACACGGTCACGGCAGGCGCGATTTCGCGCAAGACCGTACTGCGTTGCCTCTCCATTGGTGTTGCGTGCTCGATCGCGCTGGCTATGGTGCGCGTATTGACCGGCATCAACATCATGTGGTTTTTGCTCCCCGGTTACGCCATTGCGTTGCTTTTGACCATCATCGTACCCGCCCCCTTCCCCTCCATCGCGTTTGACGCGGGCGGTGTAGCATCCGGACCCATGACCGCAGCATTTCTGCTTCCCTTCGCCATGGGCGCTTGCAAATCTGTAGGCGGCAATGCCGCAACCGACGCATTCGGTGTTGTTGCATTTGTTGCCATGACACCTCTGATAGCGGTACAGATTCCGGGACTTGTCTGGTACGTAAGAAACCGCAGTCTCAAGAAGCACGTTCCCGATGCAAAATTCGTTCCCATCGACGAAGATATCATCGACCTGTAAGGAGGTCTTATGAAAGAACTGAATTTGTTGTTAATCATCGCGCGCGAAAAGGACCGCGCTGCGTATGAAAAATATTTTTCACGCCAAGCGCTGGCATCCTATACCACCTTACCCTGTCGGGGCACGGCGCAAAATAAAACGCTGGATCTGCTTGGAATTGAACAGACCGAAAAGATTATGCTGATCTCGGTCATTGGCAAGCAACAGACAAAGGACGTACTCAGAACGCTTCCCGATCAAATGGAGATCGATATCCCGGGACGCGGTATCGGGCTGGTCATTCCCGTAAACAGTATGGGGGGCATTCGCTCCATGCAGGCACTGACGGGAAGCACCGAAGCAGAGGAAAGAGAGGTTGTTAAAATGGATTTCAATACACATCTGATCATTGCCATTCTAAATAAAGGCTGCTCCGACATTGCTATGGATGCAGCCCGTGCCGCAGGCGCAGGCGGAGGGACGGTCATCCGCGCCAAGGGCACCTACGGCAAGGACGGTGAGCACTTCTTTGGCATGACGCTTGCCGAAGAAAAGGACACCGTGCTGATCGTTGCCACTGAGGCACAGCGCCGTCCCATCATGCAAGCACTGATGCACCAGGCAACAGAGAAGCCCGAGCTTGGCACGGTCACCTTCTCGGTACCCGTATCCGATACCATGGGCTTGCGCCTGGATCGCAATTTCAATCCGCAAAACTGAAATAAACAACAGAAAGAACCACCGCGATCGCGGTGGTTCTTTGCTATGTAAAACATCAATCAAGCACTCCTGCATACTGCAAAAGCGCGAGGATCTCTTTTTCATACTCCTCTTTATGATCAAGATAGCTCATGCCGTGCGGAGAACCCTCGAACAAGCAAAGCCTCTTATAGTCGGATGTACAGGCTGCATAGTTTCGCTCCGAGTTATAAGGTAACACGAAATCGTCCGCCTTGCCGTGCGCAAACAGCGTGGGGATCCCGGCTTTTTTCAGTTCTTTCTCCACATCCGCATCGCCAAGAAACGCGCCGCCATATACGCGGCACAAAAGACTTGCCGCGGGATACACCAAAGCGGGCGGCAGATGAAAATTCTCGCGTAGGACCTGCTTGATCTGCCCCTTGGCAGAGGCGTATCCGCAATCGCCGATGACCGCCTTGACCTGCTTCGGTATGTCGGGTAAGCAGGATGCCAGCAGCACGGTTGAGCAACCCATGGAAACACCGTCCAGAATGATGCTGTGCTGCTCTCCATAGCGTTGCACCAGATACTTGCACCAATCGCGCACGTCAAAGCGTTCTTTAGCACCAAAGGTCAGATACTTTCCCTCGCTGTCCCCGTGTGCGCGTTGATACACGATCAGCATGGCGATATCTCTCTGCGCGTAAAAATCAAACACGCAACCAAAATCCATCTCCCCTTTGCTGTGATAGCCGTGCACCAGTACCACGGTAGCCTTTGGATTTTCGGGTGCAAACAACTTAGCGCACAGGCGATATCCGTCGTGCGAGGTGATATACACCTTTTCGTGCTGCGTGTTTGCCAGCCTATCCCAACCATGCTGTACGATCTCGACTTGCTTATCAAAGCCCTTCTGCCGCAAGCCCTCCAAAAAAGCACTCTGTCCGTCAGGCGAAGGATCGGAGCGCCCAAACGACTGCTTAAAAAGCTTATGAATATACGGCGCAGCAATCCCTGCGCCAATGGCTGCAGCCATCACTACGGCACCTGTGCCGATCAAGGCGTAATGAAAAGCATTCACAAAATCAACTCCTTTTACCGAGGCTTTCAGGCAAGGCTGATGTCACACGCATTGCAGCCGATCACAAAATTGGCATTTTCTACATCCGTCACGCGCTCACCGTTGAAATACAGCCCGTCCACGCGCACGCCCCTGACGCAATGCTCTTCGTCCAGTCCTGTAAACAAGGATACAGGCATGGACATGGGTGCATCGGTCAGCACATAAATATCCTTAAACAGAATATCATGCGCACAGCCGTGCTTGCCGTCCTTGGAAAACAAGCCCATGTCGTAAAGCGCGACGTTGAGCAGGATAGGCTGCTGCGCAGGGCTGGTGCTGCGGTATTCCTGCTCTTCGGTATGCTGATATGCGTCCGACTGCTGATACCGGGTATACTCCACGCGGATATTCTCAAAGGTCACGTTGCGGATCTCGGCGCGGTTGTGATGCTGGATATCCAGCTGTATGGTCGAGCCGTGGATCACGTCGCAATCCGAGAACACGATATTGTAAAACGCAGGAGCATTGGTCTCTGCACCGATCTCCAGTGCTCTGCCCCAATCGCACCAAAGCACGCAGCGCTCCACGGTGATATTGCGGTTGGGTGCATCGTCCCAGCCGCAGATGCCCTTGATAACCATGCAATCGTCAAAATTGCGCAAGAAACAACCCCTGATGCTGACACCTGTGCAGTTAAACAGGTCTATACCATCCGAATTGTATCGCCACATACCGATTGTTTTGACATTTTCGATCGACACGTTTTCACAACCTGCCGCAATAATGGAAAACGATGCACTGTCACGGCACACCACGCCCTCCACGTGCACGTTCCTGCATCTGTAAAAGCGCAGATTGCCTCGCAGTACACGATGCGTGTGCGTAAAGGCTCGAATGCCCTGCTTATCGCGCGGAATGGGCGCATCGTAATCATACGCCAAAAGTGATGTGTCATTTGTGCGTTCTTCTCTGCTACCGTCTATAATACCGTTCCCCAAAATGCGGATATTTTCGGCGCAGATAGCATAAAACGAGCCGTAAACCACCGCACCAGCGTCAATATACACAGTGTCATTATCAGTCAGTTCAATGGATCCGATGTGATGCTCACCGCCCGCAAAGCGATAGGTGGTACGCAAGCCGTCAATCTCCTTGATCGGATTGACAAATATATGCAACGCACCGTGATGTCCGTCCGCCTCGACCGTATACTGCCCACATCCCGGCAATGTCATCGTAGCAGTACAGCCCTCGATTGCAGCGTGCACGCCACGCGAGAGCGGACGCACCAGTACCTGTGTCGGGGGTGTTTGCCAGGTCACGGTCATGCTGACTACCTCATCTGCCTCTACGGATACAAAGCCCGCAAGCTCAGTCTGGTCCAAAGGTCGCTGATGCCCGGGCCAGGAGCAATTGAACGGCATGGCGGAAACGCGTGCCATATACGGCTTTACCTTTCTTTGATTGACCGTTACACTGCAGCCCTCAAAGATCTGTTGTCCTACGGGAAACACGGGAATTCTGATCATGGGAGATACCTCTCTTTTTTCAAATTCACGGCTATATCGAACAGTATAATAATATTATAGCACAAAAATACGCGATTTGCAACAAATCTTTTGTGAATTTGCGTATGCAAACGGCAAAAAAGCCCGCATTGCACAATGCAGGCTTTTGGAGTGGTATTTGTCTTTGGCAAGTGATATTGCGGCTTCGCCGCAGTGATATTTGCGCTGCGCGCAAGTGGTATTCCGCGCTTTGCGCGGAGTTCTTGACGCTTCGCGTCAAGGTTGAGGCGGGAAATTGGTAAAGGCGGCGTCCAGCTCGGCATCGGTGGGGATATAGTCACCCATCAGACCGTCATTGAACTTCTGATATGCCACCATGTCAAAATATCCCGTACCGGTCAGACCAAACACGATGGTCTTTTGCTCACCCGTCTGTTTGCAGATCATTGCCTCGTCTATGGCTGCCTTGATGGCGTGTGCAGACTCGGGGGCGGGCAAGATGCCCTCAATGCGCGCAAACTGCTGCGCTGCGGTAAAGACCGCGGTCTGCTCTACGCTCTTGGCTTCCATCAATCCTTGGTCATACAGCTCGGAGAGCACGGTACTCATACCGTGGTAGCGAAGTCCACCCGAATGGCTGGAGGACGGAATAAAGCCCGAACCCAGCGTATACATCTTTGCCATAGGGCATATACGACCCGTATCGCAATAGTCATAAATATAACGTCCGCGTGTCAGGCTGGGGCAGGATGCGGGCTCGACCGCAATAATGCGGTAATCCGCCTCACCGCGCAGCTTTTCACCCATAAAGGGCGAGATCAAGCCGCCCAGGTTCGAGCCGCCGCCGGCACAGCCGATAATAATATCAGGTTTGATGCCGTACTTATCCAATGCAGTCTTGGTTTCAAGGCCGATGATGGTCTGATGCAAAAGCACCTGATTGAGCACACTGCCAAGCACGTAACGATAGCTGCCGCCCGATGCGCCTGCGGCTTCCACCGCCTCGGAAATGGCGCAGCCAAGGCTTCCGGTCGTACCGGGGTGCTCCTCAAGAATCTTTCTGCCCACTGCGGTGGTAGTGGAGGGAGAGGGGGTCACATTGGCACCGTAAGTGCGCATGACCTCTCTGCGGAAGGGCTTTTGCTCGTAGCTGACCTTGACCATAAACACCTTGCAGTCAAGTCCGAAGTAAGAGCACGCCATAGAGAGCGCTGTGCCCCATTGTCCTGCACCTGTCTCGGTGGTCACACCCTCAAGTCCCTGCATTTTTGCATAGTATGCCTGTGCAATAGCAGAATTGAGCTTATGACTACCGCTGGTATTGTTGCCCTCAAACTTATAGTAGATATGTGCGGGAGTATCCAATTGCTTTTCCAAGCAGTATGCACGAACCAAAGGTGCGGGACGGTACATTTTATAAAAATCGATCAACGGTTCGGGAATGTCGATAAAAGGTGTGGTATCATCCAGCTCCTGCTTTGCCAGCTCCTCGCAGAATACCTCACTCATCGCCTCCAAGGTAATGGGCTTCATGGTACGGGGATCGATCAGCGGCGCGGGCTTTTTCTTCATGTCCGCACGGACATTATACCACTGTCTTGGGATCTCATTCTCGGAAAGATAGATCTTGTAAGGGATTTCGATGTTTGCCATATAAGTTGCCTTTCTCCCCTGCGCTGTACCAATCCGTCGGGGACACGGATCGGATGCGGAAAAGAAAAAATCCTCCTATCCCGCAAATCAAGATTTGAAATGCCGGGACAAGAGAAAACTCTTGCGGTGCCACCCTGCTTGATAGCCCTTGCTATCCGCTCAATCATACTGTAACAACGCCAATATGCCGACTCCTGTAACGGTGAGTCACGCCGTCGCCCATACATACTATTGCGTAGCAATAATATTTCCTGTTGCCCTCGAAAGTCCATTCACGCACGCACACTCTACCGCATCCCACCGCCGCGGCTCTCTGCAAGGGTGCTACCCGCACGCTACTCTTCTTTCTCATCGGTTTATAACATTGTAGCACTCACAGGCAGGTTTGTCAATAGGTTTCGAAAGATTTTTGTGTTGTTTGCGGACAGAGAAAAGATCTGTCCCTGTCGATTTGTTGCTGTCTCGGAGGAAGGAGCAAGCCCCTCTCCCCATTCAACACAAACCAAATACCCCGTCTGCGAGTTACCGCAGGCGGGGTACATATTCTGATATGATCAGATCAGCCCTGTTTCAACAAAGCTGTACTTAGGCGTATAATAACCGCCTGAGTAGTTATTCCAGATGCAGCCCTCGTCAAAGAAATGAGGGGGTGCAACGGCGAGCAGCTCGCCTGCAACATGGTGGTGGGGACCCATCAGATTACGCAGATTGTTGACCAAGGTCAGCTCGATCTCGTTCTCCCCTGCAACCACGTAATCGGAAATATCCACCTGGAAGGGCGTCCACATCACAGTACGCACATCCTTGCCGTTGACCTTGACGCGAATGGCATTGATGCCCTTCTTATCAAACTCAAGGCAGCAGGGTGTGCCGTCCAGCGTGACCGTCTTTTTCAGCGTAACCTCGCCCGAGAAGAACAGCAGCCCTTGCTTTTCGATCTCCTTTAAGGTCAGCGTCTTGGGTGCTTCTGTCAGTGCAAAGCCGCCCTCATAGAAATACGCCTTGTTGGGGATAGGCTCAAACTTGCCGTCCGCCTTAACACCAAAGTCGCCTACAAGGTACATAGGTTCGATCTCGGTGCCAAACGTCAGCTTGTTCTTTTCAGACTCAAAAATTCTGGACTTCTTGAGGTTCTCGTAAACCTCGTCCGTCTCCTTGAGGTATACTTGCAGCTCAATGACGTTCTCACCCTTGACTACAAGACCTGCCACATTGAGCATACGGAAGGAGTGATCGCGGAAGTAGCCGCAATCGGTCTTATCCACAGCCTTGCCGTTGAGCGTGATGGTAAAGATCTCGGGCGTTTCGCACGCAAGGAAGATGCGATCGGGGATGTACTCAGCATTAAAGGTGAAGCGGCACTTGATATCCACACCGCGACCAAGTTCGTAAGCTCTCTGCGCTACGTTGAGCACGCAAGCGTTCTCCTGCTGCAGTACGCCGTCAAACCAGTACGTGCAGGTGTCCAGCGTCAGCGCGTTGTCGGTCATGGATGCGACCTGCCAATCACCGCACAGGCAGATCTCGTTCAGCGCACGGGGCGCAGGTGCCTCTGCGTGCGCAGTACCGTCATCGATCACAACCAAGCTGCCGTATGCCGGGAAGTTGTACGTACCAAAGAAGTCAACCTTCTCGCCTGTCTCAATGTCGATGCCGTAGCTGCCGACCTTGAAATTGGTAGGCTGTACGCTATCGGTGCTGTTGACAAAGTAGTACAGCTCAAAGCCATCGTAGTAACGCTTGGTGTAGGTAATGTTGGGGTTATCAATCAGATCGCAGCTCTCAACCTCGTCCACCGTCACAACTCTGCCACCTTGCGCCTTGAATTGTGCAAGCAGCTTTTCGGTGTGTGGGAAGTATGCAATATGCTTTGTCAGGACTACGGTGGAATAGCTCTGCTGACCGATAATGAACTTGCCGTTCTCCACCTTACCGTGACGCTCGATCATGATCTCGTCACCCAGGTGATACAGCACGTGCTTTGCATCCAGCTCGTTCATAACGCGAATGATGTCGTTGTTATAGTCACCAAGTCCCTTGTTGTCACCGCAGTTGAAGCTGATCCATGCAGAGGTCTGGGGATGCATGACAAGCGTGTCGTAACGGATCTCACCCTCGGCAAGCATCATGCCGATGCGGGACATGGCATCGTTGAACACCTTGTAATCTGCCCACCAGGGCTGCTGACAGTACATTGCGGGCGGATAGTCTCTCTTGCGGATACCGCGCAGCGAATATCCCTCCAAGTGCTGGCACATAAGATTGACTCCACGCACCATCATCCACTCATAGTTTCTCTTCAGCTCCTCATGACCGACGTTGTGACCGCACAGCGCAAAGGTTTCGGACAAGATCTGTTTTTTGCCGGTCTGTGCTGCCGTGGAGCAAAGCTGCGCCATGGTCAGGCAGGGGTAAATGGGACGGCACAGCCAGTCCATGCCCGGAATGTGGTAGTATTCATAGTGAGGGGCGCAAGCACCGTTGCTGGTCAGCTGGCTTTCCAGCGTTTCCTCCAGTACAAGGTGACCGGTATAAAGCAAACCGTGAGCGGTACACCAATCGTATATCTGCTTGTTGTAGTTCTTGGAGAACAGCTCGGTCACCAGCTTCCAGAAGTTCATGCGGGTCTGCTGCCAGTCACCGCGCTCAAGGAACAACTCAATCAAATGGTCATAGATCGGCTCACCGTATGCCTTTTCATACTCTGCGGGCAGAATAAAGCTCCACGGAATACCGTTACGCGAGATCTGCGGCTCGTCGGTAAAGAAACCGTCAAAGGTGGTGCCGTACTTTTGGTAGTAGGGCTCATAAATTTCATTGATAAAATCTGCAATGACCTCACCGTCAAGCGTATCAACGTAGAACGGGTTGACCTCATAGTAGAAGCAGTAGTTTTCAAAGCAACAGATCACCTCGGGACCTCTGGGGTCTTCGAGATCGGGCGTGAATTTCTTGACGCGCAGATACTTCTGCTGGTACTTGATGCCCTTGCCATTGACAATACCGCCGCCAAAGCCGGAGGGCCAGCCGTTTTCATCATATGCCCATGCGTGCATACCGCGCTTGCCTGCCTCATCAATGGATGCAGAAACGTTATCAAACCATTCTTTACCCATGTACTCGGTCTGCAGACCGCCGCGTGCGTGCATGAAAAAGCCACCGATGCCCACGTCATCCATCATGCCGATCTGTCTGCGCGTTTCCTCTGTGCGAAGGCGCTCGTTCCAAGACCAGAACGGTACGGGGCGATACTTTTTGTCCACAAATCTAAAATCCATTTCTACCTCCATTGACGTCGGCTGAGCCGACGCAGATTTATAATATTTAATTATTTTCCACTAAATATTTGCGCAACAGATCCACGTCGCGCGCGTCGACCCCGCCGCTGTCGTCAAGGTCCGCCGCCCCCATATGGCACACTGTGGGCAAGCCCGCCAGATAGCGCAGCATAGCGGTCACATCTCTGCCGTCCACCACGCCGTTCTGGTCGGCGTCGCCCCACAGATAATTTTCAAGATCGGCAATATGACAACTCATCGTTTGCACATCTCCGTCGGGAGTATCCGATACACTGTAAAACACCGTGTCGCCGTCCACCCAAAGCCCGAAGATCTGTTTGCCACTCGGCAATTCAGCATCGATCTCCAACGTAACACCGCTTCGCAGATTGTACGCCAGAATCTTTTTCGGGGTATTGTATATCAGATTGCCTCGATATGTACCCATTCCCATAAAGGCATCAAGATAATACGAGCCTCCATCGGGCGTCAACCATTTTTCATCTGTTTCCAACACACTCTGCGTGCTCATGGTGGAGAAATCTGCTGCAACAATCGTATGCGCCTTGTCGCTCGCAAAAAACCACTGCCCTGCCGTATAGGCAAAAGGTGCAGTCACATCCACCACAAAAGTGCGCTCATATACATCCGAGCCACATTCATAAGTACTGACCCATGCGTAATGTCCCGTTGCGGCAATACCTTGGTCACTGCGCAGGAAATTCTGATGCAAGGCTTGCCCTGATATATCGGGAATCGGGTCATCCCAGGTAACGTCCACATGATAAGGCTTACCGCCCAGTATGACCACGTTCCAGATGTGATTCATCTGCTCGCTGACTGCCACATCCGACTTGATACCATATCGATCAAGCAAGGCAATATAGGTCAGCGTGTAGGCTTGACAGACCCCCCTGCCCCGGGTCAAGAACTGCTGCATATCATAGATCTGATAGCTTGTATCGTAGGAAAAATGCAGACAGAGATAATCGTGCAGGTACAGCGCGATCTCAAAATCGCTCCAATTTTCATCCACACCCGCACAGATCTCATCCAAGCGTTGTGTACATTCGGCACGTGCCGCCGCCAAAGTCTCTCCCGTCATGCGGTAAGAGGGCTTGAGTGTGACGACGTGCCCCGCAGAGGTGTAAGTATAGGAAATCCCCGGCTCAACGTAAAACAGATCCGGATAGCGGTTCATGACGTCGGTAAAGATCGCTGTGATACTACCTGTGGGAATCTTAAAATCAGTCAGCTCGATCTCGTCCTGTTCAGCAAGCAGTGCCTCATATATGTACGTCTCAATCTCCGTCTTGCTTGCAAGGTACTGTTCGGCACGCGTCTCTCCCTTGAGAAGCTCGCCTTTAACCTGTTCGCACTCGACCAATTCCCCCTGAGCTTCGCAGATCAGTGGTGTGGGGGATACGGGATATTGCGCCGCGTACTCATACACCACGGGTGTGGGCGCAGCGCAGGCAGCTAAGATCAGCACAAGCAATACTATGCCTATGCTTGCGATTCTTCTGATACTCATGTCTTCACCTCCCACTCTTATTCAATATATTCTCTCTTTTTATACGGTATGCAATCCTGTTTGCTTGCAGATGCATTGCACGATCATTTCCAGCGCCACGGGGTTGTTGCCGCCACCGGGAACAATGACATCAGCGTACCTCTTGTAAGGCTCGACAAACGCCTCGTGCATGGGCTTGACCGTGGTCAGATACTGCGCAATGACCGAATCTAAGCTGCGTGCACGCTCCTTGGTATCGCGCAGAATACGGCGCAAGATGCGCTCGTCCGCATCGGTATCCACAAAAATACGCAGATCCATCATATCGCGCAAGTCCGCATCCGAGAAAATGAGAATCCCCTCCAGTACGATCAACGGTGTGGAGTGTACACGCACGGTTTTGTCGCTTCTGTTGTGTACGGTATAGTCGTAAACAGGCACATCCACGCTTTCCCCACGGCAAAGCGCATCCAAGTGCGCACGCAACAGGTCCGTTTCGAATGCGTCAGGGTGGTCGTAATTGGTCAGGCAGCGCTCCTCATAAGTCTTACCTACCTGCAAATGATAATAACTGTCATGTGCGATGACTGTCACGCTGTCACCAAACGCCGCCGCAATATGTTCTGCAAGCGTAGTTTTGCCGGACCCCGTGCCGCCCGCAACGCCAACGATCATGGGTTTGGATGCGGGCTTATTCATGATAGCTCTCGCTTTTCTGCGCGGCGATCGCCTGCTTCCAACAGCTATGGCACATTGCCACGTACGAATCATTGCCACCAAGCAAGATCTGTCCACCTGTGGTCACCACGTGCCCTTCACCGTCAATACGCGCATTGACGATTGCCTTTTTTCCGCACTTGCAGATAGTCTTGATCTCTGTGATCGAATCCGCCACCTCGAAAAGTCGACGGCTGCCGCTGAATTGGCGAGTCATAAAGTCGGTGCGAAGTCCAAAGCAAAGCACGGGAATATCCAGCTCGTCCACAATGGTTCTTAGCTGGTCGATCTGCGCCTCGGTAAAGAATTGGCACTCGTCCGCAATGATGACGTGGCAATCGCGGTGCGATGCAAATTCGGCGTAAATATCGGTGTCAGCACCAATGATCTGGGCATCTGCTGCAAGCCCGATACGAGAGCGGATTACACCCGCACCGTCGCGCGTATCAATTGCGGGCTTGATCAGCCAAACGCGCATACCGCGCTCCTCATAATTAAACTTGGTGATCAGCGCATTCGCGGTCTTACTCGACCCCATTGCGCCGTATTTAAAATATAACTTTGCCATATCTTACTCCTCTGCAGCGTTATACAAAATACGCTCTACAATATCAACGACCCGGTCCAGTGCCTCAATCGACAAAAATTCAAATCGGGAATGGAAGTTCTCGCCACCCGTACACAAATTGGGGCAAGGCAGACCCATAAAGGAGAGTCTGGCACCGTCCGTGCCGCCACGGATCGGTACCACGATGGGGGCAATACCAAGCTGCTCCATGGCTGTCTTGGCACGCTCGATCGTGTACATATGGTTGTCAATGATCTCTTTCATATTGTAATAGGAGTCCTTGAGCAAAAGTGTGCAGCTGCCTGCGCCCCAGCGCGCGTTGATCTCGTCGGCAGCAGCCTGCATAACCTGTTTCTTCTCCTCAAACAGTGCACGGTCATGATCGCGGATAATATACACCAGCTGCGCGTGCTCGCAGTTGCCCTGCATATCGCACAGGTGGAAAAATCCCTCATAGCCCTCGGTCTTTGCCGGGATCTGCTCTGCGGGCAACAAATTGTTAAAATCCATCGCCATGAGTTGCGCGTTCTTCATCTTGTCCTTTGCCGAGCCGGGGTGAATAGACACACCCGCAAACTTGACCACGGCTGCCGCAGCATTGAAGTTTTCGTATTCCAGCTCACCCAGCGGTCCTCCGTCAACTGTATACGCATAGTCCGCGCCGAATTTTTCTACGTCAAAATAATCTGCGCCACGTCCGATCTCCTCATCGGGCGTAAAACAGATTTTTACAGTGCCGTGCTTTATATCACTTGCCAGCAATCTCTCGACTGCCGAGATGATAGCGGCAACGCCCGCCTTATCGTCCGCGCCCAGCAGTGTGGTGCCGTCGGTCACGATCAGGTGCTGACCCGCGTATCCTGCCAAATTGGGGTAATCTGCAACAGTCATATAAATGCCATCTTGCTCGTTTAAGCAAATATCGCCACCCTTATAGTCCACAATACGTGCAGCAATGGGTGCATCTGCGCAAGCGTCAGAGGTATCTACGTGCGCTATAAGTCCGATGGTGGGACAGGGCTTATCCGTGTTGGCGGGCAGTGTAGCATACAGATATCCTTTTCCGTCAAGCTCCACGTCGTCAAGTCCAAGCAAACGCAGCTCATCGGCAAGCGCCTCGCTGAGCACGAGTTGCTTATCTGTACTGGGCACGGTCTCGGAGCTCTCGTCCGACATGGTGGGGTATGCGACGTATTTCAAAAATCTTTCATAGGGTTGCATATATACAGTCTCCTTGGAAATTTTACCATAGGGGCGTGCGTCGCACGTCCGCCGTTAATCACCTACAGTATACCATATTTTTCTTCACCTATCAAGGCATTTTTACGAAAAAATCCACGTTTCCCCTTTTCTTTTTTGTCGGATTGTGATATAATAAAACAAAGAATCTTGAAAGGATGCTCCCATATGAAACGCATTACCAGCTTTACCGTGGACCATGATACCATCACCCCGGGATTTTATGTCTCGCGCATTGACGGCGACGTGACCACCTTTGACCTGCGCACACGTACCCCAAACGCAGGCGACTATATGGACAACCTGACCATGCACTCGGTTGAGCATATGCTTGCAACACTGCTCCGCAATTCCTCGGACAGCGAGCACGTGATCTATTTTGGTCCCATGGGCTGTCAGACCGGCTTTTACCTGCTCATGCGCGACACCGCTCCCGCGGATGCGTTTGCCCTTTTGTGCAAGTGCCTTGCCGACGCGATCACCTACGAGGGCGAGATGCCCGGCAACAAGCGTAAGGAGTGCGGGAACTATCAAAATCTTGACATGGCTGCCGCCAAAACAGAGTGTAAGCGTTATCTGAATGCCCTGATGGATAACGAGAAGTTTTGCGAAAGGAAGGATTTTTCCTATGAATAACGTAAAAAAGATTGGTATTATCGGTGCGATGGCTTGTGAGGTCGATCCCCTGATCGCACAAATGGAAAACGCGCAAGCCCTGACGGTGGGTTCAATCAAATTTACCCAAGGACTGCTTTGCGGCAAAGATACCGTCATTGCGCAGTGCGGTATTGGCAAGGTTTTTGCAGCCATGTGCGCACAGACCATGATCTTACACTTTGGTGTGAGTGCAATCGTCAACGTGGGCGTAGCAGGTTCGCTTTGCGATGCGCTTCGTATCGGTGATATTGCAGTGGCGACCAGAACCGTCCAACACGATATGGACACCTCCCCCATAGGCGACCCTGTGGGTCTGATCTCGGGCATCAACCTGGTATATCTGCCCTGCTCCGACCGCCTTGCCGACCTGCTTGCATCCTGCATCGAGGCACAGGGCGTGCATTTTGTGCGCGGCACGGTCGCATCGGGTGACGTATTCGTCGCCTCCCCTGCGCAAAGGACCCGTATCACCTCAAATTTCGATGCTGTGGCTTGCGAAATGGAGGGGGCAGCCATCTGCCAGGTCTGTTACGCAAACGGCGTGGAGGTAGGTATTCTGCGCGCCATTTCGGACAACGGAAACGACCCCTCCACCATGGATTACGCAACCTTCCGCGATTCGTCCGCAAAGGTCGGTTGCAAAATCCTGTTGGATTTTATGAGCCGCATGTAAATACTTACCAAAATGGACGGTAAAAAAGAATTGCCAAGCAGAAAACGATTGCGGTTGCAAGATTTCGATTACAATACACCGGGGGCATATTTTATCACGATATGCACACACAACCGAAATTGCATCCTATCCCATATCGTAGGGGCGATTCACGAATCGCCCGCGCCACAATTAACAGAATACGGGAAAATCGTTGACAATGTTATACATCATATTCCCGACCATTATCACGCGTATGTGGATCATTATGTGATCATGCCCAATCATATTCATTTAATTATCGTTATTACGGATACCGAGGATGCGCGGGCGATTCGTGAATCGCCCCTACGCGGTCGTTCCGTGATCTCGAAAATGATTGGATACATCAAAATGAATGCCTCAAAAGAAATTCATCATCGGCTTGGAAACACGTTGGTTTGGCAACGCGGATTTTACGATCATATCATCCGTGACCGTAATGATTACGAACAAATCACCAAATACATCTACGAAAACCCCATGCGTTGGTATTATGATGAATTGTATGCAGAAAAATAACATACCCCCGACAGACCGTCAAATCTGTCGGGGTCTTTTCGACCATAAGCAACAGCACCCTTGGGGGACGCAAAAATGCCCGTTCTATGGTATAATAAGCCCACGGTGAGAGCCGAATTTATATAGATCGGAGTGGGCTGATGACTGTCAAGGAATTGTTTGACTATGTCGACGAGATCCGCCCCAACTCCTATGGCAATCATACCAAAATGGTATGGATCAACGAGATCGAGGGCGCGGTGCAGACCGAGATCATGGGCATTTATCCTGTCGACGTGGCATCCTACGATGCCCGGGACGACATGAACACAGAGCTTTTGGTCAAAGCCCCACACGCCAAGCTTTATGCCTGGTATCTGATCGCCATGATGGATCTGGTTTCCATGGGAGATGCGGCGTATGAGAATTCCTATCGGGTATTCAACAAATTCTGGGACGAATACGCGCGTTGGTACTTGCGTACCCACCGTATGCTTTAAGTCCCCAATCAAAAAAACAAAGAAACCCCTTATCACAAAAGGGGTTTCTGTTTTTTATTCGCTTTTTGCGCAGCATCGCGCTGCTCTCTTTTGATTGCGCACATACACGCTCATCAGTTGCGGGCGGACATACCTCTGCACCATGACCGGCAACACCTGCAGCACGAAATTGACAAGGGCAACGGGCAGTGCAATACGTAGTCCCCAATACACCTGCGGGACTGCATCCGGCCACAGCAGACGCAGCGCGCAAAGTGCAGGTATGGCAAGTCCGGCTATAGCCGAGAGCACATGCATGATCTCCGCATACACAGACTCGCGCATAAACCTCATGATATACTCGTTGTCGTGGAAATCCAGCACCTTTTTCTTTTGGAATTTTGCCAAGATGCCGCCGGCTTCGGGAATCTTGTCCTTCCATTTGACAATTCCCATTTTTTTATAAAACTTCTTCTCCCATTTTGCCACGCGATAAATACGTCGAAAGGGATCCACAGCCCCCTCGGGCAGGAGCCTTGTCAGCCATGCGATCACGGCATCAAGACCAAACTCCAGCGCGGTAAACAGAACGGACACGCCCAAACACATAAGCGTTGCCACGGGTGTGGAACATCCCGGCAGACCCACAAGTCCATTGATAAATCCGATCAGAATGTTACCCACAACGATCGCAATGATATAATAGCGGAACATAAATCTTCCCTCACCCGAGCGCGATCTTATCGGGTGCCTTTTCAGGATCGATGGTTGAGTAGGTCAGCCTTTCGCCGTAGACCTCCTCATACTTCGCTTTACACATAGCGAAGTTTAGCTTTTTCATATACGCCACGTTGTCGTGACGGCGCAGGGCGGGGTCGGGATAGATCGGCTGCATCACATGCACAGTCAGATACATCTCCTCGATGCCCTGCTCGTTCACCTTACCGCTTGGACGGTAAGTGATAAACGTCGGGATAATGGGTACGTTGTTTTTGACGGCAAAGGTGTAAGCACCATCCTTATATACGCGCGGCTTTTTGTAATTCCACCACATTGCCTGCTCAGGGTAAATGACCACAAAATTATCGTGCTGCAAATACCAGTCCACCGCCCCCACAAAGCTGCGCATGGCAGCGGGATCGTCGGAAAGCGGCAGCATACCGCCCGCTCTCATACCCTCGCCAAATGCACCCTTCATATTGTTGAACGGGGCTGCCACGGTGTATATCTTGTTCTTTTGCTTGCGGAATGCGTGCTGCAGCGCAAGGCAATCAAACTTGTTCACATGATTACACGTGATGACTGCACTCTTGATGCCCTTGGCATTATCAATGCCGTACACCTCCGGCTTGATCATATCACGCACGACACGGCGGCGAAACGGCTTGACCACAAACTGATAACGCAACGCGGTCTTTACTTTGTCAAATCCCTTACGGATATACGGAAAATCCTTGGTGACAGGCAACACGATGCTGTAGTCGACCGGATCAACGTGACGGTCAAACTCGCCAAGTCTTTCATATTTGTCTATGTCCGAGAGCACCTGCGCTCTGGTTTCTGCATCCATCATGGACACTCACCCTCTTTTCTTGAAAAATCGGCGCGGTCGATCGCCTCCCACGTGTGTCTGCCCTGCTTGGAAAACAACGCGCGGCGCATGATCGGAATATATCCCATATAGAATACGGGATGCGCAAATATCAACAGTATCTTTTTGTAAAAAGGTAATATAATGACCTTCCAATCCGAAAGTACCGCAAACAGCGTGGGCACAAGGAAATACAGGTAGATCGCGCCTATGCCGATCATGCAGCCAAGCAACGCCTGCCACCAAAGCGGGTTGCCAAGCAATACAAGCAAAACGCCGATCAAAAGTGAAAGTGCCGCATAAACCAACGCTGTACCCACAAGGCTATACACGATATTGAGATTGGTTGCGTGATAACGCTGCATCCGCTGTTCGGGAGTGCTCCCCTTTTGCAAACGCGCATCAATGCGCGGCATATACAGCCTGTCACTGTCCACCACGCCGATCATCCAACGCAGTCTGCGCTTATTGGTCACGCGCAGCTCGGTAGCTTCCTCCATATATACAACGGCGTGCTCGTAATACAGGGTACGGTAACCCGAAAGCACGGTATCCATCATCAGCTCTACGTCCTCGGTCAGCGTACTTTGATACGGCCAGCCACCGTTTTTGCGTACAAGCTCGGCGCGCATCAGAAATCCCGTGCCCACAATAAAGCAGGGATAGCCATGTGCGGATTTATAGTAGTTGCCCATATTATCCATCAGCGTCCAGATCACGCCGTTGCAGCAAGCAGACAACGTGCGCGTGCTCCGATCCCCGAAAAAGTAATTCTTGACACGCTTTTTGGACACGATGACATCCGCGCCCGTCACCATGGCGTTATTCATTTCGGCAAGGTACGCATCATCCAATACCGTATCAGCATCAATCACGATAAACGCATCATAGCCATCTGCATCCTCAACGAGAATACGCTTGAGGCATCCGTCCAGTGCATCGCCCTTTTTTGTCTGTTCTGTGATTACCACTGCGTGATATCCACACTGTTTGGTCATTTGCACGGTGGGATCGTTCTCATCGTCTACTACTACATACACATCGAATTTCTCAGGATCGTAGGTCTGTCTGGCAAGGCTGTCAAAGAGCGGCGTGATCGATGCACTCTCGTTTTTGGCGGGCACAATGACTGCCAGGCGGTTTTTACATGGGTTATGCAACCGTTCTTGATGACAAAACGCATAAAACCAGCATTTCATTCTCGGGAAATACAGTACGATGCCAATCAACGAAACACTCAAAAATATGGCAAACAAACTATAAATGAGAATATCCATACCGTTCCCCCAATCCTTAATGTGGTTTCGATAACCATTTTATCACGCTTTTTTAACTTTGTCAATAGTTTTTCCGAATTTTTCAATTGCATTATTAGTATTGCCCTCAATAATACGCTTCACTCAAATACGCGGCAAATGCCTCGTACGGTAAATCCATCCGTCACGCTTCGACACGCTTCGCGCCCCGACAGCATATACTTGCATTGAGCGCAAACGCTCTATGCACACGCGCTCAACTTTAAGTACAGGAGGACCTGCAATGTACGCACAAAGAAGCAGCGTCGGGCGTGGCAGAGAGCACGCCGATTACGCGACACTGCGACAAAACCTGAACACTCGGGATTGCGACTGCCGCGATACCGTCCCCGTGGCAAACTCCGCCCCCATGCGCCCGAGCTCTCCGACCTGCCTTGACTCTTATCACTTGGCTATGGTCTATGCCCCCGAGCAATCCTTCGACTCGCTTTACGAATGCGACCAATGGCTTGAAAAGGGCACCATTTTCAAAGCACTTGATTTCCCTTTCAAGGGATCTCGGAAAGGAAGGTAAGCCATGGATCAGACTCAAAGCCGAGATTGCAAGCAGCTTTACGCCCGTTTGCAACGCCTGGATTTTGCAATTGTTGAGTTGGCTCTCTACCTTGACAGCTATCCTGACAACGCCGCTGCCTTGGATTACTACCACAAATTGATTGAGGAGCGCGAAACGGTTGCCAAAGCTTATACGCAGACCTGTGGTCCTATGACCATTAAGGACAACAAGAATCCCGCCATGTGGGAATGGGGGCAGAGCCCTTGGCCGTGGCAAAACGACCTGTAAGGATAATTGGCGTGAAATATCACGTCATGTCCCATTTACGCTACTATTCACGCCTAAACTTCACCAAAAATGGGTGCCGCCCCATTTTAGGTGAAGTTTCCAAAGTTATTTGTTAGGATGATTGGCGTGAAATATCACGTCATGTCCCATTTACGCTACTATTCACGCCTAAACTTCACCAAAAATGGGTGCCGCCCCATTTTTAGGTGAAGTTTCCAAAGTTATTTGAGCCGCCGCCCGCGGCATGGAGATTATTATGTGGATTTATGAAAGAAAGCTGCAATACCCCGTCAATATCAAGACTCCTAACCCCAAGTTAGCCACCGCCATCATCACGCAGCTGGGCGGACCCGACGGCGAGCTTGGTGCCTCGCTGCGCTATCTCAACCAGCGCTACAGTATGCCCGACAAGGAAGTCATCGGCACGCTGACCGACATCGGTACCGAGGAGCTGGCACACATGGAGATGATCGCATCCATCGTGTACCAGCTGACACGCAACCTCTCCGAAAAAGAGGTTTCCGAAAGCCCCTTTGCCGCATATTTCGTGGACCATACCACCGGTATCTATCCCGTCAGCGCGGCAGGAGTGCCCTTTGATACCAAGTATCTGGAGGTCAAGGGCGACCCCATCGCAGACCTGAACGAGGACCTTGCCGCAGAGCAAAAGGCACGCGTGACCTACGACAACATTCTGCGTCTTGCCGACGACCCCGACGTCAAGGATGTCATTCGTTTCCTGCGTCAGCGTGAGCTGGTACACTACCAGCGCTTTGCCGAGTCTCTGAACAAAACCCGCGAGCGTCTTGACAGCAAAAATTATTACGCCATCAACCCCTCGTTTGACAAATAAAAATCAGGAGAAACCGCACGCGGTTTCTCCTTTTTTCATTCCATCTTTTTGGGTCAATGCAATATTTGCGTACAGCGCAACACCACATCGGGCATAATCCCCTTGGCATGGTGACAGAGCGTTTGCGCGCAGACTGCCTTAATCGCATCCGTTGCATTTTCGGGGCAGAATGCAAGATCGGCGCATTTGAGCATGGCAAGATCGTTTTCCTGGTCGCCGCAGGCAACCACGAAAAGCCGTTTTCCCTGCCCTGCGAACATATCACGCAGCCTTTGTACACCGGTCGCCTTACTGCAACCCTTAGCCGTCAGCTCTAAAAAGCGTTCTCCCGACACGGCAAATTCGAACGTGTCGGCAAATTCGGTGTCCAACTCGTGTCTCAGCGCGTCAAGCTGCGCCTTCTCGGCACGGAACACCAGCTTGAACCACTGCTCTGCCGGGTTGCAGGCTTGCCAGTCTTCGATCTCGGTCACGTGCGGAAAATCAAGCGGATTGCGCGACACCTCTCGCTGTATGATCTCACCGCGACCGTCGGTCATAAACCCATCGGGCGTGACTACGCGCACGCCGACGGCGGGATCAAATCCCCTTGCCGCCAGTGCCACGCGTATGACATCCCGGGTTCGCATAGAAATGGGATATAGCCGCTCACCCTTGGCAAAATCAAACAGATACGAGCCGTTTGCCACGACCGCGGGCAGATTACACATATGCGGCGTGTTAGGCAATACGCGCAGAATATTCTTGTGCATTCGCCCCGTTCCGTACGTAAAATAGCCACCGCGCGCGCAAAATTCGGTAATGGCGCGCACGTTTTCGGGGTGCTCGACACCGCCCGGGGCAAGATATGTGCCGTCCAGATCGGTCACGATGGCGATACAGTCAAATGCTCTTTCAGATTCATTCATCTTGGCTCAAAATCTCCAATAATTTGGTCATTTCGGGGGGCTGGGGGGCAGAAAAATGCATACGCTCACCCGTTGTAGGATGAGTCAGATGCAACTCGTAAGCGTGCAGGATCTGTCCGTAGATCAGCGACTTATGGCGCGCACCGAAAGGCGTATTTGCCCCGCCGTACACCTCGTCGCCCAGCAAAGGATGCCCCATTGCCGCCATGTGCACGCGGATCTGATGCGTTCTACCCGTTTCCAAGCGGCACTCAATGTACGTAAAAGCATTCCCCCACTCGCGCTTGCCCGAAAAACGTGCCAGCACGCGATAGTGCGTCACGGCATTGCGCGCTTCCCGGTCAGGATCGCGGATCACCGCCATGCGCTTGCGGTCGGTTGGGTGGCGTCCGATGGGCAGATCGATCGTGCCCTCGTCCTCGCGGAGATTGCCCACGCACACGGCACGGTAGATGCGGTGCGCCGAGTGCTCCTTGATCTGCTCGGCAAGGTGCAGGTGCGCGCGGTCGTTCTTGGCAACCACCAAAAGCCCGCTCGTATCCTTATCGATGCGGTGCACGATACCGGGGCGCAACACGCCGCCAATGCCCGACAAACTGCCCTTGCAATGATACAAGAGGGCGTTGACCAGCGTGCCGCTCGGATTACCCGCCGCGGGATGCACCACCATGCCGACGGGCTTGTTAACCACGATGATATCCGCATCCTCGTACACTACGTCCAAAGGGATATTCTCGGGGAGCGCGGTATCAGGCTCGGGCTCAGGGTAATTGACCTCGATCTCGTCCCCCGACCGCACCTTATAGTTTTTGGAGACCGACGCGCCGCATACCGACACCTCGCCCTCCTCAAGTAATCTGACCGCAGCGGAGCGGGTCAGTTCTGCCCGCTCCGAAAGGTATTTGTCTATTCTCGCGCCTGCGTCGGCAGGGTCAACTCTGAGCGTCAACGTCTGCATTGTTGTTCTCCTCTTGCGTTGCCTCGGTGATCACAGTCTTTTTCTTGTTTTTGATCTCCATGGCAAACGACCAGATCAGCCACAGCACCATCATACAACCGCCGATGGTCACGGCACAGTCGGCTACGTTGAAGATCCATTTCCACAGATTGGGGAACGCGCAGAAATCGATAAAGTCAGTCACCACACCCACAGTGCAACGGTCGATCATGTTGCCGATGCCGCCCGCGATCAGCAGTGTCAGGATGACCTGCATCAGCTTATCCTTGGGTTCTTTTTTGACCCAATACACAAGCATACCGATCATGACCAAAATTCCCACGGTGGACAGGATCATGAACATCCAACGCGAATCGTCAAACCAACCAAAGATCGCACCGTCATTTTTGATATGCGTCCAGTGCAGGACGCCCTCGATAAAGGGAACGGATTCACCCTCGGGTATGTGTTGTATCACAATGTATTTGGTCACCTGGTCCGCGATCACAATGACGGCGGCAATGGCTGCCCATAAGATCAGATACAGCATAACAGTTCCTTTCTATAATCGCCGAGGGTCGAAATCGACCCTCGGCGGTCTTATACTGAATTATTAAAGTTCAAGAATGTTTTTGCAACGGTCACAAAGGAAGTTATCACCCTCGGAGATACCATTGACAGAGTATGCCCAGCAACGGTCACACTTGCAACCATCTGCGGGAGCAACCACCACGGCAATTCTACTGTCTTCACCGGCAACCGCACCCTCGGGAGCTGCGCCGTTGACAACCTCTGCCTGGGAGGTGATGTAAACAGTAGCCAGGTCGCTTGCAAAGTCAGAAAGCAGAGCATATGCGTCTGCGTCGTCGGTGTAAACAGTCACCTTTGCATCCAGCGACTTACCGATCAGCTTCTCTGCTCTTGCAAGCTCGAGTGCCTTCATAACGTCATCACGCAAGGCGAACAGATCGTCCCATGCGTTGGTTCCCTCGGACGCAAGAGATGCATCGTATACGGGCATATCGTTGAGGAATACGCTCTCGGTCTTGTCGGCTGCACCGTGCGGCATGGACTGCCAGATCTCCTCGGCAGTAAAGCTGATGATGGGAGCCATCAGACGGGTCATGCCGGAAATGATGGTATACATAGCGGTCTGTGCGCTTCTGCGTGCTGCACTGTCAGCGCGCTCGGTGTACACTCTGTCCTTGGTAATGTCAACATACAGCTTGGACAGGTCTACCGTGCAGAAGTTGTTAAGTGCGTGATATGCGATATGGAACTCGTAGCCGTCAAAAGCATCACGGCACTCCTTGACAAGCTTATTGAAGCGAGCAAGGATCCATTTGTCGATGGCGGGCAAATTCTCGTATGCCACCATATCGGTATCGGGGTTGAAGTCACCCAGATTTGCAAGCAGAATTCTTGCGGTATTACGGATCTTTCTATAAGTCTCGGACTGTTGACGGAAAATGTTGTCCGAGCAGCGAACGTCTGCATGGTAGTCGGTGGAGGCAGCCCACAGTCTTGCGATATCGCCGCCGTACTTCTTGACCACGTCATCGGGATCAACGCCGTTGCCAAGCGACTTATGCATGGCTCTGCCCTCGCCGTCCACGACCCAACCGTGAGTCAGTACGGTGTGATAAGGCGCGCCCTCCCCCTTAGCGCCCACCGCAGTCAACAGTGCTGCCTGGAACCAACCTCTGTACTGGTCGCCGCCCTCAAGATATACATCGGAGGGCCAATGCAGTTCAGGTCTCTGTTCAAGCACCGCGATATGGGACGAGCCGGAGTCGAACCAACCGTCAAGCGTGTTTGTCTCACGGCGGAAGTTCTTGCAGCCGCACTTGCAGGTATAGTCCTTGGGCATCAGCTCCTCGACAGACAGATCCCACCAAGCGTTGGAGCCATGTGCGCCAAATACCTCGGCAACCTTTGCGATAGTTGCATCATCGCAAATGACCTCACCGCAATCTTCACAGTAGAATACAGGAATGGGTAGACCCCACTGACGCTGACGGGAAATGCACCAATCGGCACGGTCACGTACCATCTGCGCCATACGCTCGCCGCCCCATGCGGGCAGCCAAGTGACGCTCTTGCAAGCGTTCACAGCCTCTTCCTTGAACGCATCGACCGAGCAGAACCACTGGGGGGTTGCACGGAAGATGATAGGAGACTTACATCTCCAGCAGTGCGGATATACGTGGCTCATCTCTTCGCTTGCAAACAGTGCGCCGCTCTCCTTCATGTCTGCAAGGATAGCCTCATTGGACTGTGCATAGTAAAGACCCGCATACTTGCCTGCGTCTGCGGTCTGATAGCCGCGATCGTCTACGGGCACGATGATATCAATATTATATCTCTTGCAGGTGATATAGTCGTCCGCACCAAAGCCGGGCGCGGTGTGTACGCAGCCGGTACCCGAATCCATGGTGACGTAATCTGCATTGACGATCAGGGATTCTCTGTCAAGGAAGGGGTGCTGCGCCTTCATGTACTCAAAGGTATTGCCGGGGAATGCGGCTAAGATCTCGTAATCCTCAATACCGCCTGCTTTCATGGTCTTTGCGCAAAGTGCCTCTGCAACGATATAGCACTCCTCGCCTGCCTTGACCACCACATAGCTCTCAACGGGATTGAGCGCGATGGCAAGGTTGCCGGGCAGCGTCCAGGTGGTGGTGGTCCAGATCACGAAATAGGTCTTGGAGAGGTCGCAGATGCCTGCCAGCTTGCCTGCGTCGTCCTTGATGGCAAACTTGACGAAGATGGAGGTGCAGGAATCGGTTGCGTACTCGATCTCTGCCTCAGCAAGCGCAGTTTCGTCCTTGGGGCACCAGTACACGGGCTTCAGCCCCTTGTAAATGTAACCCTTCTTGAACATCTGTCCGAAGACCTCGACCTCCTTGGCTTCAAACGCAGGATCCATGGTCAGATAAGGGTGCTCCCAATCTGCCAGCACGCCAAGGCGCTTGAACTGGTTGCGTTGAATATCCACGTACTTTTCCGCAAACTTGTAGCAAGCGGTGCGGAACTCGGAGGGACGCATTTTCTTGTGGTCCAGCTTATTCTTCTTGATGATTGCCGACTCGATGGGCATACCGTGATTATCCCAGCCGGGAACGATAGGCACGCGATAGCCACTCATGGTCTTGTACTTGTTGATAAAGTCCTTGAGCATCTTATTGAGTGCAGTACCCATGTGAATATTGCCGTTGGAGAAGGGAGGTCCGTCGTGCAAAATAAATGCAGGCTTGTCCGCATTCTGCTCTTGCAGACGCGCATACAGATCCATCTGCTCCCAGTACTTCAGCATCTCGGGCTCGCGCTGCGGCAGATTGGCGCGCATGGCAAACGAGGTGCTGGGCAAATTCAGCGTACTTGTGTAATCCTTAGCCATAATAAACAGCTCCTTTATAGTAAAAAATCATTGTTTTCAAACTTGTGCTATATATATTTTCGCGCATACAGACGCAGTCTTCCCTTTTTTGTCTGCGTGCTCACGTCGTCGATACGGAATTTGCCGTATCCGCGCAGCGAGATCACGCAAGGGGGATCTATGACCTTATCGCATTTGTCACAGGGCTCGTAATCGACCGTACACTCCCCCGCACGGATCAGCATCTGCGCCTTTTCGCGGGATAAACCCGCCAAAGCCGCCGCCACGCAATCAAAGCGCGGTGAAGCCACCGTATCGCTGATCGGTCTGTACCGTTCAGGCAGTCCGATGGGTGTCCCCCACGGCAACCGCTCGATCTTAACACCGTCCTTACCGACTCGCGTCAGCTCGGTGCAGATATAGGGTGCAATGTCCGCGTCACAAACAAGCAACGCGTGGCTGTCGTCCAGCACGCACACATCCCCCAGCACGTGCCGCTCAATGCCAAGCGCCAGTATCGCGCCCAGGTAATCTCGGTGCGTCAACGTGCAAAAACCGCCCCCGCCAATGCGCAAAAGGCAAAGCTTTTCCTCAACCAAGGGGGCAAGATATTCGGGTTCGCTCATAAATTCGGGCAGAACAAACAGCTTGACGCGCTCCGCCTCGGGATATCCTCCCTCCAAGGCACAGCATACGTCCGCTCCCGCACACCTTATGTAGTCGCTTGCTAAACGCGCTTCGCGCGGGGACAGAAAATGGCTGCAAGACCACATTCCCCTCTCCGCGCGCAGCATCATATCACGCAATTGCGCATACAAGATCTCGTTTTGCGTACTCAATGTCTGTGAGCTCATATCGTTGCAAACACCAGGGCAAATCGCAAAACCATCAAGAGCAGATACGTGACCATGAAGGACATATCGATCGGTAAGCCCTGAAACCAGCCCATGCGCCACAAGAACTTACGCACCGGTGCGATACACGGCTCGGTCATATGAAAAATGACCCGCTGCAGCCTTCCCGGATTCTCGGTAGGAAACCAGGAAAAGATGGCGCGTATGAACATCAGCATAGTAATTCCGTCGATCAGCAGCGAAGCTGTACTGATCAGCACGTACAAAAAGATCTCCAACGCAAATGCCTCCGTTTTGTCAGTTTAATCCTCCGTGCCGCTCATAGCGGCACAAACAATATTGAAGCTTCACCGTAAAGCTGTGCTCCCCAAATGGGTTGGGGCCCATTTTCAGGTGAGGCTTATGCTTGAATGCATACAAAACAAGTACACATTGCGAGCCTTCACGCTTATTCCTCGTCAGTCTGCTCTTCGGTTGCTTCTGCGATCTCGTCCTCTGCAATATCCTCAACGTTTGCGCCGTAGGGAATGAGTGCAAGCGTGGACTTATTGATCTTACGAACGTCACCCTCCAATGCCTGTACAGCTCCCATAACGTAGTCAAAGAAGCGCACGAATACTTCTCTTTCCAGCTTGTCGACATCCAAAAGCATGACTATGTAACCATCAGCCAGCTTAGCGACTGCCTTCTGTCTGTCTGCAAGCTCTGCAGGAGCGTAGTACTTGACCGCGGGCTTTGCGGGCTCGAGCGGCTTTTTGGGCATAGGCTGGGGCTCACGCATTTCTGCCTGATCCTCAATGGGCTCTTCTGCCGCACTGACGTCCTCAATAGCACTGTCATCGGTCACAAGCCCCTCGTCCTTGGGGAACTCATCGTAGTAGCCGTTGTCGTAGCCGTCATCCAAAAACTCTTCGGGTTCGGGATCCTTGGCAAGCTTCTTAAAAATGTTCATTGTTTGTCCTCCTGTAATTTATGTTCTCATTTTTTCTAACAAAACAAACTGCTACCCACGCGCACCAAGGTAGAACCGCAGGCGATCGCAACATCGTAGCTATCCGACATACCCATAGACATAATCATAGGTATATCTATATTATGTAATTTTTTTGTCCAAATGTCAAGACACTGGTCAAAAGTTTCGCTAAAATATTTATAATATTGCGCTTTTTCGGGGCATTTCGGCGCCATGGTCATAAATCCGCGCAGTCTGATCGACTCAAATTGCGCCAAAGCCAGGCAAAGCGTTTCTGCCTCCTCGGGGGCGACTCCGCCCTTGTTCTCCTCGTACGCGCAGTTGATCTCAATTAGTACATCCATGACTTTGTCGTGCTTTTTGCATTGCTTGTCAATCTCACGGGCAAGTTCGATGCTGTCCAACGAGTGGATCATACAAACCTTATCCGCAATATATTTGACCTTATTTTTCTGCAGCGAACCGATAAAATGCACGCGCAAATGCTCATGATCCAAAGCGTCCCATTTTTCAAGCAGTGCCTGCACGCGGTTCTCGCCCACGTCGTACACGCCCAGCGCAGGTAATGCGTTGATCTGCTCAACGCTTGCATATTTGGTGGCGGCTAACAGCACAATTTCCTCGGGGGCTCGTTCAGCGCGTTCTGCCGCTGCACGAATACCGGCTTGCACTGCAGTCACCCGTTGCTTAAGTTGTTCTTGCATGATCCTATTCATCCTATCCGTACATTTTGCCTATATACAAGTCCCTGCCTGCCGTAATGATCAGGTCGCCGTACTGCAGATATTTTGCCTTACCCGAGCCGCCGGCTGCATCCTGCTCCCAGGTCTGTACGATGTAATAACCCGTTCCTTGGCGGACAATGCTGACGCGGCGGAATTCCACCGAGCTGTCCGCTAAGACAAATACGCCCTTTTCGCCGTTATGCTCGCGTAATGCTTCCACGGGCACACGATAGCCCGTGACCTGCTCCACCACGCTTTGTACGCGCTGGGTACGCAGGAAGGAAAAATCAGGCGGGGTATGGCCGCAGGAAAAGATCAGCACACCGTCACGCTTATCCTCACTGATCAGCTTACGTTCCAGGATCATGGAGAGCTCTGCGCCTTCGTTGTCAATAAAAGTAAAGTTGTACGTACTACCCTCTTCAAAGCAGGCAGAATTGTCCTCGCTCATAGGAATGGCGGCATACCAAGTGTGGCTGTTAATCATTTTACCCACCGTACCCACAGTCGATGCGGGTTTTGCCTCGGTCATAGCATAAAAATCCGCAGCCGTCATGCTCATAACGCTTTCGTAGTCAAATACGCCCTCGTAGCCGTCGCAGACGTGCACAAAATTGGTACCGTACGGGCTGGTATGCGCCACAGGCGTACCGCCCCAGGTATCTAACAGTGATTGTCTGGTATTTTCCAGTGATGCAATCATAATCTCGCTGTTCTGCTGACCGGTCAGCATACCGTAAGTGCTGATGTGTGAGAGCAGCGTTTGGCTCTCTGCCCCGGCGTTTGCATATCCGCCCGCAGCCAGTGTCTCTAACACATTGTAATAGCTTTGCTTGACCGACTCCTGATTTTCCTTGAGTGAAGTGATCAGCGAGCCTGCTTTTTTGCTGTCTTGCAGAAGCTCGATCTGCGCGGCAATGCCGTCAAGCTGTTTCTGCAGCTGGGCTGCCTCTTGGGCGGTTGCACCCGCCTTGGGATAGCTGATCGCATACGTTGCATCCTTGGGCACGCGCTCACCGTCCCGATACGTATAACGTACGGGGGCAGTCGCATCGCCCGTGATCACCTGCTCGTCACGGAACAGGTAGACCTCGGCATTCAAAACGGTGTAATCGGTGATCTCCTGAGTGGGAAGCGTGGTCAGCGTGGTACTGAACTGTCCTAAGATATAGTGCACGACATACACCAGCATACCGATCGCAATCAGCACGATCGTGCAACGATAAGCTATTTCTCTTGCCTTAGCTCTGTCCATGCTTTCCTCCCTTCCCGGGCAATGCCGTCAACCTTCGGCTGGCATCATTGCAGTGATATCTTATCTTATTATTATAGCAGAAATCCCTTGTCTTTGCACGCGTTTTCGCAAATATTTACAATCTCTTCAAATGTGCGCATCTTACCGTTTACATCTGCGTCGATCCAGGTCACGTAGGGCTTTGCGTAAAACCAGGTCATCTGCCTTTTTGCATAGCGACGCGTGGCGGTTTTGAGATCCTCCGTAGCCTCGGCAAGACTGATATGCCCTTGCAGATATGGCAGAATTTCTTTATACCCGATCGCACCCGCAGCCGTTGCGTTGACCTCAAACACGCCCGCCTTTCGCAGCCGCTCGGTCTCCTCGACCAACCCCTGCGCGATCATAGCGTCCACGCGGCGGTTAATACGGTCGTACAATATCTCGCGGTGATGGTATCGAATGCCGATGACCAGTGCATCCACCTGTGGCTGCGCTTCTCTTGAAAGCCTGTCCAGTTCGGTCTTGGTCTTACCGCTGACAAGGCAGATCTCAAGCGCACGGATCACACGCTTGACGTTGTTGGGGTGTATTGTCGCCGCGCTTTCCGGGTCAAGCTCCATAAGCCGCGCGTGCAAGGCAAGCACACCGTTCGCATCGACAAAATCCTCAAGCTCTGCACGCAGCAAAGGATCGGCGTAATTTTCACCAAAGCCGCCGCGCAAAAGCCCATCAAGGTAAAGCCCCGTGCCACCGCACAGTACGGGCAGCCTGCCCTGCCCCTCAATCTTTTGAATAATCTCCGCAGCCGCCTGAACGTACGCGCCGCTTGAGTAGCTTACGGTGGGGGCGACCACATCGATCATGTGGTGTCTGACCTCCTCCTGCTCACTCGGGCTTGGCTTGGCGGTACCGATATCCATCCCACGATACACCTGCATGGAATCCATGCTGACAAGCTCACCGTTATGGCGCTTGCAAAGTTCTAAGGCAAGCGCACTCTTGCCACTCGCGGTACAGCCCACAACGGCGATAGCGCGCGGAATCCTCATCTCGCTGCTCACAGCTCCACGACCTGCGTGCCATCCATGATGACGTAGTTTTCGGTCACACCGATCTCATCCATCCAGCCGCGCACCTCAATGGTTTTGAAAATATGGGTGTTGTATCCCTTGCCCGCGTCGTTGTTCCACAGCCAATCGGGCGCACACCAGAAAGCACCCTTGGGGGCGACTTCCTCGTAAAAATCGCGGTCACAACCGTTCTGACCATGGTGCGCCATCTGCACGTAATCCGCCTTGAGCTTGCCCGTGCCACCGTACATACGCAGCACCTTCTTGCCAGCTTCCACGCCCGCGTCACCCGTGAACAGCACAGTCTTACCGCCAAGCGTCATGCGGAAGATCAAGGACGCGTTATTGCATACGTTACGGTTGAACTCGCTATCGGGAGAGTAGTAGAACTCAAAATGCGCTTCTCCCACGTCCAGCTCGTCACCGCCCGACACAATGCAACACTTGTGTGCGATCAGGGGCAGGATGCGGTACATCTCGGCAGCCGCTGTGTCCAAGTCCTCGCGTGCAATAAACTGCGCCGAGGGGAAGTTATAGTAGATTTTCTCGACGTTCAGCGCGTCGGGGTTACCCTCCATCAGCTCAATAAAGCCGCGGATGTGGTCGTTATGGGGATGCGTCAGGATCCACGCGTGCACCGTGGGCACCTCCTGACCGGTCAAGCCCTGCAGGTATTCCACAAGATACGGCATATCCTGCGGCCAGCCGCCGTCAATGACGATGACCTTGCCGTCATCTGTCGTGATGACAAAGCTCATCATCTGAATATTTGTGATCGATTTGAGCATATGTACCGTGTTTTTCATCATCATATCTCCCATTATGTGTTATCACATGATTTATGCAACATTATTATAGCGTACCAAAGGCAGATTGTCAATATTCTGTGCGCATGATTGCACAGATCGTTATACGTTCATATAGAAAACCCCGAGGGAAAATCCCTCGGGGAAAATCAAGCATGATTTTACTTTGTCAGATCATTTGCCAAGAAATACGGTGTTCCAGATTTCCGAAAAATCAGGCAGCTCGGATGCAGGAGAGGCCGTTGTTGTTGTCGCCATGACAAAGTCCAAAAACTGCTGGCGCACGGAAGGATCAATCTCAGCGGTTGCCTTTTCCTTTTTCAAATCCTCATACATGTTTTGATAAAACGCAATCAGCTGCTGATTGGTGGTTTCGCGGCATCTGACCACGTCCGCGATTCCTTGCGCAATTCCCTGTGCCCCCATGTCACCGGGACCTTTGGACTGCACGTCCCTGAGCGCATACAGTGCCTCTTGGATATGTTGCGTATCGGCAAGGATCTTTTCGATCTGCGCGAGTGCATATTCTGCGGTGATTTCGGTATTCTTGATCTCTGCAGTTGCTTCTGCAACTATATTGTTCATGTTCTCTGACATATTTTTATCCTCCAAATATTCATTCGGCGGACACGCAAGGCATATTGTGTTTTCTGCTACGAAGCGTGCCCTGCCGTTTTTGACAAGACCTTTCGCCCTTTTCGGGTAGGTCGCTTCATAAACCTTTCCTTGCTCATCAACTACAATCACGTTTTTTTCGATGGGTGTCGCCCCCTTTGTACCTGAATTTGCACGTATTTGTGATTCCTGTTTTTTGTTATGGGTGCCGTCCCCGCATCACGTATTCAGTTTACCATAAAAGTCCGAATTTGTCAATACAAATCAAGCAATCCGTTCGAGATTAACCGTAGGGGCTGACGTCCTCGACAGCCCGGGCAGGTAATAACAACATTTTGTAGGGACCGGCCTCCCGGACGGTCCTCCCCACGGATCATAAATTCCAGCGGACCGTCGAGGACGTCGCCCCCTACAGACTGAGGGTCTGCGTCATTGTCCCTGTGTTGGATCGTTTTTATTCAATCAGCATTGCGTCGCCGTAATATACGGGATATAAGATAATCGTAGGGGCGATTCACGAATCGCCCGCGGGTCATTCGTGAATGACCCCTACAAAATTTCTTTTATTCTATCAGCATCGCATCGCCAAACGAGAAAAATCTGTATTCCTGTTCCACCGCAGTCTTATACGCTTCCATCACCTTTTCCTTATCATAGAACGCCGAGACCAGCATGATCAACGTACTTTCGGGCAGGTGGAAATTGGTGATCAGCGCGTCCATTGCCTTGAATTTATAGCCGGGGTAGATGAAAATGCCGGTGTCGCCCGAAATCGCGGGAATGGTGCCGTCCTCAAGCGCGACGCTCTCCAGGGTTCTGCAAGAGGTCGTACCCACGCAGATCACTCTGCCGCCCTTGGCGCGACGTTCGTTGATAATATCCGCGCTCTCTTGGCTGACCGAAATGAATTCGGTGTGCATAACGTGCTCGTCAAGTCTCTCTGCCTTGACCGGTCTGAACGTGCCAAGCCCCACGTGCAGCATGACGGGTGCGATGGCAACGCCCTTATCTCGGATCTTTTGGAGCAGCTCGGGCGTGAAATGCAACCCCGCAGTAGGCGCGGCAGCCGAGCCCTCCTCGCGTGCGTACACGGTCTGGTATCTGCTCTGATCCTTGGGCTTTTCGGTAATGTACGGGGGCAGGGGCAGAATACCCACCTTGTGCAGCACGTCATAAATATTAGCGTGCGCTTCTCTGTCAAAATCAAACGCGATCAGGCGGTTTCCCTCCTCTGTGATCGCTGCTACCTTGCCCGTCAGAATACCCTCACCAAACGTAAGCTCCATGCCAATCTTGGCTCTCTTACCCGGCTTGACCAGACATTCCCATGTATCAAGCTCCCTTTGACGAAGCAAGAGCAGCTCGATATTCGCCTCAGCTCTGCCCACCACGTTCCCGTACAATCTTGCGGGAATGACCTTGGAATCGTTGATGACCAACACATCCTCAGGATGCAGGTAGTCGATGATATCGTAAAAGTGCTTATGCTCGACCGTGCCCTTTTCTCTGTTCAGTACCATAAGCCGAGAGCCGTCTCGTACCTCTGCGGGGTGTTGGGCAATCAATCGCTCTGGCAGATCGTAGTAAAAATCCGCCGTGCGCAGGTCGGTGGGGGCTTTTTTATTAATAATGACGCTCATAATAATTCTCCTTGCCGCCCAAGGCGGCTTAAATAGTATTGCAAACTTCACCGTGGAGCTTTGCTCCAAAAATGGGCTCACCCATTTTTAGGTGAAGTTTAAGCGTGAATGGTTAGCCGAACGGGAGTCGAACCAAGTTGGTTTTGACGGGCAGATTTATCCGATCCCTTCATCTTTTCCCTTGGACATATTGCCTATATGCCCTGCGGGAAAAGCTTTTGGGCTCGAAAAAATCTGCTATGTCAAAACTGC
>JAZNBB010000071.1:0-4188 GCA_045586845.1 Eubacteriales bacterium
CCCCGGATGAGCAGAAAATAACTTTTTTCAATGCACAAGTTAGTTCGTGCCTGTCCGGGGCGTCGAGGACGTCGCCCCCTACAGTTATTTTTATGTGTATATCGGTTTTATATTTCAACAGAAACGGGGATGATTCATCCCCGTTTTTTCACTAATTTTGCAGCCCCATGCGACAGCTCTTATTTTATGCTTCATTTCGCCCCTGCCAGCGCACGCAGCAGGTAGGAGTGCACATTGTAGATCACGTCGTCATCCTCGGTATAAGTGATGGTGCTGGTCACGATATGGTGTGTCAACTCCTTTGCGTAATCCTCTCCCTTCACCTGCTCCAGCATACAGAGCAGCTGATAGTCCTCGATGCCCTCTCGCATACAGATCAATCGTAGCGAAGGAATGGGATCAAGCTGGTCATATACCGCGCCGGGATAGATCAGAATACCATCACCCGGACCTTCCTTGGGGAACGGGCAACGCATGGTGTAGGTATTGCCGCCAACACCGTCATAATTTGCCACGTGCCAATAAAGGAAGCCTGTCACGTCAAGCTCATAGCAGGTCCAGAACATGGTGCGCGCCTCGGTACCGTCGCTGTAAAGCAAAATATTCTGATAGGGTGCTGTGTAAGCAGGCACACAGGAAACGTACGCCCAAAGTTCACCGCCCTTTTGCTCTATGTAGCCGCTGATGCGATCTGCAAACTCACCAAAACGTTTATCCTGCTTGACGGTGTGTGTAAACTGTGCACCGGGCTTGTCTCCCAACGCTCTTGGGGTAAAACAGAAGAACTTGGGGCACCAGATATTCACATAATTGGACATAAAATCGATCTGATCCTTTGCGCCGTTCAAAGTATAGCTGATGTTGAGCTCAAACGGCGAGACCATGCGATAGTCAGTCCACCCCCAGTCATTCTGCAGCATTTCCGCCTCTTCCCCCAGCTTGGTCACGCTGTTTTTGCCCGTGGGGTCACCGATATTGGGACGCGCCACACCCGGCTCATCCTGTCCATAATAATACATCTTGTCACGCAGGATAGGATCATCTTTGAGCGCGTCGTACTGCTCCTTGGAGGTAACACGGATGGTGGTCACGCGCGGATTTTGCAGCCATTCCGTGCCGTAATCAACGGTGGCATTGGTAGAGATGCGATATTTGAGCAAAAACGCGGAGGTCGCTTTAAGGATGTCATAATCTGAGGCAGCAAACCCGAAGTTTGCGTACTGCTCTAAGATCTTGCCCTGCCAGATCTGAAATGCCGTGTCAAGAGCTGTCTCCTCGGACAGCGTCACGTCGTACACATAGGTATACACATTTGCCATCTTTATGCACTTTCCCGTATCCGCATCAAAAATCTCAACCGTTGCCACGTAAGCACCGGGTATGGAATCGGACGTGGTGATTGCCTGCACCACAAAGGCACGGGAGGTATCACGATAAGGGTATTTTTCAAGCTCCCAAGGCTTGTAGGAATATGGCCCAACGGTCACCCAAGGACCTTCCTCGTAATTGCCGCCCTCGGTCTTGGAAATATACGCGTCGTAAGGCACGACAGCGTCGGGGTATACGGGATTGCCCGGGAACTTCATATCCACGTAGCCATCCTCCACGTAATACTCCACGCCAAGCTCGGTGGCTAAAGTGTCGCCCTGCTCGTTGGTGAAGTCCGAGATTTTGACCGTAATTCTCTTCTCGACGGGCGAGTGCACGAAGAACTGGCAGCCCTCCATCTCATTCTTTGCCATTTGCATGACGTATGTCGGGTCACCGTCACGCACGATAGTGTATCTGTCCACCTTTTCGGTGATGTGGTCAAACCAGAGCAGCATGTCGGGATCGTCGTCGGGTGCTGTAGGCAGCACCTTGTCGGGAATGGGATCATAAGCCGACATATCCATCGTGGAGCCGTAGCCAAGCTCGTATTTTGCCAAAGGATCAACCGGCTCCGGGGGCTCGGTTGTCTGTTCCTCGGTGGTTGTTTCGGGCTCGGTCGTTTCGGGCGCAGTCGATTCGGGATCGGTCTCGGTGGGCTGCTCGGTCGCATCGGTTGCGAGATCGGTCTCCTCGTAGTTCTCCTGATCGTAAGAGCTTTCACCGCCCGTGCAAGCCGAAAGCAGCAGCACGGCAGCCAAAAATACCATCAGAATACTTGTCAAGCGTGTTTTCATGTCATGCTCCTTTGATAGCTGTACGGGAGCCGAACCGAATTGGTTCGGCTCCCGTACGGTTAAGTATTGGGGATCTTATTTGGAAGCGTAAACCTCATTGATGGTATCGATGACAGCCTCAAGCTCGTTGGGCTTTACCATTTCGGGGAAGGTGCCGTCCTTAACGCAATCCACGAAATAGCGCAGCTCGTTGTAGTAGCCGTCCGACTGGGGCACGTAGCAGCCCTCCTCGATCGTACTGCCCGAGTTCATATCCTGCACTGTCCAGTCTTCCTTATAGATCTTGAGCGACATACCGTTGAACTCCAAAACTGCATGCTCAAACTGCATACGGAAGGAAGCCGCAAACTGCACGGGCGCGTGGAACCAGGCAGCCTCACAGGCAATGCGTGCACCGCCCATGTTGTAGACTGCGTGCATATAGTCCATGCCGTGGAAAACGTGCTCGATCTCGGGCTTGCCAAGGGTATAGATCAGGAAATCCAGATCGTGAATATGCAAATCAAAGGGCACCATACCACTACGCTCCGGGTCCTGCATCCAGTTATCCCAGCTTGCAACGGGGATTGCACCCACACGGGTCATGGTACCGCTGACCAGCTTGCCGTATCTGCCCGAATCAATGCAGTCCTTGAGATATACGTACTCGGGCCACCAGCGCAGCACCTGCGCGATCATAAAGCACTTGCCGTTTCTCTTTGCGGTGTCGTACGCACGGGCAACATCTTCGCGGTGTAGCGCGATAGGCTTTTCAGACACGACGTGAATCCCCTTCTCCATTGCTTTGACGGCATAATCCACGTGCAGGTACGTAGGCAGTGTGATATCGAGGATATCGATCTGCTCGTTTGCCAGCATCTCGTCAAAATCGGTGTACTTACGCGCGGTGATCATACCGTCGTAACGGTCCATCATTTCGGGTCGAACGTCGCAAATTGCAACCAGCTCCACATCTTCCATACGGCTCCATGCGGACACATGTACGCCGCTGATACCGCCCATACCAATCTCTGCTACTCTGAGTTTCATAATTTTAAATTCCTTTCAATAATTGATGCGATGGAAATAATCCCCTTTGAAAAGAGTATAACATAAAATACCCGTATTGTCAATCAACACAGAGAATTTTTTAAACACAGGGGGATTTTATGAACGCATTTTGACCCGTGTAGTTATTTGGGCAGCTATGCTGCTCAAATCGCCATCGATCGCTTGCGGTCTTGACGACCGCATTGCGCAAAAGCACAATATTGTGCAAAGCACAAGTCGAGCGATGCGGTCAACCGCCCTACGGGCTGCTAACTGTTAAATATTAGTTGTCATCGGTCTAATAAACATAAATAAACCGTGTCCCTTGAACCATGTGACAATATTTTGGAGCGTTGCTCCAAAAATCAAGACTCGCCTTTGGCGAGCTTGCCCTGTAGCCTTACGCCGGGTCGCTTTGCGACCAAGGCGTGCGGCGCAGAGCGCCGCTACGCCTCAAGTCCAGTAGGGGGAGCCAACAAAAAAAGCAGGGCGATTGCCCTGCTTTAGTTGAGTTACCCCAACAGAATTGAACCTTCACTCGTGCGGTAAAATATTCCCCTCTACGCGGTCGAAAGATTATTCTTCTACTATCGGTACCCAATAAACGCCAAGATCATCATCGTTTTCTTGGTTTACAGGCGTTTGATAAGAAATCATAACCGAATAGGTAATATCCAGTCGATAATTCGTTTGTGGAAACCACTCCTTCGTGATTTGATTGAACGTTTTTTCCCTTGCATCCACGCGTGAGCTTCCCTTGCAAACAAACACCGCCCAGGTCGCCGCAGGGAAAGAATGAAGCTCAAACCCCTCTAAATGCTCAGAGTCGCTTGACAACTCCCGATACACCCCCCCCTGCTTTTGTTTGGCCGAAATCATTCTCTTTTGATTTTCATTCAAATCCGGTTCACTCCAATAGGTTACTCGGTCTGCCTCAACCTTGAGCAACACCTCAAATCCCGGCTGCTTCTCAATCCTGTAATCCATAATATAG
>JAZNBB010000072.1:0-19327 GCA_045586845.1 Eubacteriales bacterium
TTACTCATAGATAAATCCTCCAAATATGTTTTTTTACTTTGACTGGCAGGTCAAACTAATTATATCATATTTGGAGGATTTCCTCTCATCGGCATAGCCTTTATTGAACCCCGCCACTATGGCGGGGTTTTCTTTTTCCAAGAAGCAGAGCAAGAAAATCTCTTGCTCTGCATTTTTTATGCTTCCTCATCCAGTTCCTCGTCATCTTCGATGGGCGTGACAAGTACAGTCAGCTGTGTGACGCGCATATCGTCCATCTCATCAACAACGATACACATATTTTTATAGGTAAAGCTGTCGCCCACGTGCGGATCGGCATCGGTTGCTTCGACCGCCCAGCCGCCCATAGTCTTGTATTCGCACTCAAACTCGTCGTCCTCGTGCTCAATTTCTGCAAAGAAATCATCAATGTTCATGTCACCGGAAACTTCATAGGTGTTTTCGCCGGTTTTGCGGAATTCCTTGACAATAACGTCGGATTCATCCCAAATGTCACCAACCAACTCTTCCAGAATATCCTCCATGGTTACGATACCCATGGTGCCGCCGAATTCATCGACTACGACAAGAATATGAGTCTTGTGTTCGCGCATAACTCCGAGTGCATTGGGCAACCGCATGGTTTTGTGCACGAATTTGGGCTTGATCAGCAGGGATTCTAAATCAATGCGATGAACGTCACCGCCAACCGCAGTTAACTCTTTGTAGTAGTGGTTAAGCACCAAAATACCAATAATGTTGTCAATGCTGTCACGGTAAACGGGAATACGAGAATAGCGAGAGTCTTCCGCAATCTGTAAGATCGCCTCGGGATCGTCATCGATATCGATCTGCACCATATCAATACGGGGAGTCATGACCTCGCGCACAGTGGTCTCGGGAAACTCCAATGTACTTTGCAGCAACTCTCCCTGTTCCTCGTCAATCACGCCTTCCTCCTCTACGGTCTCGATTATAGTAGATAGCTCCTCTTCGGTTACGGTAGGAGAATCCTCATCGTCCGTGCCCCATAAACGGCGCAATTGTCGCATGGCAGCGGTCACAACGAATACGATAGGGAAGAGTACCCAGGTCAGCGCGCGAATGGGGTATGCTACCATTCGAGACCAACGCTCGGGACGTGCTTTTCCGATATTCTTGGGAAGTATCTCTCCAAATATCAGTAGGATCGCAGTCATGATCAGAGTGGTCAGCACGGGAGCCAACTCATCGGCTCCTGTGAAGTTCTTCTTGGTCAAAAAACGCAGTATTACTACGGTAGCAGCAGTGGTTGCAGCCGTGTTGACCAAGTTGTTACCGATCAGAATGGTACATAGTGTGCCGGTAAAGTTTTCACTCAGGGTGTACGCGACCTTTGCGGTCTTGTCGCCCGACTCTACAGATTTTTTCAGTCTTGCTAAATTCAGAGAATTGATAGCGATCTCACTGCTTGAAAAGAATGCTGATAAGATCACCATGATTACTATTATAATAAGATAGAAGATCATTGCGCGTCATCCTCCTTATCATCAGGAATGTGAATGACGACTTGGGTCAGTCTGCCGTCCTCGATTTTATCTGCGATGATCTCAACGTCCTCAAAATCAAAGCTTTCTTCCTCTTCGGGCATTCTGCCCAGAGTGTCAAGGATAAAGGAAATCAGCGGTCTTTGTGCGATGGCAGGTGCAGGAGCAGGTAACCCGATACGGGAGAATGCTTCGCCCATAGTCATGCGGGATGTTAAGCGGAAGTAGTTACCGCCCATTTTGATAAAATCGGGGTCAACCACATCGTCCTCGTCCCAAATTTCACCAACCAACTCCTCAAGAAAGTCCTCGATGGTTACTATACCTATTGTGCTTGCCTTATCATCAATGACGACTGCCAAATAATAGCGGTGCTGGCGCATGATAGTCAAAAGGTCATCGATGTTGGCGGTCGCTTTGACAAAAAAGGAAGGGATGAGCAAAGACCGCAGCTCTAACTCAGGATTTTTCAAATACTCTTTCAAGAATGCGCGAATAGGCAATGTGCCGATGATGTTGTCAAGATCGCCATCACAAACAGGAATACGTGAGTGTGTTGTGTTCATAATGATGTCCTTGATCTGATCATTGCTCATTGCGATATCGATAAACAGGATATCCTGGCGCACGGTCATGACATCGGCTGCGGTCGTACCCGAAAATTCCAAAGCGGACTTGAGCATATCACTCTGCTCCTCATCCACAACGCCCTCTTCCTCAACCGTTTCAATGATGTCAAACAGCTCATCTTCGGTAATAGAGGGTTCTTCCTCGGGCTTGAAAACGCGAGAGACCAACTTGTTTAAAAATGAAAAAACAGCCACAATAGGTGTAAAAAGCTTCATCAGCAAGCGCAAGGGAGCAGCGAACAGCAAACAAATGCTTTCGCTTCTGTCACCTGCAAGACTCTTGGGGATCATCTCGCCGAAAATAAATACAACTACCGTGACGTATATCGTACATATTAAGTTGATCGTATCCTCGTCTAAGCCGGAAGGGGATAATAACTGCGCAGCAATGACGGTAGCCACTGAGGCTGCCGCAATGTTAACGATATTATTACCAACGAGAATAGTCGTCAGCGCACGTTCGAAGTGATTGGTAATATACAAAGCGCGTTTAGCTTTGCGGTCGCCTTCGTCTGCCTGACTTTTAATTCTGATTTTGTTAAGCGTAGTAAAAGCGCTTTCCGCGCCCGAGAAGTATCCGCTGCAGGATACAAGGGCAACAAATACGATTAAAAGCAAAAATAATCGTATACTGTCCGCGTCCATGATAAAACTCCCATCTCCTTTGATTAAAAAGTCTTAATAATTATATATGATATGCTGTATTTTGTCAAGTGTTTTTCGCAAATATAATGGATATCATCCGAATTTGACAAATATCGAATCAATTTTTCAAAAAAACGAAAAAACTATTTGCAATTATATCAGAAATGTGATATAATACTAAAGTTATGATGCGAAGGGAGGGCAGAGTATGCAAGACACCAGCAAATATCAGTATCTTAGCAAGGTCGGCAGCACCGAAGTGCTCAAGTCACTTGACGAGCAGTCAATACTTTGCCTGAATCAAGAGATACGGGAATTTCTGATCGAACGCGTAAGCGAAAACGGCGGTCACCTCGCGTCCAATCTCGGAGTCGTCGAATTGAGCGTTGCGTTGCATCGTGTATTTGATTCGCCCAAAGATCATATCATTTGGGATGTGGGACATCAGTGCTATGTACATAAAATACTTACGGGCAGACTAGATCGCTTTGATACACTCAGGCAGAGCGGAGGGCTTTCGGGCTTTACAAAGCGCAGCGAAAGTGTCCATGATCCTTTTGGTGCAGGGCATAGCTCTACTTCAATCTCAGCGGCATTGGGTTTTGCAATTACCGATAAGCTGTCCGGATCGGATGCATATTCGATCGCGGTCATAGGCGATGGTGCGTTTACCGGTGGTATGGTGCATGAAGCACTCAACAATGTGGAAAAGGATCTGCGGTTGATCATCGTGCTCAATGAGAATGAGATGTCGATTGCAAAAAACACGGGACGATTTGCCAATACTTTAGCACATATCCGTCGCGGAAAGGCATATTTCAGCGCAAAAAAGGTGACGCGAAACGTACTCAAAAGTATTCCCGTGATAGGTAATCCTTTGTTTACCGCAGTCAAACGTGTCAAGATGGGCGTCAAAAACTTTTTGTACGGCAGTAACTATTTCGAGGATCTCGGGTTGACATACCTTGGACCCGTAGATGGTAATGACGCAGTTGCCATTGAAGCTTTGCTGCGTGAAGCTAAAAAGTTGGACGAGAGCGTGATCATTCACGTCAAAACCCGTAAGGGCTTGGGCTATGAGCCTGCAGAGCAAGCACCGACAGCGTATCACGGTGTCTCTCCTGTGGGTAGAACATCAATCAAGCCGAATTTTTCCAAGGTTTGCGGACAAGTCCTTACCGAGCTTGCAGCAGAAAACGACCGCATCTGCGCGATCACCGCTGCTATGGGTGACGGAACGGGGCTGGAGACCTTCCATAGGACGTATCCGGAGCGGTATTATGATGTTGGGATTGCTGAGGAGCACGCTGTCACCTTTGGCGCAGCGATGGCGGCAAATGGCTATATTCCGGTGTTTGCAGTATATTCAACGTTCTTACAACGAGCTTATGACCAAGTCTTACATGACGTTGCGCTGCAGGAATTGCCGCTTGTGCTGTGCATTGACCGCGCAGGTATCAGCGCTGCCGACGGCGCTACACATCACGGCATTTTCGACGTGGCATTCCTATCGCATATTCCCGGCATGACCATCTATACACCCGTGACTGCAGACGGACTTGCTTTGTCGCTCAAAGCAGCTATAGAGGCGAAAGCCCCGGTTGCGATCAGATACCCCAACGGCAGGGAACACAACGACGTGCTGTCCCGCTTCTATCCGGACGGTGCGTATGACAGTATTGACGTGCGCGCGTGGAATAAAGAAGGAGCGCAATGCGTGATCGTGACACACGGTAAGATCGTGCGAGAGGCGATCAAAGCTGTTGAAGCATTGCAAGCGCAGGGCATTTGTGCAGGTATCTTGCTCTGTGAATACATCAAGCCGTACGATAAGCTCGCTTCGCGCGTAGCGGAGCTGATCGGCAACCCCGAAACGCCTATCGTGTTCCTTGAGGAAGAAATCCGGGCAGGCGGCTTTGGCATGATGCTGTCCGATGCCATGATGCGACAGGGCATGCTCCCACGCCACGCCATTATGGCTGTTGACGATAATTTCGTCCTGCAAACCAAGAACGAATCGGTCTATACAACAGCCGGAATCGACGCGGATTGTATTGAGAATACTGTCAAAACATTAATCGAATAAAAGAAGGATACAACTGAGGGCGTGCAAAATCAGTAAAGCAATCATAACAACCGAATAAGCAGCCTTTACAGAAAAACACCACGGCAAAGGCTCGTTGTCATAAGGAAGTTTACAAGACAACCGATTGATAGAGCCGAGCAAAGAAAATCCGTCATGGACCAAAAGTCTATGACGGATTTTCTTTATGCTTCACTCTTCAAAATTTGCGACGGAGAAAACAAAGAATATTCAACGTTAGCGTGTTATCCTTAACGGAGAAATGGCAGACACATAAAATTGGCAGAGACATTGTTTTCTCTGCCAATTTGTGTTATAATAGGGCTACAGGAAAGCCTCCCTCCGAGAGGGAGGGGGACCGCGTTAGCGGTGGAAGGAGCCTGCGTGATTTTTGGTTTGCACTAACTTCATTGTAACGCGCTCTCCCTCAGTCGCCTACGGCGCCAGCTCCCTCCCGGAGGGAGCCTTTGGGTGCTCGCAACCTTAGGGGTATGGGCTTTGCCCGAAGCCGGCGTTGCTTGCAACGCTGTAATACAAAGGCGAAACTGGCGATAAAACGGAACGATAAATAAGAATCTTACGGGGCTTAAATATGATAAAAATAATTGATACATATTCGCAAATTGAAATCTTGTTTGAAAACGGAAATTTCGACATAGAAAAATGGGAATTATATATTAACTCCATTTATGATAAATCTGCAAGTATTTTCAAGGATGACTTAAGGGATTGTTTGGATAACGGGAACTATGTCTATGAAAAAGATATATTGCCGATTCTCAATGCTGTGTATAAAAATCCTCAATTAGAAACCTTGTATTCCTCATTTTGCGATATTACAGACCGCTTGAATGAAAAAATTCTTGATCGCTTTGAGTGTGAGTTGAACGTTGACATAGTCTTGTATGTTGGTCTTTGTAATGCCGCAGGGTGGGTAACCACTATAAATGGGAGAGATGTAGTATTGTTGGGGATAGAAAAAATTCTTGAACTAAATTGGTGCGATCTATCTTCAATGTATGGACTGGTTTATCACGAATTGGGGCATATATATCACAAACAATATGGTATGTTTCATCAATTGAGCGATAATAACGCTCGCAATTGCGTTTGGCAGTTGTTTACAGAGGGAATAGCAATGTGTTTCGAACAAGCCTTGGTTAATGACTCTAACTATTACCATCAAAATAAAGATGGTTGGTTGGAGTGGTGCGATAATCATTATGAGCAAATATTAGCAGATTTTCATTCCGATTTGCCAACGATGACAAAATCAAATCAACACTATTTTGGGGATTGGGTAAGTTATCACGGAAAAGGAGATGTTGGATATTACCTTGGAACAAGATTTGTTCAACAATTATGTGGTAAATACGCCATAGAACAATTAATTCGTATGGATATCGATGATATATACCAAGAATATTTGGACTTTATCGAGGTGCAATCGTGACTGACAAACGACAATTCATCGAATAGCGAACGCCGACAGACTTTAAAATCTGCCGGCGTTAATTATTTGTTTACTGCGTAACATTTTTTATCCGTAGGGGAGACCTGCGGTCTCCCGCGGGCGAACCGCCGAGCTTGCTCGGATGTTCGCCCCTACCGTGTGTCAGGTGATTTCTCCGCTAAGAACATCACCCATTCTTTGCACCGTTATTCTTTTGCCGGCATCCTCTCTACTTGAAAAGCTCGCATATATGATTAAATAAGAATAAGAGGGATGCTCAAACTGAGAGCATCCCTCCATTTCTGTTTCGCTGTTAAACGATTAAATAAAACGCAAAACAACCAACAAACGTAGAAATACCGAGGCAAATCAATGCCTCGGTATTTTTCGTATCTTTATCAGTTAGAACGCCGCAGAGAATTTGTATTCTTTCTTTATTCAACGTCAATAATCGATTCGTTCCACATCTCGGGTGCCTTGTAGCCCATGAGGTTGACCATGGTTGCCGCTACGTTTGAAAGTCCGAAGCTGCCGTTGTCTGTCTTGACGCTGTAGTGGTTCTTTGCATCGGTGTTATCGTAGATGATGCAGGGAACGGGGTTGAGCGTGTGGCTGGTCTTTGCCTTGAAGTTGCCGTTCTTGTCAGCTTTGGGCTGCTTGGTTTTCTTGTCCATTTCGTACATCTCGTCTGCGTTGCCGTGATCTGCGGTGATCAGCGCCACACCGCCAAGCTCGTCAACAACCTTGAGAATACGTGCCAGCTGCAGATCAAGTGCTTCCATGGAGCAACGGGTCGCTGCCAGAGAGCCTGTGTGACCTACCATGTCACCGTTGGGGAAGTTGACGCGGTAGTAGGTGTACTGACCGTCACGCAAAGCCTTGATCAGCTCGTCGGTGATCTCAGCGCACTTCATCCAGGGGCGCTGCTCAAAGGGAACAACGTCGGAGGGGATCTCGACGTAGGTCTCCAGCTCCTCGGAGAATTTACCCGACTTGTTACCGTTCCAGAAATAGGTCACGTGACCGTACTTCTGCGTTTCGGAGATGGCATACTGCGCAACACCGGTATTAGCAAGGTACTCACCCATGGTATTAGAGATCTCGGGAGGATTTACCAGATACTTGGAAGGAATGTGCAAATCTCCATCGTATTCCAGCATACCGGCATAGACTACCTTGGGGTAGCGCACACGGTCAAATTTGTCAAATTCGCCTTCGGGTGTATCAAAGGTCTTGGAGATCTCGATCGCGCGGTCGCCGCGGAAGTTGTAGAAAATGACGCTGTCACCGTCCTCGATCGTGCCTACGGGCTTTCCGTCAGCCGCGATTACGAAAGGATCAATGTCCTGGTCGATCTTGCCGGTCTCGGCACGCAGGGTGTTGTAAGCTTCAATTACGGATGCGAACTGTCTGCCATCACCCAGCACGTGGGTGTGCCAGCCCTTTTCCACCATGCTCCAGTTTGCCTCGTATCTGTCCATGGTCACAGTCATTCTGCCGCCACCGGATGCGATCTTCGCATCAAATCCCTCATCGTTCAGCGATGCAAGGAAATCCTCAAAGGGAAGAATATAGTCGGGTGCACTGGTTTCGCCAACGTCTCTGCCGTCAAGCAGAATGTGCACGCGAACGGTTGCAATGCCGTCAGCTTTTGCGTGCTCGATCATTGCCTTGAGGTGATCAATGTGAGAGTGCACGTTTCCGTCAGAGAAAAGGCCCATAAAGTGCAGAGTAGAGCCATTTGCACAGACATTGGCGATCAGCTCCTGCCATGTTGTTGAAGAAAACATCTTGCCCGACTCGATCGAATTGGTTACCAGCTTTGCACCCTGTGCAAATACCTGACCTGCACCAAGGGCATTATGACCAACCTCGGAGTTACCCATGTCGTCGACGGAGGGCAGACCGACAGCCACACCGTGTGCTTTGAGGCTGACCATGGGGTATTTTGCCATAAGCATGTCCAGCGTGGGAGTATAAGCACCCGCAACAGCATTGGAAACTGTATCGGGAGCAAGACCTACGCCATCCATAACAATAGTCAGTACAGGACCTTGTACGCCCTTAAAATTGTTGAGCTTTTGCAGTTGATTCATTAGAACCTCCAAAATGTATAAGTATATTTCAATCCTATATATTATACTATTTATTGCAAGCAAATGCAAGATGCAAACGAAAAAATTTGAAAGTTTGTCCAAATTCCGCAAAAAAATCGTTAAGCCCCTTGCATTTGTCGTAAATGTGCGGTATAATACTTGAGTAAAAGTAATATCAACAAAGGAAGTGTATGAAAATGTCCGAATGTACCCATAACTGTTCCACCTGTTCTGCCAATTGCGGCTCTCGTGATAAGCAGAGTATGTACGAAGCGCCGCATCCTGCATCCAGCGTCAAGCATATTATAGGCGTTGTCAGTGGCAAGGGTGGCGTAGGCAAATCGCTTGTGACCACCATGCTTGCCGTGTTGATGCAGCGTAGAGGTTACCGCGTCGGTATTCTTGATGCTGATATCACCGGTCCTTCTATCCCCAAGGCGTTTGGCTTGAAGAAGCCTGTTGAGGGAGACCAAGACGGTATGGTGCCGCCCGCAACCACGACCGGTATTGAGATCATGTCGGTCAACCTGCTGCTTGACGACGAGACCAGACCCGTTGTCTGGAGAGGCCCCGTCATCGCAGGTACTGTCAAGCAGTTTTGGTCGCAGACTGTGTGGGCGGACCTCGACTATCTGTTTGTAGATTGCCCTCCCGGAACGGGCGACGTTCCGCTGACCGTGTTCCAGTCTATTCCGCTTGACGGTATCGTGATCGTGTCCAGCCCTCAGGAGTTGGTTTCCATGATCGTCAAAAAGGCTGCCAATATGGCGAATATGATGGATATCCCCGTGCTTGGCTTGGTGGAGAACATGAGTTATGTGCTGTGTCCTGATTGCGGCAAGAAGATCAACGTATTTGGCGAGAGCCATATCGCCCAGATTGCAGAACAGTTTGGCTACGATCTGCTGGCACAGATTCCCATGGATGCAAAGCTTGCGGCACTTGTGGATAAGGGCTGGATCGAAATGATGCAGAACGACTACTTGGATGCAGCAGCCGACAAAATTGAAGATAAGCTCAATAAGTGATTTTTTCGAAGAAGCAATGATGTGTAATACGACGTTCATTGCTTCTTTTGTCTAAGCCCAATGCTATTAGATAAGGAGAATTGGCTATGAATTTAAAAATCAACATGATGCTTTGTATGCTGCTTGCATTTTGTTTTGTACTATGTGCCTGCAAGCCAACGCCCGAGTCAGGGACGGATGTAACAACAGAACAGAGTACAGAGCAGACCACAACACAAGACACGACACCCGAGCAAGAGACAGAACCACCAATTGAAATCGTAGTACCCGATGGGGAACTTCCCGATCTGACAGCCTTGCTGGCAGGTAAGAGCGACATCATTGATCTTACAACAGATACAAATGGTAAAACGGTCGCACAGCTAAAAAATGGTTCAAACTTGATCTTTGTTGCAGGGAATCACTTTGTAAAAGGCGATGCAGGTTTGACTGCAGATAATTCTGCATGGGATTCGGTTGGATATTCCAAGTCTGTCTCGACAGATGTCTATACAGCAAAGGCACAGTTTACGGTTGCGCCCAACAATCGCAATGGTATGTTCAATGCAGCCATGGTCGGGCTTTATTGCAAGACCGGGGAAAACCTGTTTATTGACGGGGGGCTTTGGTTCTCCTTCCGTGAGAATACGGTGGCTGTCTATGTCAAGCAGGGCTTTGAAAAAGTGCTTTCTGCCAACCTGCCTTTTTCTGCCGAGGAGGGCGTTGCATTTCGCGCTGAGGGCAATAGACAGGGTGCTGACGTTTATGCAAATGAAGTATTGATCGCAACTGTTGAAATCGGGGAAAGACTTGTTGTCAAAAACGCAGACGGAATAGAAGTGGCGGAATGCGGACTTGAAAACGTGTCCGTTGAAGGTAAAGGCTATTTTCGCTATATGTCGCATTTTGCAAATTCTACGCTGGAATCTATGTCATTACATGGCGAGACTCGCCGTACGTATACTCCCGAGCAGCACGTATATGCTTTCCAAAACGATCTGGCATATACCTTTGTAGATAAAGTACAGTATCCGACCGCTTTGCCTACAGCTGAATATGCGGGCGTTGTTTATGCCGATGCACTTGTTCTTGGTAAAATGTTCGGGTTTGACTCTGTCGTCGAGGGTGAGATCCTGACAATGACCCGCGACGGTGTCACCATGACCTTTAAGGCGCGGCAGACCGGTATAGATGTGAACGGACAAGTCTACGCTTTCCCAACAACGGTTTATACCAAGAATACATTTATGCTGCCCGTTGCGGCATTGGGGCAGATGCTTGGCTACCAAGCGAAAACCCAAGAGAGCATTACCGTACTTGCACTTGAAGAAAAAACGCCGGAGGCATTGACAATGGCAAAAGAAAGATATGACTTATATCAAGAAATCATCTATAATTATGACGATGTGGAATGTGACCAAACGGGCGTTGGAAAATATGAGCCTGTTGCATACGAAGAAAGACTGGTAGGCATTGCTTATTCTACATGGCATAATGCGGGCAGAAGCTGGGGCGTGAGCACCTGGGATATGCCGCTTTGCGGTCCATATATGTCGGACGATGAAAATATCCTGCGTTATCATGCCGAGCTTTTGCGTGATGCAGGTGTGGATTTCGTTTTCATTGACTGGTCCAATAACACAAACTACGATCCTGTGACCATGCGCGATCAAAGAGACGATTTCCGTATGATCGAGGAGGCAACCGATAAGTTGTTTGACGTGTGGAAAACAGTGGAGGGCGCACCCAAGATCTGCATCTTCGTAGGTCCCGGGCATCAAGGTCCCGAGACCATTGAAAACGGCAACCACCAAAAAAAGGTGGATCAAGTATGGCGCGATTACGTGACCAATCCTGACAGAGCCGATATGTATTTTGCATACCAAGGCAAGCCGCTGCTGATATGCTACGGTGCAACGCCCACCATGTATACGGCAAAGCCCGCAAGTATGTGGGATGACCAACGCTATACGGTGAGATGGATCACGGGTTACGTGGGACAACAATCTGAACTGTATAAGAAAAAGACATTGGTATCCACCGGATATTGGAGTTGGGAAGAGCGCGGCGCACAGACCTATACACTGTTTAACAACCAAGTTGAGGCGGTCACGGTATGTGCTTCCACTCGTCAACAGAGTGAGCCGGGAGATAGCGGTTATATTCCCGCAGCAGGCAGAGAGAACGGCGCTACACTCAAAAAGCAGTTCCAAAGAGCATGTGATCTTGGTGCCGGTATCGTACTGATCGTTTCGTGGAATGAATGGACTACGGGCGAGCAACCAAGCCCTGAGATCTCCAAGGATATAGAACCCTCGCAAATACACGGTACGTTCTATTACGACCTGATGCGCGAGCAGATCAAAAAATTCAAAGGACAGCTTCCCAAGGATGAATAAAAAAGCAAGAGCGTTGCCATGTTGCAACGCTCTTGCCATTTGTAATTATTAAGCGTAGTGTGGGGGCTTGCTTTCGCAGTTTACGCAATGATTATTTGATTCCTATACCCTGTAGTACTTCGTTTGTCGTAAATGACATTCCATGGTACAGCATCTTCTCGGGTAAAAAAGGAATTGGCACACAGACATCCGGCACTATCAGCCTTTGATTGAGCCGTAGCCTATCTGCATTTTGCATGATAGCATCTCGCAGCTTTGACTTTTGGATGAGCTCCGAATTTTCCAGTAGATTCTCAATCGTACCAAATTGATTGACAAGAGAGGCGGCTGTCTTGGGACCTACGCCGGGTATACCCTTGATATTATCCGAAGAGTCACCTGTCAGCGATTTGAAAAACGCATATTGCATGGGGGAAATGCCAAACTTTTCGTGTATAAATGCCGTATCGCATATCACACTTTTCTCGCCGCGATAGCGCAGTATGTACACTTGATTCGTAATCAACTGGTAAAAGTCGCTGTCTTGTGAGCAGAGTACGATCTCAAATTCGCCCCCGTACGTCTTTGCATATGCAGCCAGCACGTCGTCGGCTTCGCAATCGGCGGTCTCGGCGTACGCAATGCCCAAAAAATCCAGGGCGCGGTAGATATCGGGCAGCTGCGAAAAGGGATTGTCCTCATCCGCTACCTCAGCAAAGTCCTCACGGTTTGCCTTGTATGCTGCATCCAGCTCGGTACGAGGATTCGAGGTCTCACCGTCAAATATGACCGCAACGTGCGTCGGTTGCGTCATGGCAAGTATCTTGCGCATCGCTCCCACAAAGCCAAGCGTGCCTTGTATGGGGGCGCCGTTCTTGCCGAGAATTCGGGCGGGCATACCGTAAAACATCTGGAAGAGCAGGCAATGCCCGTCCACAAGTAGTAGCTTATTCATCAGAAATTCTGCGAGTTCCAGCCCCAGAGCGAGATCTCCTCGTATTTGACATAGGTGTTTTCCGGTGCAATCTGTAAGGTGTTATCCATAATGCGGCAGATCTCGGCAGTCAGTTCCTCGCACTTTTGGGGATCGATCTTACCAAAGACCTGTACCTGCAGCATAGCGCAAGGTGCATCATCACCGTGGAAATACATACGGCTGCCGTCGTGAATGTCAATCATCAGCCATTTCTCGCTCTTTCCGGGCAGAATGGCGATCGCCTCGCCAAGCGCTTGCTTGAGCAGAATTTCCTCGTTCTTGCTGACCTGCTTGTTAGTTTTTACGTCAATAAAGGGCATAGTGGTAACCTCCATATTCAATATATCATAATTATAGCCAAATTTTGCACAAAACGCAATATGTACAGAAAAAAAGCTCTTGATATTTTTGTGTTTTTGACTTATAATGTATCAATAATCATGAAAAAGATTAAGGAGAAAATTAATAATCGCAGATCCTTATGGTTATAATTGGGATGAAACCGGCTATAAATGTATGAATTAAATGAGTTTGCTATTTTTAATGAAAATTCCACCAAATATTTAGAAATAACTTTTGATTATAATGTTCCAGAAAATTATTTTGATGTTCTACTTGAAAGTGGTAGGGTTGTAGGATACAATCCGGAGACATAAATCGTATCTGAATAAGCCAACCTTAGGAACTAATATGGCAACCATGGTATAACCAAATAGGAAATTGACTAACAAGTAAAGGCTAACGCAACTTATCAATTGCGTTAGCCTTTATTGTTATTCGCAAATACAATAGCATGATATATGATAAAACAAGTATGTAAAATTGCGAAATGTCTTGCTTTTTTTTGCGTTTGGGTGTATGATAATAATGCAATACTATTTTCACGGAGAAGAAATGATACCTACCTTATATAAAATCAGCCCGGCGGTCAATTTGCGTGCCATACGTACCGACCGCTTCAAGAACGCGCAACTTTCGGTGTCGCTGATCCTGCCCGCCGACAGCGAGCGCTCTCCCTTGACCACGCTGCTGTTTTCTGTACTGCGCCGTGGCACCGAGCAATATCCCACGATCAAGGAGTTGAATTATGTGCTGGATATGCTGTACGGCGCGTCGCTGTCTTACCGCAATACCTTTTTTGGCGATTGCCAGATCATCGGATTTGTGCTGGAAACGCTTGGTGCGCGCTATCTGCCGGACGGCGAGCAGACCGACCCGCTTGCAAAGGGGCTTGGCGTGATCGAGCAGATGCTGTTCCGTCCTTTGCTTGACGATAACGGTCTTTTACGCGCTGATGCGGTGCAAAGCGAGATACAGAACACTTGCGACGATATTCGCGCACAGATAAACGATACGCGCTCCTATGCCCGTATGCGCCTGCGCGAGTGTATGTTTAAGGGACAGCCCTATGGTGCGTCTCTGGTCGGCAAGGTCGAGCAGGTCGAACAGTTTACGCCAAAGATGCTGACAGAGCATTGGAAACGCATTTTGCAAAGCGCACGCATCGAATGTTTTTACGTGGGCAGCGATGACCCCGCATACGTTGCATCCTTGCTTGAGAAAGTATTTGCTGCCGCCCCCATGATGTTGCTGCCTATGCCCGCGACCCAAATCACCCCCGCGCGTAAAGATACGTTGTACGTCAAAGAGGATATGCCGGTCGCGCAGGGCAAGCTGGAGATCGGGCTTTGCACGGGCATTACGCCCGACCATCCCGATGCGGTGGCACAGAGCGTATTCAACGAACTGTTTGGCGGAAGCTCTGTCTCGCGCCTGTTCCTCAACCTGCGTGAAAAAAACAGCCTTTGCTATCATTGTTATTCGTCAGCCGTGGCACACAAGGGAATTATCACAGTGTCGTGTGGTATTCATCCCGATAACAGACAGATTGCAGAGCGCGAGATCTTTGCGCAGCTTGCACGTCTGCAACAAAAGCCCGTCAGTAAAGCGGAACTGAATATGGCAAAAAAATCACTGATCAACGCACTGAGGCAATGCAGCGATTCTCCCGCATCCTTGCAAGCATATTGGTTTGGAAGACAGGTGTTTTACGCCTCCACACTGACACCTGATATGTGTATTGAGCGAGTTAAGGCGGTCACAGTGCAGGATGTACAGCGCGTAGCGCAAAAGATCACTCCGGATACCGTGTATTTTCTCAATGCAACGCTGACAGGGGAGAATATGAATGATGAATAACAATATCCTTTCAAGACGCGTACACGAAAATAAACGGCTTGGTGAACGTTATACTGAGATCCTTCACGCCAGCGGTTTGAGAGTTTTTGTCTATCCCAAAAAGTGCTCAACAGTATATGCAATTCTGCAGGTTGGACTGGGATCAATGGACGCAGAATATCAGGATGAGCAGGGAAACACCTGCACCATGCCACATGGCACGGCGCATTACCTTGAGCACAAAATGTTTGAAAATGCGGACGGTGTCAACTCCGACGTGCGCTTTTCAGCCCTTGGCGCTGAATGTAACGCCTTTACCTCGTATGACAGAACGGCGTATCTGTTCAACACTACCTCAAACGTAAGCGCGTGTCTGTCCGAGTTGTTACGCTTTGTGACGCATCCGTATTTTACAGAGGCGTCTGTGGAGCGTGAGCGCGGCATCATTGCCGAGGAGATCAGAGGTGCGAACGATCACCCTTGGGAGCGAGCTTACGCGCAGCTCATCAAGTCAATGTACTCGCACAATACAGTGCGTTACGAGATCGCGGGTAGTGAGCAATCCATTGCGCACATCACCCCCGAAATTCTGTATCAATGTACCGAGACCTTTTATGTGCCGTCTAATATGTCGCTCGCCGTGTGCGGTAACGTCACGCCGTCGCAAATTATGCGTATTGTGGACAAACAGATACCCACCTCCGTTCAAAAGCCTGCTTTTTCGCATAAGCGATTTGAGGAAAGTCCGTACGTACAAAGCACACGTGCGGTCAGCTATATGCCCATACCCAAGCCTGTTTTCTATATCGGACTGAAGGATACCGATATTTCAGGCGATCCTGCTGAGCGTATTCAAAAAGATGCTTGCATGACGTTGCTGTTTGAGCTGATATTTTCCATGTCCGGTGAATTATGCAGCGATCTGTATGAGCAAGGGCTTATTTCTTATGGTATGTATTATGGTTATTCGATCAATGAGCGCATCGCAACGGGCACGGCTGCCGGAGAGGCGTATGATCCCGAAGCTGTCTACGCAGCGGTGCTTGCATATATTGATCAGCTCAAAAAAGAGGGAATACCGCCAGATGAGTTTGAACGCTGTCGCCGCGTGGAATACGGTAATTTTGTAGCTGAGTTTGATTCTCCCGAAAATATTGTCAATATGCTGTTGTCCTTTGCGGATGACGGCAGTGAAATGCTTGCATATCCCAAGGTCATGCAAAGTGTCACACTTGAGCAGGTGACAAAATATCTACACAGATGCTTTGATGAAAAATCGATGTGTCTGTCAGTCGTATATCCTGAAGAAAAACAAGAATAAGGAGGCAAGAAACATGAACGAAATCACTAAAATCGCGTTTCCGGGACTTGGAATCGGCGAGTTTGAGATCAACCGCGTCGCTTTTTCGGTGTTTGGCGTGGATATTTATTGGTATGCGCTATTGATCACTTGTGGCATTGTACTGGCTGTGTTCTATACCAAATACCGTTCTGAGAGAGAGTGGGTTTCTACGGACAATCTGCTGGATATTGCAATGGCAACCGTCATTCTCGGTGTTATCGGCGCACGTCTTTATTACGTGCTGACCTCGCTTGATTCGGGGCAGTATAAAACTTTGATGGATTGGATCAATATCCGAAATGGCGGACTTGGCATTTACGGCGGCATTATCGGTGGTGTGATCGGTCTTGTTGCCATGTCGCTGATCCGTAAGGTAAACGTGTTTGCCGTGCTTGATAGCGCAGCTCCCGGTGTTATGATCGCGCAGGCGATCGGTAGATGGGGCAATTTCTGTAACGGTGAGGCGTACGGCTCTCCCATCGTGGACGGTCAGATCACTTATGCGTTCCTTGGCCCCGATAAGACCTATCCCGTAGGAGAGAACAATCTGCTATACAAGCTGCGCATGGCAGTTGAATCCGGGGCTACGCACAGCGAGGGGTATCGCGGCATGGTAGAGGTGCAGCCCACCTTCTTGTACGAATCTCTTTGGAATATCCTTGGTTTTATTCTTATCAATCTCCTTTATAAAAAGAAGAAATTTAACGGACAGATCGCGTTGATGTATTTTGCTTGGTACGGCTTTGGCAGAATGTTTATTGAGGGTCTGCGTACTGATAGCCTGTTTATTCCGGGTACGGGTATCCGCATCTCGCAGATGCTGGGACTTGTCCTGTTTGCAGCATCGGTTGCAGTGCTTGTCACAGGTTTTATATTTGCATATAAGAAAAAGCTTGCAAAGGCGTTGGTTCCCAATTTTGTACCGGACATCAAGGCATTCCGCGCTGAGCAAAAGAGAATAGAAGAAGAGCGTGTAGCAGCAAAGCGCGCTGCAAGAGAAGGTAAAAAGCAGGAAACGGCACAAGATCAGCAAGAGCAGATAGACACAGAAAAGGGGGAAGACGATGGCGATGATCATTGACGGCAAGCGTATTTCAGGAGAAATTCGCACTGAGCTTGCAGAAAAAACCAAATCATTTCAAGAAAAATACGGCGTCGTACCCGGTCTTGCCGTCATTATTGTCGGAGAAGATCCCGCATCGCGCGTTTACGTACGTAACAAGCATAAGGCGTGCGCTGAGGTAGGCTTTTATTCTGAGGTGCACGAGTTGCCTGTCGACGCGACAGAGCAGCAGATTATTGCGCTGATCGACACACTCAACGAGCAGAGCAGTATCCACGGTATTCTCGTACAGCTTCCGCTGCCTAAACATCTTGATGAGCAAAAGATCTTGCTGCGCATCAAGCCGGAGAAAGATGTGGATGCATTTCATCCTTACAATGTTGGCAAGATCATGATCGGAGACTATCATGTGTTGCCATGCACACCTGCAGGTGTTATGCAGTTGCTTGCACGCAGTGGTGTCAGCGCATCCGGCAAGCATTGTGTCGTGATCGGACGCTCAAATATTGTGGGCAAGCCTATGGCAATGCTGCTGCTTCACGATAACGGAACTGTCACGATCTGTCATAGCCGCACACCTGACCTCAAAGCGCAGACCATGCAAGCAGATATTCTTGTCAGCGCCGTTGGCAGAGCCGGATTTGTAACTGCCGATATGGTTAAGCCCGGTGCAGTTGTGATTGACGTTGGTATCAACCGCAACGCTGAAGGAAAGCTTTGCGGTGATGTTGATTTTGAAAAGGTTTCCAAGGTGGCATCCATGATCACCCCCGTGCCCGGAGGCGTAGGACCCATGACCATCACCATGCTGCTACAAAACACATTGACTGCAGCCGAGGCTTCAATCAAACAGTAAAAACAGAGGACACGCTGCGCGTGTCCTCTGAATTTTAGTCAATCATAGCATAAGCTGCAAAAAAGAACGGTGCAATATATTCGATTCCTTCAACTTCGATATGTGCGTCAGTTGGGCTATACTCGCCGAAAAATGTCACAATATCACCGGCAAGGAAATTCTGTTGATCTTCAATGAAGCAGTCGCGTACGACGATCACGATCTCCTTGTTATTGGGGTCAGTACAAACGTAAAATATGCCCGAATCGGAAACCTCTCTTCGAACGACATTGAGAGTCATAGTCATGTATGCTTCTTGGTAGGTGTCGGGCGAACGGTAGTATTCTTCAGGTGTAACCTCTTGGCAAATCGACACGTATTCATCACGTGTCAGAGAATCATCCACGGGCGGTTGCCCGAAAATCTTACCGATCAGCACTGACCCTAAAAACATTGTGCCGCCAAGAATCACAGGTAACAACACGTAAAGTGCAATGCATAATACCTTTTTCCATGTCCGATGCGGGCTTGTAATGCAAAGGATGATGCCGACAAGGGGGAACAGAGCAAGCATCAGAATGATAAACCACCAACGGTGATACCATGAAATAAACAATACTCTGCCCGAGCTTGAACGTTTTTTATGATTCTTTGTTTTGACAGGTTTGCGGTTGCCTGCTCGCATTTCTTCGGGGCAGACCTTTTTACACAAGGGGCAGGTATCACTTGCGAAAAAGCAGTCGCAATCGGGGCATTTATTGAGATCCGGGCGATCGAGTTCGTCATCGTCCGCAAAAGAACCAAGCATTCTTCCCATTATCGAGTGTCCTTTCTGTATGGAATTGATTATAGTATATCACAAAAAGCAGAATATTGCAACAATAAAAAAACAGAAGAGAGCGTACTGCGGAACAAAATTCCGTAAAGCTCTCTCTTTTCTGCTTTATTTCAGTGATATTCTATGATGACGCAAAGAGTGATATTTTTGCTCGCAAAAGTGATATTGAAGCCTTACGGCTTCAGTGATATTCTATTCGCCTTAAAACTTGCGAAGCAAATATCACTCGGCGACAGCCGAATATCACTGCGCAGCAATAGAACTCGCCGCAGGTGAATAGAACCGGCGTGATACTCCGT
>JAZNBB010000073.1:0-2768 GCA_045586845.1 Eubacteriales bacterium
CCGAGAATAAACGACGCGGTTGCGGTGGGTGAGATTTACCATACGGACGCTCCTTCACCACTTTGTATTTTCAAAAATATAGCAGGAATCTGCTCATAATCGAACAAATTCCTGCTATTTTACCGCTAATTTTTCAGCCCCTTAAGCGGGTTCTCTTTTTTGAAAGCGGAATGATCGGCCATGCGCCGTCAGCTCTTGATCTGCGTTCTCTTAAAGGCAAACAGGCTTGCCCAGATCAGCAGCAGTATATGGACGACCAGTACGCCGACACCCGCGAAGGTGGAGCAAACGTACGGGATCGCACCCCAGATCTGTGACATGAGCATATCCTCAAGACCCAGCAATACACCAAGTCCGTCCAGCGATCCCATCATCGCGGATGAGATACCGAAATCAAGCGAAGTGACCAGCAATTTGTCCATGCTCAGATACGGCAGCACGGTTGCCTGCAGGACATAACCAAACGCGCCTGTATAGTTGGCAACGATCAGCGCAAGCGCCTGAATATCGGTTGCAAACATAAGCACCAGCATACCCGCAACGATGCTCAGCACGCCTTTCTTGGTCAGCACGCTGATAAACAGACACAGCATTGCATACATGATCACGGGCAGCGTCAATATCACCAACGCCCACAAATGCTCGGCTATCGCGGGAATGGGAAGCACCTGTCCGAACAACACACCGTAGTTATTGACAAACAGCGAGCTCTGCCCGTAGAAGAACAGGTCGATCAAATGGTTGACCAACGCAAAGAGATACGTGATGATAAAGCTGACACCCATCATACTGCAAACGTAGATCAGCAGCGTGGCGATCTTGGAGCCAAGCAGCTTGCTTCTGGTCTTGGGACGAATGACCCACAGTCTGACCGTGCCGGTAGCAAACTCGCGCGACAAAATCATGCTGGCAAGCACTACCGTGACAGCGCTGATCAAAAACGATGCGGTAGAAAGGTTATTGATAAAGGTGGATTTTGCACTGCTCGCACCCATGCCCTCGGGCAAAATATTGCGGGTGTATGCATATTTGATGGCAACGAGTGCCTTATCCAGCACGCGAATCTGGTGCTTGGAGCTGCTCTCGCCTGCCTTGGAGATCAGAATAAACTCGTCAATAGCAGCACTCATCTCTATGGAATCCATTGCATTTCGGCGTGCACGCAGCACCTCGGGCAAAACGCTGTTGACCAATGCAAAGGAATGGCTTTCCGGACTTGCCCCCATCTCCTTGAGATCCTCATAAGCCGCGATCATGTACTCGTTATCCTCGATCTGTCTGCGGCTGGAATTGATCTGCGCCTCGTACCAGGGCAGCATTTGCTCCTTCATCTCCGGCTCCATCGCATCCATCTCGGCTTGGTAATTCTCAATGCCCTCCTTTTGGGTCTCGATATCCTGCATATGCTGCGCGATCAGCGAATCGTAATATGCATCGGGCTCAATGGTCAGCGCATATTGCTCCAGCTCTGCGATATATGTCTCACATTCATCCAGCTTATCGTACAGATCTCCCAGGACCTCCGCCCACGTACATTCAACCTCTTCCCAAGGATCATAAGTGACGCGGATAAACGCAAACTCGGGCTCTCCCGTTTGCTTGTCCCAATCACGAATTTCAATATAGTAGTAATACTCGGGCTCTACGTACACGTCACCGTATCCGCGATAATTCATATACAGGACCTCGGAAAGCGTGTAGTCCTCGACCAGATCTCTTGCCACGTAAGTTCCGTCTGCCAAGCCCTTGACCGTACCGCGCCATCTGTAGGCGGAGAACAGATTGTTGCCTATCGCATTCTGCACCCATGCGGGAATATTGTTCTGATCATAAAAATCATAAAGCGCTGCATACGCCATATTGACGGCGTGCATACCCTTATATCCGTCGTCCCAGCAATCCTGCGCGTCCTCACGCGCTTTATCTGCATCTGATTTTGGATTTTTGAACACCAAGCGCAGTACACCTGCAAGCGCACCGTCGGGGTTTTCTTCAATCTTATCAATCGCCCAATCGTAAGCCGCACTCTCGGTGAACATATCCTTACCGTGCACGATCAGATTGTTCAGCGGCGTCATTGCCACAGAGGTAAAGAAGGACACGATGATCACCAGCGCAAGCACGACGCAAGACAGTACGATATAGGTCTTTTGTGCGCGGAGCTTAATCAACTCGTTTTTGATCAGTTGCTTCATGCGCTCTCACCTCCCTTGATCACAGCTGCCCCGTCCTTGCCGCTGCGGCGTTTCCCGACCACGGGCTGCGTACCCACGTCCGCCGTATCGGTCATTTCAAGGAAGGTATCCTCCAGCGATTTCTTTTGTCTGATAAGTCCATACACACGCACACCCTCACGGCACAGGAGTGCCATGATCTCGGGGACTCTCTCGTGCAACGCATCAAAGGCCAGCACGCCATCATATTTTACGTCCGAGCAAAGCACGCCGGCGACAAGCAGTTCCATTGCCTTGTCGCCATCGGGAGTTTCAAGCGTGTAGTGTGAAACGTCACTCTCCTCGATCATGCCCTCGGCATCAAGTGAGCGGAAGCCGACCGTTACGCCGCGATCAATGATGCCCACGCGGTCACACAAAGTCGGATCGTAGCCATGTCGTTCTGTGAGCCAAGGAGTTGTCCTAATATGTTGTCTTCCTAAGACCGCTTGGCCTCCGACTTTGAAACGTCACTCTCCTCGATCATGCCCTCGGCATCAAGTGAGCGGAAGCCGACCGTTACGCCGCGATCAATGATGCCCACGCGGTCACACA
>JAZNBB010000074.1:0-9167 GCA_045586845.1 Eubacteriales bacterium
ATGAACGCGCCGGGGTCGCCCTCGTCTGCGTTACATGCAACGTACTTCTTGACCTGACCGCGGTTGCCCGAAGCGAACTTCCACTTCAGACCCGTGGGGAATCCGCCGCCGCCTCTGCCGCGCAAGCCCGAATCCAGAATGGTCTGGATAACCTCGTCGGGAGTCATTTCGCGCAGAGCCTTCTCCAGTGCGAAGTAACCGTCCATTGCGATGTATTCGTCAATATTCTCAGGGTTGATAACACCGCAGTTACGCAGTGCAACTCTCTTCTGCTTCTTGTAGAAGGTGGTCTCGCTCAGAGATGCTGCCTCCAGCTCCTCCTCGCCCTGTGCATCGGTTTCATTGTAAACCAGACGCTCTACGATTCTACCCTTTTCCAAATGCTCGGAAACGATCTCGGGAATATCCTCGAGTGTTACTCTGGAATAGAAGGTGCCCTCGGGATACACGATCATGATCGGACCGAGTGCGCAAAGACCGAAACAACCGGTCAGAACGATCTTGATCTCTTGGTCAAGACCCTTTGCCTTGAGTTCCTCTGCCAGCTTTTCGCTCAGCTTAACGCTGCCCGAAGAGCTACAGCCGGTACCGCCGCAAATCAGTACATGAGAACGAATCATAACTCTTTAATCCTCCTTGATTACTTCTTGTTTGCGTTGATGGTGTACTCAGCAACAGGCTTACCACCCTTGATGTGCTTTTCGATGACTTCTGCTGCCTTCTCGGCGGTCATCTTGACATAGGTGACCTTTTCTGCGTCCTTGGTGTAGACCTCAACGACGGGCTCGTACTGGCAAATGCCGATACAACCGGTTTGAGTAACGATAACACTCTCGCCCAAGCCTGCTTGGTTGATACCCTCAACAAAAGCATTCAGAACGGGACGTGCACCTGCTGCGATACCGCAGGTAGCCATACCGACTACGATACGGACATCACCGCTGGATTTGCGCAGAACGACTTTGTCCTGCATTTTGGCCTTGATGGCCTTCAGCTCTTCAAGTGACTTCATTGTGATGATCCTTTCAGATTTAATTATAAATTTTTTATTAACCGAATTTATTGCAGCCCCTCGTACTGTTCTTCCAAGTACGCGCCGATCCAGGATAGGATCTCGGGCTCACCAAGCGAGATATCCTCGCCCAGCACCTCACGAAGCTCTTGCGTGGAGAGAGTCACCTCTCCCTGCTCGGTCTTGTGAGTATAGTCAAAATCGATGTCAGGAGAGCCTTGGATCAGCGTTTTGACTGTTTCGACCATATCCCCGAGTGGGATAAAGTCAATATGATTTTTCCCAAAGGTCGCCTTGGTAACCGTACCGTGATGCTCTCCTGCCGATTCGTGCACCGAGGTCACCTCGACCCCGCCGCCCGTCATTTCGGCAAGCATGGTAAGAAATGGAATTCCAAGCCCCACCTTACGGGTCTTTCTTGTGGTAAAGAAGGGATTTGACAGCTTGTCCAACTGCTCTTTTGTCATACCGCAGCCGTTATCGCTGACTCGAAAGGCCAGCCACTCGCCTTGTTCTTCAAGTGCGATAGAAATTCGCGTCGCTCCCGCTCTGACAGAATTCATGGTAATATCCAGAACGTAAAGTGAAAGCTCGTCCATCTCTAAGCTCCTTTCTCTCCAAGCAGATAATCGATCAGCCGATCTCTGACCAGTTGAGAGGAATACGGCTCGTCGTTCAGCTCGACTTCAAAGCCATGTTCCGAGATATCAGTCAAATAGTGCGCATCCGAGGATGCGACGTATGTCAATCCTCTTTCATGCAGCACGGGATAATCGTTCAAGCACCGCTCAAGCGACGCGATATCGTTCAGCTCAAAGGCGGTAAAGTGCGGATCGGGCGGAAAATCACCCAGCATCGCAATGATGCCGTTTGAAGATCTGTCGATATGCGCGGGATAACATACGCCTCCACGAGCCTTGACTTCTGCATATGCCTCCTCCAAAGAAAGGTAGGATGCATTGAGCAAAAGGAACTCCTCTTGTCCGATCACCTCATCGTTTTCGTCGATGATCAGCTGTTCACCGAATATCTCGGGCTGATTTTTGATCTTGAAGCGACGCGCATCCACAAACTCGCCAAACGCCATAGCGCTTTCCAAGTCCCGGAACAGGCAGACCGCGTGCACATCCTCTGCGGTGGTCAGTTCCATACCCGCAACGGGAATGATACCGTTTGCCTTGGCGATCTTGAAAAATGCGGGACAGTTTTTGGTTGAGTTGTGATCGGTCAGCGCCACGATCTGCAATCCGTTCAGCAGTGACATTCCCACGATGTTGCCCGGGGTCATATCCGTATCACCGCAAGGTGACAGACAGGAATGCAGGTGCAAATCACACCGATACAGGCTCATGGGATCACTCCCCCACCATCGTTCCGATGGCGCAGCAGATCTCGTATGCCGACATGGGCGAGGTCATGACAAGAACGCCGTTTTCCTCTGCCGCTGCCAACACGTCGGGCTGCATGATGACGTCCTCTGCAAGTATGATCACCGCAGGCTCAGTCAGATTGGCAACCGCAACGACATTGATGTTTGCCATGATGGTGACCCATGCGCAGCCCGCCTCCACGCGACTCATTGCGCGACTGAGCAGATCGCCCGTATACACGCCGTCAAACTCGCCGTTCGCCGTGCCGCAAAGCACGCGCGCGTTAAGCAGCTTTTGCAAAGCATCCACCTTCATAGCTTCAATCCTCCTCGCCTCGGTGATTATCCTCGATAATTTTGTCAAACCTTGCAAGAATCTCCTCTCGCTCGGTTTCAATGCCACGTTCCTTCATCAACCGCTTAAGCATGACCGTACATTCATCTGCACCTGCCTCGCATTTGACGATATCCTCGGCAAACGCCATGCAGTTAGGAGCACCGCACGAACCACAGTCAAGTCCCGGCAGTGCCTTGCCGATGCATTCGATGTCACTCATCATGCGCATGGCGGTACGTCTGTCCGAGGAAAGCAAGCCGTAGGGGTTGTACTCGATCTCTTTTTCGTGGAAATACTTATCGGGAATCCAATCACTTGCGGGTCTGTTGGGAGAAACGGGCAGATAACGCTTGAGCGATTGCAGTCTTGCCTGTGCGATGTAGGGATTTGCTACTGTCATCGCTCCGCCGACGCAGCCGCCGCTGCAAGCGTTGAGCTCAACAAAATCAAGTGTGGTAATATCCGCGCTGTCAATGCGGTCAAGCACACGGATGCAGTTCTCGATCCCGTCAGCTGCCAAGTAACGGTGATTGAGGATCGCGGTGGATTCGCCTCCCGTGGATGCCCAGCCGATACCAATGATACCTGCCTCGGTGACCTCGTAAGGCTCTTCCTTATACTTATTCATTTTGTCAAGCAGTGCGAAATACACATCACTGACCGAAACGGTGGCAGATACGTAATTTCGCTCTCCCGCAAAGTTGTTCTTGACATAACTGACTTTGGCGGGACAGGGTGAGATAAAGATAATGCCGATATCCTCATCCCTGAGTTCGGGATGCTCTGCGATCGCCTTTTCTCTTGCCAGCATAGCGGCAATATCGATAGGCGGAAGGATTGGCATGATATTCTCACACAAATAAGGGTAATTGGTACTGATCAAGCGCATGATGGTCGGACAAGCCGAGCTGATCACGGGCTTTTTCACATCTTCACGGTTAATGTACTTGCGCGTATAGGCACTGACCAGCTCTGCGGCACATGCAACCTCAAACACATCGTCAAATCCAAGATCCAAAAGCCCCCGGATAATATAGCCGATGTTATCAAGGTTATCAAACTGTCCGTAGAGGGACGGTGCGGGGAGCGCGACCGTATACTTGTAATCCTTGAGCACACTCAGCGCATCGTGCGTCGCCTTTTTTGCCTTATAGGGGCAAACGCGGATGCACTCACCGCAGTCGATGCAGCGCACGGGATTGATCACCGCATGACCGTCACGGATGCGGATAGCTTCGGTCGGGCATCTTTTCAGACACGCCGTACATCCCCTACATTTTTCGATATCAAGTGATACCGAGTGTTCGTACTGTCGCATACACACCTCGCATCAATTGATGATTTTCTTTTCAGATCAGGACCGTCATGGTAATGGTCGTTCCTTCTCCGACTACGGTATCGATACGCAGATCGTCCGTATATTTGATCATATTAGGCAGACCCATGCCCGCGCCGAAGCCCAAGTTGCGGATATTCTCCTTTGCCGTGGAATAGCCCGCCTGCATGGCAAGCTCCACATCGGGAATACCGGGGCCCTTGTCTGCAAGAACGATGATAATCTTGTCATCCGACGCTTCCACCTCGGCAACGCCGCCGTTTGCGTGAATGACCATGTTGATTTCACCCTCATACATGGCGATCGACACACGTCTGATCACCTCGGGCGAATATCCGAGCTGGCGCAATTTTTTCTTGACCGTAACAGACGCAGCACCTGCGGACGAAAAGTCCGAGCCGTCCACATCGAAACGGAACTTTACAACGTCAGACATCAATGACCTCCCGAATGGGACAGCCCTGCCGCATACAGAATACCGCTTGCCTCAAACGCACGCTTTTCAGTGCACATAACGGCTATGCCACACTCCTCTGCCAACTCAACCATCTCCGGGGTAGGCTTTTTGCCTCTGACAAAAACGATGCAGATCATGTCCATCATATTCGCAGTGCGTATCACCTGCGAATTGATCAGACCCGTGATAAGTACTCCTTGGTCCTTGACGTAAGCGAGCACGTCGCTCATCATATCGCTGCAGCAAGCCGAGATCACGTCACTCTCAAGGTGCTCCTCACCTGCAAGCAGCTCTGCGTCCAAAAGTTTACCGATTTCGTTGATCTTCATAATTGTTAACTCCGATTTTTGCGGATATTTCCGCAGATTTGGTGAATTAGTCTACGTACTTCTTGAGAATTTCGGGTACATCGGCAACAGTCAGTCTGCCGTAAACCTCACCGTTGACGGTCAGAACGGGTGCAAGTCCGCATGCGCCAATGCATCTGGTTGCTTCCAGAGAGTATTTGCCGTCAGCAGAGGTGCTGCCAACCGGAACGCCGAGCAGCTCGGAGAACTTGTTGATAATGTCGCCCGAACCCTTTACATAGCAAGCGGTACCCAAGCAAACAGCAACTGCAATATCACCGTCGGGATTGAGCTTGAACTGTGCATAGAAGGTGGCAATGCCGTAGATTTTCTCAACGGGAGTGCCGGTCTTCTCTGCGATGATCTTCTGCACTTCGTAGGGCAGATAGCCGTAAATTGCCTGAGCTTCCTGCATAATGGGCATGGTTGCACCGGGAATGCCCTTATACTTTTCGATCACTTCAAGCAACTGAGCTTCCTGCTCGGGAGTGCCACGAAATTCAACCGTAGTCAATTTCTTTTTCATGGTAGTAAATCCTCCTGTGATTACTTTATAATTATAACCGTCTTATTATATCATATAACTTCACAAAAGTCCATACCTTTGTGAAAAATTCATCAATTTTTGGTGGAAAGTCTCCCTTTTTGTGCCTTGGGACGACCGCTTTTGTGCATGTCGTTGCAAGGCAAAAACGCGCCGGCAAGCATTGTAAAATTTTCATGAACACGCAAAGAATGATGAATTCGTAGGGGGCGACGTCCTCGACGCCCCGGACCGGCATTCACTAACTCTTTTCATTGTTTTAGTTAGTTTATACCTGTCCGGGGCGTCGAGGACGTCGCCCCCTACAGCTGTCGTTGTTGCAATTTCAGCTTTGTGAAGCGTTCGCTGTTCTCAATCCTTGCTGATGCGTTTTTTCTGCCAGGATCTCTTGCCGCACGCGGGGCACTTCATATATCTTGTTCTGCCGTAGTGCATGGCCATAAGCACAGCACCGTACTTCGGCACGTAGCGATACCCACATTTTGCGCACTCGTAGTACCCTGCCTTCTGCTCGATGTGAATGCCAAAGGCAAGACCAATCATGCACAGCATAAAGCCTACGACGATCAGCACGATCCTTGCCCAATCGGGCATATTCACATAAGCCGCGGTAAAGGTGCATGCCAATAAAATAATCACCGAAAAGAAACCGATCACGATCTCCATGCGCAAGAGCCTTTTGTCCGATTCCTGTTTTTCCTTGATTGCCTCAAGCAAATTCTCTTCCATTTTTTCATTGTAGTTTTCCATTAGTACTACCTCCCCATTAAATAAATCAATTAACGTGATGCCAAGCACGTCGCACAGCGTGGGCATGATAGATGAATCGGGCAAGGACCTTCCCGTCTCCCATTTTGATACCGCTCTGTCGGTCACGTTCAGCTTTTCCGCAAGCTGCGCCTGCGTCATGCTCTTGTTCTTTCTGCATTCGGCAATGAACTTGCCGATCTTGATCTGATCCATTTGTCGTTTCCTCCTTTCATGCATATTTTATACGGCATTTCAACCACAGTCAACACACCGCAGGTTGATATGGGGAGCATCAACCTGCGGTAGAGTGGCTTTTGGCGTTTTTTTGCATTATGTATGCTTTTTCATCTCCATATACGGCAGAAAATCAAATCCTGCCCTTTTGTAAACACCGATAGCGCGTTCGTTTTCTTCCTCGACCTCAAGGCGCAAGAGCGCATTTGGATAGACTTGCGTGACCTGCCCGATAAAGCGGCTGCCAAGCCCCTTGCCGCGGCAAGAGTCGCGCAAATAGATATCCTCGATCCAGATGCAGGGCTTACCGAACTCGGTGGAGTAACTTTTTGCAAGCATGGCATAGCCTTGCACCGCGCCTTCCACCTCAAACACATAGCCCTCCACGTAAGGGCTGCCCGCGATGCAGGCATCGGTATCCGCGTAAAATATCTCGTCCGAGCCGTTAGTGGACACGTAGGGAGTGGCATAAAACTCACGCATGAGAGTGACCACCGCTTCCCTATCCGCGGCTGTGATTTTTCTGATAACGTCATTCATGGGAAAAGGAACTCCTTATTCTTTGGGGTGTGCCTTCTCTACAAGGCTTGCTACATATTCCTCGATATCCGCATCGTTTTGCAAGCGGTACATTTGGTTGTCGTAACAGATCACATTGGTTTCAGATGCAACCACACTCACATACTCGTGAGCTACGCCGTTCGCATTCAGGAAACTGATCATATAAGCCGTTTGATACATCCCCAACTTAGTCTTTTCCAGCTTCAGCGAGGCAAAAGTATCGCAGATCTCGCGCACGGTCGTTCTGTCGGTGAGAACATAGTCGGTATAGGTCTGATCGGTGACCGAATACACGCGGATCTCAATGCTGCCCGTGTTGCGTGTGGCACTCAGAGAATCCTGCATGGGGTTCGGGGTTGCGCACGACACAAATGTCAACACAAGTACTGATACCAGCAAGCCCAATAACAGCTTTTTCATAGTTGTTCCTCCCTTTTGCGAAAATATCCAAGTACATTATATCATAATTGTGAACAAAAGTAAACAGGCAAAAAGGTTTTGTACTTAGAATTCCGGCATTTACTATAAATAAAATTTAAATCGGCGGTGTGAAAGCCGCCGATTAAAATTCATTTCTTTTTCTTGAAGAGCACAAGTGCCGAACCGAAAGCAGAAGCAAGAATAAGTGCGATTGCAGGCGTTGAAATTAACGCCTCACAGCCAAAAGAAAAAATTCTTCCCATAACAAATCCTCCTAAGACTTTATTGATAAAATAATTATATCATCTATTTCTTTTCTTGTCAAGTTTTTTCAGTCTTGCAGCCATGATATCCCTTACGTTATTTGCATCGTTTTTCACCAAATAAACCTATACTTTTTGAAAACGGGAGGCAGATACGCCGCCCCTACAGACAATCTTTCATCAATTTCGTAGGAAGGGGTCTCCCCTCCCACGAAAAAAGCCCTGCCGTAGCAGAGCTTTTTGTATATCGAAACAATCGCCAATGAGTAAAGTGTTGCACCAAATTTGCACCAAGATTACACCAACATTTAACGCTGTTCTGCTCGATAAATTGGAATTTGCTATACCAAACTTATCTCTTGATTTCCATTTCAACGATTCGCCACTGTTCCCCAAACAATTCACAAAACATCTCTTCGCCGTTTTCTTTAAAGCCTGCGGCTTTGTAGCAGTAATATGCCGGTTTGTTGTTATCGAATACACCAAGGGTAATTTTCTCCGCTCCAAAAATATCAAAAGCATATTTAATTGCTAACGTAAGCATTCGCTTTCCGTAACCATTGCCTCTTTTTGAGTCATCCACAATTACAAAGCCAAAGCGGACTACCTTCTTCTCTTCATCTGTATATCTCAAAATCAAATGACCAACTACACCACTTTCATCAAATGCGGTTAAGGGATAAAAATTATCCGACTCGATGCAATCACCATTGTTCCCAATATACTTATCGTTTATATTTTCACTTGTTATAGGGTAGTCGCCAAATCTATCCGAACTCCATTTACGCAAAGCATCCTCGTCTTTTATCCAACTCACAATACAATCAGCATCGCAAGGCTTATAGTGTCTTAATCTTAATCCCATTATTTGTCTCCTCAACAATTTCAAGTTTATCGATCAGTTGTATTTTACCATAAATCAAGGCAAAAGTAAATAGGACGACGTGGTTCTTTACAAATTGATAAGCCCTTTTTCGTAGGGGCGCACATTGCACGTCCGCAAATATCAGTCGGACGACCAATGGTCGCCCCTACGGTAAAATAACAAAAAGCCCTGCATAGCAGAGCTTTTTGTATATAAGAAATAATAACTTATCTCTTGGAGAACTGAGGTGCACGACGTGCAGCCTTCAGACCGTACTTCTTTCTTTCCTTCATACGAGGGTCTCTGGTCAGGAAACCTGCTGCCTTGAGAGCGGGTCTGTAGTTTGCGTCTACATTCAGAAGAGCGCGAGCTACACCGTGACGGATAGCACCTGCCTGGCCGGAAATACCGCCACCGTTAACGGTAGCAACGAGATCAAACTTGCCAAGAGTCTCGGTGGTGCCGAAGGGCTGGTTTACGATCAGCTTCAGGGTCTCAAGACCGAAGTAATCGTCAATGTCACGACCATTGATGGTGATAACACCGGTACCGGGATACAGTCTTACGCGAGCGATGGACTTCTTTCTTCTGCCGGTGCCGTAGAAATAGGGCTTTGCACTGGTATACATTGGTTATCTCCTTCCTTTCTCTCGATTAAAACTCGTAAGCTTC
>JAZNBB010000075.1:0-31700 GCA_045586845.1 Eubacteriales bacterium
CTTGGCCCACAGAACGACATGGCTACGATCCGACTTTTAGCACCTCGCTAAATTCTTATTTATCGTCCTGTTTTATCGTCAGTTTCGCCTTTGTAATACAAAAGCATAGGGCAAAGCCCATACCCCTAAAGATGCACAAAACCAAAGGCTCCCTCCGGGAGGGAGCTGGCGCCGTAGGCGACTGAGGGAGAGCGCGTTACAATGAAGTTAGCACAAATATAAAGTCACGCAGGCTCCTTCCGTCACGCTCCGCGTGCCACCTTCCTCCCGGAGGAAGGCTTTTTTCTGCTCCCATTATAACACAAATCGGCAGAGAAAACAAGTTCTCCGCCGAAAATTATGTGTCGCGGACCGTCGAGGACGCCGGTCCCTACAATTTTGTAAACTCCTTATGAGAACGCTCCTAAAGGCAGCCTTTTGTGTGTAGATTATTTTTTGAGTGCTCCGACAAGACCGAGCACGCCAACGATGATCAGCAAAACGCCGCCGATAATCAAAATAATGCCCGTCATGTCACCGAATGCAAGCAAAATACCGACCACAATAGTCAGTATGGGGAAGAGAACTTGCAGAAAAGTCTTCTTTTTCTGTCCGAGTGCCTGCACCAAAGCAATGATGCCCTTGACTGCAATCAGAATACCCAACACAAGCATAACGATGTTGACCAAGGTCCAACCCAGGACCAGCACCGCGATACCGATAATCAAGCTGATGGCACCGCCGCCCCAGTTTTTTCTGATAAGCTCAATGATGCCCGACACGATAAAGACGATGCCCGCAACGGTCATTGCAAAGTTGAGCGCCTTGCCCGGGAATACTAACAGCAGAATACCGATGATGATATAAAGCACAGAGGAGATCAGGGAAGAATTGGAAAATTTTTTGGATTTTGCCATGAGTGATATCTCCTTTCAATGAGTATTGATATCATTATAGCATAAGGGCGCACATTTTGTCAATTACTGCTTTTTCATTTGCCGCAAAAACAGAAGTACGGCAACAAGCATAGCTACAATGGCATATCCAAGCACCCAGAGCAGGTGGGGCAAAATTTCCCCAAAGTTGCCCGCGATGACTGCGCGCTCCATTTCCACAGCGTGCACAAAGGGCAGGGCATAGGCGATCTTTTTGAACACACCGCCCACAAGCTCCAAGTCAAACCAGATGCCCGAGAGCCATGCCGAAAGGTTGGTCAGCAGCGCACCGCAAATGCCGCCCACCTGCTTGTCGGTTAAGATACTGCCGAACAATAAGCCCATTGCAACGAACAGAAGCGCGACGGGGACGATCATGACCAGCGCAAGCAGAATGTTGACCGAGGGAGTCAGCCCCAGCAGCAGCGCGACGGCATAGCAGACCGCACTTTGCGCCACGGCAATGGGCAGAATGGGCAAGGTGTAGCCCAGAATGAAATCCACAGGTGTCAGCGGCGTGGTGTAAAGACGCTGCAAGAGCGCCGAGCCGCGATCCTTGGCGATCAGCGTGGCGGAAAAGAGCGTCATGAAGGAAAGCCCGAATACGGTCACACCGGGAGTCAGATGGTCGATCTCAAACAGCGGAACGGGAATATTGGCTTGAATGATGGAGAGCAGCAGGATCAAAACCAAGGGGAAGCCCAAGCCAAAGAACAGGTTGAGCGGATCGCGCAAAATCTCCTTGGCATTCCTCTTTGCAAAGGTCAGCATTCTCATGCGCGCACCTCCTTGACGATTTTGATAAAGGCTTGCTCAAAGCTGTCGGTTCCCGCCGCTTGCTTGATGGCATCGGGCGTGTCGCAGATCAGAAGCCTGCCGTCCTTCATGATGGAAACGCGGTCGGAAAGTGCCTCGGCTTCCTCCATATAGTGCGTGGTCAGAATAACGGTCACAGATCCCTTGAGCGCGCGGATGATGTCCCATAGATCGCTGCGTGCCAGCACGTCCAGCCCCAGCGTCGGCTCGTCCAAGAACAGGATTTTTGGCTCACTGATCAATGCCATGGCAATGCTCAGGCGTCTTTGCCAACCGCCCGAAAGCTTGCCCGCCTTTTTGGAAAGCACGTTCCCAAGCCCCAAAAGATCGGTCAGCTCGGCAATTCTGGTATCTCTCTTATCTTTGGCAAAGCCGTGCACACCGCACATCAGCTCCAGATTTTCGCGCACCGAAAGCCCGGGCGCAACTGCGGTTTCCTGCGGAGAGACCGCAATGATCGACTTGACCGCTGCTGTATCGGTCTTGATGCTGTGTCCCAGCAAAAGCGCGTCGCCCTCGTCGGGAGCGGTCAGGCAGGAAAGCATCTTGATCGTGGTGGTCTTGCCCGCGCCGTTGACCCCGAGCAGAGAGAAAAGCTCTCCCTCCCGGACGCTCAGGCACAGGTGATCCACCGCCACCAAGTCCTTGTAGTTCTTGGTTAAGTTGTTGATTTCAATTGCATAGCTCATACGGAGTCCTCCTTGACGTGTTGGGCGCGCAGACCTTGGTAAACGTCGGTCAGCATACGGCTGATCAGCTGCTCGTCAAGCTCTGAAAACGAGGTGGCAAGCAAGGTGCCAATGCCGTGCACGCAGCTCCACATTTCCATGTGCCAGAGCTCCGCAACCTCTTTTGAAACGCTGTTTGCATGCATGATCATTTCAACCGACTCGGAAAAATCCGGGCCGGGGAGCAGCTCCTGCCCCCTGCGGTCGCACATAAAGAGCACCTTGAAAAGCTCCCTTTCCTGTTTGGCAAATCGCACGTATGCCATGCCAAACGCCTTGTAGGGCGGATATTTTCCGCCTTGCATTTCCTCTGTCAAATAGCTGTAATAGTATGCGTAGGCAGCCTTTGCAACCGCGTTCTGCAGCTCCTCAATGGATGCGAAGTTGGAAAAAATGGGCTGGGTAGAGCAGCCAAGCGCAGAGGCAATGCTGCGTGTATTCATGGCAGCCTCACCCTCTCTGCGCAGAAGATCAAGCGTAGTGGCGACGATCTCTTGTTTGGTGATTTTCACTTTTGGCGGCATAGGGACCTCCGGAAATAACGAATGTTATATATCATATGTTATTATAGCACGATAGGATAGCTTTGTCAAGAGGGAATGGGCGGAATTTTTGTATAAATAAGGCAGGATGGGTTCCGGAGCGAATCATTCCTCCTCGTGTCATCACTCCGCTCGGGATGACACGAGGGGGGTACTCGCGCCGGCGGTAACCGTCACCCTTAAGGTTCCAATCTCGACATCGACGGCAACGAAAGAGACCCTACCGCGATGCGGTAGGGGGATGCGAATATTGGTCGCGGAAGGGTGTCGTATCTGGGATTCTGCCGATGGCAGAATCCGTCGCACCTCGCAAATATAGTCGTCTCGGTCGCGTACGCGTGGCGCGCTCCCGATACTCCTTATTTGCTCACTCGTTCGCGCCCGCTTTATCTGCCACCGGCAGCGCGGGCGCTCACTCCCTCTCGCGCCGGCGGTAACCGTCACCCTTAAGGTTCAAATCTCTCCATCTCCGCCAACGAAAAAAGCACACCTTTTGGTGTGCTTTCGTTGGCGGAGATGGAGAGATTTGAATTTTCCAGCTTATAGTTAAATAGAAAAAAGCAAATACAATCCAGTTCTTGAAATTCCTTATATTACAATGAAATATTACTGTTTGATACAATTCAACAAAAGCCAAGCAAATGGGGTAAGGGGTGTAATAAGGGGTATGCCCGAGGATATTTGAACACCATCACGCGAATGAATGGCGAAAAAAATCGCATCAGGTGTTGACAAAACGCAACAAATGGAGTATAATAATAACGTAGGAGCACCGGTAACGGTTGACTCCCTCGTGATTCGATTAAGATAACCGCTTCAGTTTGGTAGACGGGCGGTTATCTTTTTTTGTTACTATGAATACTGATGACAAGACCGATGATTGCAAGAATGACCGTGCAAAATTGGAAAAATACTTCCCAAGTCATGTACATTGGCATCACCTCCCTCATGCTCGAGGAAGGCAAACAAAAAAGATTGACACTTCCTCGGGATCGAGAAAGCCAACCGCCACCGTGTGGCACTCCTACGGGTGCAAAAGGCACCGACAATATTTTACCATAGGCCGCTTGTCTTGTCAAGCGGCTTTTTCTTAAAAAGAGCGGTCTCTGTCAGATGGCATTCATGTACATGGATGCTCATTCGTTTTCTTCATCTCGCTGCATTGTTTCCTTGATAGCCCTTTGAATAAAACCGTTGACGCTCCCGTTATCGAACTTCTCGGCATGTGCCTTGATCGCGTCTTTACTTCCCTTGGGAACGGTTAAGTTGATGCGATCATAGGCTTTATCGTTGTATCGGTTCTTTACCGCTGCAGATGTTTTTCCCATTTTATTCACCTCCTATTATATTATATTATATCACATAAATCATACTTACACAAGTATGCATAATTAACAAAAATACTTGCGCAAGTTTGTGCAATATCCCATCTTGACATGGTTGCGCAAGTATGCTATAATATAGACACAGGGAACGGAAAGGCGGACGAAAGTAAGCGAAAGCCGGAATCAAGAACGCAATGTAAAAGCCGGAGCGGATAAGAAAAGGTCAAAGAGAGAACCGAGATAAACTCAATGCCACCGGCTCCGCTCCCTAAATAAAACCCGAAGGAGTAATATCATGAGCGCAAATGAATTGACAAGCAAAGTCAGGGAGTTGAAGGAGCTGAAAGCCCTTGCCGACCAGATCGCGGACGAAATCGCAACGATCGAGGATATGATCAAAGCCGAAATGACCGAACGTAACACCGAGGAAATGACGGTAGACGTTTTCAAGATCAGATGGACGAAAATAACAAGCACTCGCTTCGATTCCGCCGCATTCAAGAAGACTCATGCAGATCTTTACACGCAGTATACCAAACAGACCGAGAGCCGTCGCTTCTCAATTGCATAAGAAAAGCCCCATACAAAGCTGCACCGACCAAAGTAACGCTTGTATAGAGCCTATAACCGCACGGGGCGGATACGGGGGTATTATATCATATCCGCTCCCGCAAAGTCAATATTATTTTGGAGGAAAAAAGAATGTTAGTAATCAATGCATGGGATCAAAGTATTTTCCCCGATGCCTCGGAGCTCTTTGTCGACGAGAATTTACCCATCTCCGATGGTGATGCCGTTGTTGCCGTAGTTGGCGACACTCTAATGTGTCGTCGGGCATATAGGGTGAAAAACGGTTATCGACTGACACACCCGGGCCTTGCAGACGTGTTCGCTTCAAAAGTAATTGGGCGCGTCGTCCGGTATGCTATTCTCGCATAGTACAGTAAGGCTCTACGCCTTTGCGCGACCAAAACCCCCGTAGAGGCCATATTTTAGGCTCTGCGGGGGGCTTTTTCGTGGCGTGGCTGTTCTCTATAAAAAACGTTAATTTGCTCCCTGGCGATGTTTTGACCGCCATGGTGTGGGTAACTTTAGCCCGACGCGATCACCATGCTTTCAGTTCATTCAACATCATCACAACTTGCACTTTTTCTGATGCGGTAAGCTTACCGCTCTCAAGAGCAGACACCAGGGCATCACGTTTGATCTCTGCCTCATGCATCCGTCTTTCTGCTTTCATCTGTCTGCGTTCTTTGCGTTCTTGATTTGTCATGCGCCCACCTCCTTTCTGTTAATTAGGTTTGGTAGCATTCGCTAATGATTTCATTGGCCACTTTTGCAATGAGTTTACGCTCTTCATCGAAAGGCATTTTGGGCTGTCTTTTTTTGAGAACAAAATCGATTGGCTTGCCTGTAACCATCTGCTCTACTTCTTCAATAATTGTGTATCCGCTCCCGTAATAATAACGGCAATACCGGTCTTTCTGATCGTCTGTAAGCTCGCTGTAACGCTTTTTTGCCCGTATTAGCGCAAGAACATCTCCCCACTCACCGGAATGCGCAGAGAGCCGCTCTACGCGCCTTTTTATGTTATTGCTCACTGTCCATTTCCTCCAATCTTTCAAGCCTTTGCAAAATGTCGTTTTGTTCGGTAAGTTTCATACCATTGCGCAAGATGCTGTCGGCTGCATTTAGCCTTACCTGGGGCGATGCTGCGGGATCTTGCATAATTTCAAGCATTGTGCGTGCCGCCTCACTCATGCCGCTCTGAATCGTCGTAGTCGCTCTCTCTAAAAGATTGCTCTTAACCTGTGTGTATTTGCGCTTGAAATCATCGGTACGGATGCGCTTGTAGAATTGAGCCTCAGACAGTCCGCAGATTTCAGCAGCTTCTTTATTTGTTGTTGAAGCCAAGATAGCGGAAATAATCTGCTCATCTGCTATTTTCATTTAGGCCTCCCTTTTTGCTCTTATTTTATTGCCTTTTCTGTTCATCTGCATTTACCACAGCTGCCACACCCGCTTGAAGGCCTTTTTTCTTTGTAAAGATCGATCCAATCTTCAAAGCGCATAGTAACCAACCATCCTGAGCGGTTCTGACGATGAAATACCGTCGGAGCTCCATCTTGAAAACGTGCAGAATCTGTAATAGCTTGCCGCATGGCCTTATTGATATTTAACCGCTCGACGCGTTTGACTTCAATATGAATGCCCGGCAACCCACTAAGATCCGGCTTAGTTCCATATGAGCAAGTACCGCCTCTCTCAGTCACAAAACCATAATCTAATAACACGCTTGCAAGCTCGCGCTCTCCGTTAGCGCCCTTAACACAACTGTTCATAAGGTACCCCCGTTCCTTCCAAGCTACGCTTTAACGCGGCTTTGTAAAAGTCATCTGTGTCGTAAGTGGATCCGGATTTGTTCGCATGGGTCGCGCGGTTTGTTTGGTCTGCCTTCCACCATTCACAAAGAACACTGCTCACGCTTCGCTCATGCTTCGCTGCAAAAATTGCAGCCCTGTCAAGTCGTTCGTCAATATACCATGAAGGGAGTCCTTTTGAAAGCAAGTCTTGATGTTCTTTCTCGGAGAGGGCAGGAGCGGTGATGTTTTCCATTCCACTTACCTTAATATCGACTTCACTTGTCTTATCTTCACTTGACTTAAATTCGCTCTCTGTCGCTACTGCGTCAGTACTCTGTCTGCTACATGTGATACGGTGAATTATTTGAGGAGCGATAAGCGAGGCAATAACATTAACGTTGGGATGATCTTGACGAATTGGGAGAGCAATGCTCCCGCTGCTTTTCTGAAAATCAAGCAAATCCCAAAAAAGCAGATAGAATTCATCCGCTGACAGGCTTCGCGTTGCCGTTTCCCAGTCATATGAAAACAAAAACCCTTTTTTTAAATTATAGCCCCTGCTCACACTGTGCCTCCTTCAATTGCTTTGGCGCTTAGCCAAGCCTGTAAGGCCGTTACCGGGATTACAATTCTTCGCTCTGAAATGCGGATTGAGGGGAAACCCTCTTGCTTTAATAGCCCGTAGGCAAGGGGCTTGCTGATTCCTAATACTTGTGCCATTTCTTCAACGGAAAGAGTCATTTTTTCCATAGCCCACTCCTTTTAATTGGTTGAGTGTTGCGCAGCTTTCATCCTCTAAAAGTTTCGTGAGGGCTGTAACATTCACCATAAAACGATTTCCGGTACGCATTCCGGGGCATCGTCCTTCGGCTACCAAAACACGAATGCGATGCTCATTCAAAATTCCAATTGCTGCAGTCTGCCTTATTGTTTTGAATTCTACTGACATAATCTCTCCTTACAACATTTTTTATCAAAATTCGTCGACTATCTTGACGCTTTCTATTTTATCATGTATAATGTATTTACACAAGACACATATCAATTACAAATAAATCATGAAATAAGAGGTAATGTATTTATATGAGATACAATTTTGCCGAAATTGGGGAAAGAATAAGGCTGCTGCGAAAATCGTCCGGCATGAATCAAGATTGCTTTATTGAGGCTTTGAATGATCGAGGGGTCAAAGTGGGTCGAAATCGAATCTCCTGCATTGAAAACGGAGAGCGCAAACATTTCTCCCTGGCGATTCTTCTTGAAACGTGCGAAATCTTTGGCTGTGATATGGGGTATTTGCTTGGTGAGTATAAAGAAAGGACAAGAGAGCTAAGGGAAATATCAAATATCACTGGGTTAAGCGAAGCCTCTATTATCAAATTGCAGAAACTAAAGACGGAAAATCGTGCAACTGCCTATTCTGACCTTCTGTCGATTCTAATCGAACACGATAACACAGAATATTTTCTTGCAATGATTGGACAGCGCATCTCATATTTTGCAAACAAAAGAAAATTGAGCGGTACGGATCCGGTTGTTAAGGATATGATCGATCGGACATTGAGTCTTGATATAGATGGTATACGCACTGCAGTATACAAGGATTCATTGATTGATTCTCTACTTCAAACCGAACTTGTTAAGCTACTTTCTGATGTTTCTAACGAATATTTAATTGTTTATTCTGAAACTCCGGAGCAAAGGCGTGCTATATGGAATGATTATTCTCGTGAATTGATTCTGCGGGAAAAGAGCGGAGAGATTACAGAAGAGCAGCGCAAAGAAAAGATAGATAGTTGGATGAAGCAATGACTATACAGGGGGAAAAATGAAAAACACTAAAACGAGAAATGCCAAAGGCAATGGCTCGGTACGACAACGAGAAAATGGCACTTGGGAGGCACGATGCACCATTAACGGAAAGCGCAAAAGCTTTTATGGTGGAAAGCAAAGCGATGTTCTCAAAGCAATGAGAGCGGCGCAAGCAGCTGCCGACTCGGGCGCGTATTTTGAACCACAGAGAATCAGCCTTGCAAAATGGTTGGATTTGTGGCTTGACGAATATGTGAAACCATCATCCAAACCGCTCACATACACCACCTACAAAAGCCGAATTGATACGCATATTAAACCCGCGTTAGGAGGAATCAAGCTCACAGCCCTAAATTCTACTAAAATTCAAGTGTTCTATAATGACCTGTTGCGCGTGAGCGAACTAAGCCCCAAAACAATCAAAAACATTCACGGTATTCTTCACAAGGCGTTGGATCAAGCGCTGAAGCTTCGCTACATCGGCTTAAATCCTGCTGACGCTTGTATACTTCCTCGCGTAGAAAAGAAGGAAATCAAGCCGCTCAACGAAACCGAAATAGCTGCGTTCCTTGTGGAAATACAAAATGATGAACCGCTCCGGGATCTTTTCACGGTCGCGCTCTTTACCGGCATGAGAGAGGGCGAAATATGCGGTCTGTCCTGGGATGGTGTGAATTTTAAGGATGGAACAATCACGGTCAAGCAGCAACTTTGCAAGGAAAAAGAAAAGGGCGGGCAGCATTATATTGCTCCCACCAAAAATGATAAAATGCGAACGTTGACCGCTGCACCATTTGTTATGGATATTCTGAAAAGAGTGCAGGAAACTCAGCGATCAGATCAGCTTGCGCTTGGCTCTGCATGGCAGAATTCCTTTAATCTTGTATTTACCGATAAGGCCGGACGATTTATATATCCGCAAACTGCCTTCAAACACTTCAAAGCGATTGCTGCTAAGATTGGAAGACCTGACGCGCGGTTTCATGATCTTCGACACACCTACGCGGTCACAGCCCTGCAGGAAGGTGACGACATAAAAACCGTGCAGCAAAACCTTGGACACGCTACGGCAAGCTTTACCCTTGATGTATACGGCCACGTTTCCGAAAAAATGAAGAAAGAAAGCGCAGCACGAATGCAGTCTTATTTCGAAAAAATTCAAGGCTAAATTTCTATAAGGGGTATGATAAGGGGTGCGATAACCACAGCAAAAACAAAAGACACAAGATATTGAACGGTTAGAGAAAATCTAACGCAATATCTTGTGTCTTTTTTGGCGGAGATGGAGAGATTTGAACTCTCGCGCCGGTTACCCGGCCTACACCCTTAGCAGGGGCGCCTCTTCGGCCTCTTGAGTACATCTCCGTGTACCTGCGAGCGGCCATTGCATAACTCGCAGGCAATATTATACCTCTTTTATTCTCGTTTGTCAAGCCTTTTTTTAATGAATTTTATGAAAACTTTGCGCCAAAGGCTTACGGATCTGTCTTTGTGTGATCCTTTATGTTATTTCACCAGCACCACAACGCATTTTGCGTTGCCCTTGCAGATCTTGGAGCCTTGGTAGGAAAGGCTTATGTCGGGGATCAACTCATTGCCCACAGCCCCGGGGGAAAGATACAGCTCGGCACCATCGGGAATGGGGGTGCAGATATCCACAACAGGCGCGTTGGAATCCACCATCCAGCCCATGCGATAGCCGTCGGGGATGCGGCAATTTTCAATCAAGCCAAACGCGGTATTGGCGGGCGCGTCGGTGATCTTATATACCGTGCCGTCAATCGTAATGCCGCAGGTGTTGTCTCCGCGGAAGCCGATCAGGTTGCCGTACTTGTCAAGGCGATACTGCACAAAATGCTCGCCCTTGTAGGTAATAGAGTGTCCATCCAACGAAAAGCTTTCAAAATCAAGTGCTGTGGGAACTAGCAGATCATAGGTTTCCATAAATTCTTGGTCCTCTTCTTGGCGGCGTCTGAACATACCCAAAGGCCACAGTTCCTTCATGGTGTAATAATGGTGGCAGAGAGAGTATGCGCCGTTGGGGAATTTGGTTGCGAAATACGGTGTTTTGCGGGAGATTGCTTCGGGGCTGTCCACACAGTCCTTGCCGCCGTATGCGCCCAAAGCCTTGAGCACGTCAAACAGCGTGGAGGGGGCGTCACCCGACTCGCCCGACTGGTCATCGCGCAAGCGACAGCCGAGATAGGTCACAGAGCCCTTTCCGTATTGGCGTGTCGCACCGATCAAAATCTGATCGGCATACGCTACGGGTGCAGCATCTCCTTCTATTGCGATCTTGTAAACCCTGTCAGGCAGCATATCGGTAGGCACGCACATCGGGGAAATGCCCGAAAGCAAACCTGCAAAGCGTATGGTGCGGGCAGTGCCGCCCTCGGTCACAGTCTGCGCTGCGTGCAAGCCAAAAAGCTTCAGCCATGCGTTTGGCACGTTGCCGTCCTTGTCTGCGGGAGGTGTTGCGTTCCACACGACGCGTCCGCCCTCTTTGGCAAATCTTTCGAGCAAGGTTAGGAACGCTTCATCGTAGAACGGCTCAAAGCCCACCGCAACCGTTGTGTACGAACAAATGCCGAGTATCAGCTTACCGTTTTCAATCTTGCCAAGCGTGGTGACGCGGTCGGCAGGGCAGTAGTTGGCATAAGCGTATTGCACCATCCAGCTGCCGAAACGCTCCTCGATCATAGTCAGATCCTTGGGGTAGATATATAGCACCTCTGTGTCGCGCGGGCGGTTGTAGGTAACGATGCCCTCGCGCGGGATATGCGCACCAAAGCCATTTTGGACGGCTGCGAATCTGCGTCTTGCCTTGTCGGGGAAGCCCCACGCGCCCCACAGACAGACCTCGTTGCGGTTGAGCGATCCGAGAGATGCGGACATCGCACCGCCATAGTAATTACGGTCAAACCAGCCGCTTTCGCAGAAATCGGTGCCGCCGTAGGAGAAGTAGTCGTTCCACTTGAAATAGTCGTAGCACCCCGAAATTGCCTCACGGATGGTGCTGGAATATACGTAAGCAGGGGAGTAATCGTATGCGCAGTAACCATTGATGGTGGCAAGGTTGAACATACCTTCGTTTCCGGGGCCGTATTTATCGCAGGTGGGGGATTCCTGCCAGGTGGCGTGACCGACGCAGAAGGGATCCCAACCCGCGTTTTTGACGTAGGTATCACGCACGTAATCTCTTGCGTCGCAGCACAGGTTCACTACGCGATCCGAAAGCATTTCAAAATACGTTTTGCGCAGACGGAAGGTGCGCACAAGCTCAGCCTTGGAGCTGCCTAATACGTGCTGGGTGTGCGATCTGCCAAGCGTGGCACGGTCTATGTGCATATCGTAGCCAAAGTAGATCAGCGCGCGGTCAAAATCCGCAAAGATAGGGTCGATCTTTGCAAGCTCGGCTTCAAAATTGGCGGTCATATAGCGCGTGGGAATTTCGTAGGGACCGAAATGCGTGCCGAGATCCCAGTCGAATTGAATGTGCATCTCATCGGAATACAGCTCCATAAATTCCACGCCCTTTTCGCGGTACATATCGATCACGCCGTGCACGTACTGCACAGCCTTGGGGTGGAAGTAGTCCATCTCGGGCGTATCCATATAAAACACGGCAAAGACGCGGTTGCCCGAAAGAGATGTCTTGCCCTTGATCTCCATATGCTTGTCTCCGAAGTATTGACTGAGTTCGTACGGCTCATATGAGAGCGTGCAGGTGTAATCCGCAGCGGGGATCTCACAGATCGATGCGGGATCAATGACCAGATAAGGAGAGCCGTCGTCCAGCTCGGTGTAGGCAAACAGGCGGGCGTGGTCAAATTTTGGATAGATATAGCCCTTGTTATTGCACCATTTTTCGCTGAGCATGGCGTTAAAGGAAAAGGTGCCGTCGGGGTGCAGCACACCCTCCGAGAAAAAGCGATGCTGTCCGCCCACGCCCATGTCTTGCTTGAAGGTGCGGCCAAGGTCGAGCGGATTTGTCACGCTTGCACCGATCCCGATGCCAAAGGTCTCGGCAAAGTCCGAGATCTTTTGGGTGCAGTCAATGAATTCCGGATGTGAGAGGTGCAGCTCGCGCTCACCGCCGCCAAAGAAATGGTCGTGGAAAAAGGTCAGGATCTGTGTCTTGTGCTTTTTTGCGCGCTCGCATACGTCCAAAAAGGATGAGGACTCAGGTGCGGTTTGGTCGTTTGCTTGCTTGGGTACGTATTGTTCGGTGGGCGCATTGGCGTATACTCTGAGCTTGTCATCCTCGGTCAGCAAAATGTCTTCTCGTCTGACCGCGCAGTTCAAGGGCGGGCTTTTTTTCAGGTTTGGCATATTTTACCTCCATAAAGCGTGAATGTTGCGTGTTTCTGCTTTTATTATAGCAAAAGAAAACGTCAAATGCAATCCTTTTTTGCCCGACTTGTGCCCAAATCTATATGCGGTACTTGCAATTTTGCAAAAAACGTGCTATAATAATATGAATAACTATTTTTCAGAGGATACGCACAACATGATAGACGCACAAAGCTTACACGAAATTGAAATACGCCGCACGTTTGCCATTATCTCGCACCCCGACGCAGGTAAGACCACGCTGACAGAAAAGTTCCTTCTGTACGGTGGCGCGATCCAGACCGCGGGCGCGGTCAAGGGCAAGCACAGCGATAAGCACGCCGTGTCCGATTGGATGGAACTGGAAAAGCAGAGAGGTATCTCGGTCTCCTCATCGGTCATGCAGTTTAATTACAACGGCTATTGCATCAACATTCTGGACACCCCCGGACACCAGGATTTTTCGGAGGATACCTACCGTACTCTTATGGCTGCTGACAGCGCGGTTATGGTCATTGACGCGGCTAAGGGCATTGAGGCACAGACGCGCAAATTGTTCAAGGTCTGCGCCATGCGCGGTATTCCGATCTTTACTTTTATCAATAAGTTGGACCGCGAGGCGCGTGATCCCTTGGATCTGCTTGATGAGGTGGAGCAGGAGTTCGGCATCCGCACCTATCCCATGAACTGGCCGATCGGCTGCGGTGTGGATTTCAAAGGCGTTTACGACCGCGAAAAGAAGCAGATCCTGACCTTTGATAACTTCCACGGCGGCAGAAACAGGCTGCAGGGCATTGCGGTGGATTTTGACGACACCGAGCGACTTGATGAGCTGATCGGCGAGCGTTTGCGCGAAAGCTTAGCCGAGCAAATTGAGCTTTTGGACGTTGCTGACTTCGGCTTTGACCTTGACGCGGTACGTGCGGGCAAGCTTTCTCCCGTATTCTTCGGCTCTGCGCTCAACAATTTCGGCATTGAGCCGTTTCTTGAGAGCTTTTTGCAAATGACCACGCCGCCCCTCTCTCACAAGGCGGGTGACGTTGAGATCGAGGCACAGGACGAGCGCTTCTCGGCGTTTGTGTTCAAGATCCAGGCGAATATGAACAAGGCACACCGCGACAGAATTGCATTTATGCGTATCTGTTCGGGCAAATTTGAGCGCAGCAAGGAGTACTACCACGTGCAGGGCGGCAAGAATATCAAGCTTGCGCAGCCGCAGCAGATGATGGCGCAGGAGCGCGAGGGCGTTGAGGTGGCGTACGCGGGAGATATCATCGGCGTGTTTGATCCGGGTATCTTTTCAATCGGCGACACCATTTGCCAGCCCGGCATGAAGGTGGCTTACGAGGGTATCCCCAACTTTACGCCCGAGCATTTCGCCTTTGTTGAACAGATCGACTCCATGAAACGTAAGCAGTTTGCCAAGGGAATGATGCAGATCGCACAGGAGGGCGCAATCCGTATCTTCTTTGAGCCGAACACGGGTATGGAGCGCGTTATCGTGGGCGTTGTTGGTGTGTTGCAGTACGACGTGCTGAAATTCCGTATGCAGAGCGAGTACGGTGTGGGGTATATCCAGCGCGAGATCCCGTATGATATTATCCGTTACGTGGGCAGCAAGAGCGGCAAGGAGATCGAGCCCGCAAAGCTCAAGCTTTCGGCAGAAACCAAGTGGATCCAGGACGTGCGCGGCAACGACCTTTTGCTGTTCCCCGGCAACTGGGCAGTCACATGGGCACTGGAGCACAACGGGGACCTGGAGCTTTTGCCGTACGGAAGCAATGCGTAAATACGGACGGTCCGCTTGCTTGCGGCATGACGTCGGTTCCTGCGAAAATTGTTTTAACGCGGATTTGCGATGCGTCCGTCTGTAGGGGCTGACGTCCCCGACAGCCCGCCTCGCGTGAACTATTTTTTTACAATCTAAAAAGTTCTTTATGTCGGCACGGGGCGTCGGGGACGTCGCCCCCTACGAAATGAAATCCGCCCCTTGTGGGACGGATGAAATCCACTTTCGTGGATGAAATCGCTTCGCGATGAAATCCGCCGTGTGGCGGATGGATAAAATGATATTGATACAAGGAGGACATACAAATGGGAATTATCAGAGCAGCACTTCACGCAGCAGGCGGCGCGCTTGCCGATCAATGGTTAGAGGTCATTGAAGCCGACTCCATGAGCGATACTACCGTTTTCACCAAGGGTGTTACGGTTCGCAGCGGCGACAAAAGAAACAACAACAAAAAGGGTACAGAGGACACAGTGTCCAACGGTTCGATCATTCACGTCTATCCCGGTCAGTTCATGATGCTGGTGGACGGCGGCAAGGTGGTGGACTACACCGCAGAGCCCGGCTATTTCAAAGTAGAGAACTCCAGCGCCCCCTCGCTGTTTGGCGGCGAGTTTGGCGATGCGCTCAAGGATGCGTTTAATCGTATCAGATTCGGCGGCGTACCTTCTTATGCGCAAAAGGCGTACTTTATCAATCTGCAGGAGATCAAGGGCATCAAGTTCGGCACGCGTTCTCCCGTCAACTATTTTGATAACTTCTATAACGCAGAGCTTTTCCTGCGTGCACACGGTACGTATTCGATCAAGATCACCGATCCCATCAAGTTTTATACAGAGGTGCTGCCCAAGAATGCAGACCGTGTGGATATCAGCAGCATCAATGAGCAGTATCTGTCCGAGTTTTTGGAGGCGCTGCAGGCGGCGATCAACCGTATGTCTGCGGACGGTATCCGTATCTCATACGTGGCAAGCAAGTCGCGCGAGCTTTCCTCCTACATGGCAACCGAGCTGGATGATGATTGGAAGGCAATGCGCGGCATGGAGGTGCTTTCGGTCGGCATTGCCAGTGTTTCCTACGACGAGGAAAGCAAGAAGCTGATCAATATGCGCAACCAGGGCGCAATGCTTGGGGATGCGTCTATCCGTGAGGGCTACGTGCAGGGTGCTATGGCACGTGGCTTTGAGGCTGCGGGCAGCAATGCAAACGGTTCGGCACAAGCCTTTATGGGCATGGGCATGGGCATGAATGCGGGCGGCGGCTTTATGGCTGCGGCAAGCGAGTCCAATCGCGCGCAGATAGCACGTGATGCCGAGGAGAAAAAAGCAGCCGCAGAAGCAGCCGCCAACAGCTGGACCTGCGCTTGCGGTGCGGTCAATACGGGCAAGTTCTGTTCCGAGTGCGGCAACAAAAAGCCCGAGGCGGCAGCCGGCTGGAAGTGCACTTGCGGTGCGGTCAATACAGGTAAGTTCTGCTCGGAATGCGGCGCAAAGAAGCCCGAGGACGACACTTGGTTCTGCACCGAGTGCGGACACAAGAACAGCGGCGCGGGTAAGTTCTGTCCCGAGTGCGGCGCCAAGCGCGCGTAATGCACAGAATAGCAGAACCATAGACAGATGATGGAACAGACAACAGTAACGTATCAATGCCCCAATTGCGGTGCGGGCTTGGTCTTTGATGCCGAAAAGGGCAAGTTTGCTTGCGAATTCTGCCTTTCGGACTTTGCCAAAGACGAGCTGGACGCAGTGGGCAGTGCCGAAAAGGCGCAGGAGAAAGAAGCGCAGGACCAGGTTTTCCGTGAGCAGATGCGCGCGTACCACTGTCCCTCTTGCGGAGCAGAGGTCATGGCGGACGGCGAGACGGTCGCCGATTTCTGCTACTATTGCCATAACCCCGTTGTGCTCTCAGATCAGCTGTCCGGCGTGTTCCGCCCGGATAAGGTGATCCCGTTCAAGTTTGGCAAGCAACAGGCGATAGATAAGTTTTTAGAGTATGCAAAAAGCCACCGCTACGTACCGCGCGACTATTTCTGCGCCGAGCAGGTGGACAAGATCACGGGTGTGTATTATCCCTTCTGGGTAACCGATGCGGATTCCGCTGCCGCGCTGACGGCAGAGGGCACGCGTATCCGCACATGGATCGTGGGCAACATCAAGTATACCGAGACTACCCGCCTTGAATTTGAGCGCGAGGGAGAGATTCACTTTGAGGATATCGTGACCAGCGCGCTCTCTACCGAGGATAAAGAAATGCTTGAGGGCGTGCTGCCGTACCCTTCCGAGTCGCTGGAGGCGTTCTCCGCCCCCTATCTGACAGGTTTTTTGGCAAAGAAGCGTGACGTGGAGCGTGAGTCCTTGAACCAAGAGGTCAGAGAAAGAATGGAGGGTTATGCGGACCGTCTGCTGCGCGGCACCATTTCAGGTGAGGTGGGTCGCACGCGCCCCCGCCTGAATATCCACCAGAGTCATTGGGAATATGCGCTGATGCCCGTATGGGTGCTGACCTACCGCGACAAGGAGGGGAAGATCTATAAGTATGCCATGAACGGATATACAGGCAAGGTGTACGGAGAGCTGCCCATCAGCAAGGCAAAGCTGGCGGTCACGTTTGCCTCTGTCATGGCGGCAGTTGCTGCGGTTGTTTTTACTGTGGGGTGGTTGCTGTTATGATGAGAAACATGAATTTTTTAGCTGTTTTCATACTGTGCGTGCTGTTGGTAAGCGTGATGACGGTTGGCGCGAGCGCACAAACCTATCCCGATTATCTGGTCAGCGTGACGGACGCAAGCGAGCTGCTCACGGACGCAGAGGAGGCTGAGATCAATGAGGCGCTGCTACAGGCAAGTGATGCCATGGGCATTCCTATCTGCGCCTTTGTGTTTGAGTACGCGGGGCATGCTGTGTGGGGCGAGGATTTTCTTGCTGCACACAATCTGGACGGTGACGACGACTTGATACTCATGGTGGTCGAGGTGATGCGCTACGAGGTGAATTACTATATATATACCTACGGAGACGCCGAGTTTAAGATCAACTCAAAGGAGATCAATTACATACTGGACGATGACAATGTGCATTACAACCTCAGAAACGGCGATATAGCCAAGGGGCTTTGCGCATATGCGGAGCTTTCTGCGCAGGCATATAATGGCAGACTTGGCGTGTCGTGGGCGTTGATATTGATCATTGCGCTGATCGTGGGCGCGGTGGCGGGTTTTATCAGCGTAGGGAGCATTGCTGCAAGCTATAAGAAAAAGAACCCCTCGCAGTCTTATCCGCTTGACCGTTTTGCCAAGTTAGAGCTGACCAAGGAGAGAGATCGAGAGATCGGAAAATTTGTGACTACAACCATTATTTCTACGGGCAGTCACGGCGGACGCGGCGGTTACGGCGGCGGACGTCCGGGCGGCGGAGGCGGCAGAGGCTTCCGCGGAGGAAGGTAAAACACAAAGCACTTTACCAACTGCACAGCCAAAGCCCCGATGGAGTCGGAATGTCACGAAAAAAGAGAAAGCCCCTTGAGGCGGATAAATTAGCGTATAAATGACACGGAAACTGTATCAAAAGCAGTTTCCGTGTTCGTTTTCTCATGTAAAAATTTATCAACTGTAGGGGGCGTCGAGGACGTCGCCCCCTACAACTGTTTTTGTGTGAATATCGGATTCATACTTCTAACAGAAACGGGGATGATTCATCCCCGTTTCACCGCTAATACATCAGCCCAAAGGGGCTTTTTCTTTTTATTTCACCTTTCCCACGTAGAAAATTCTGCGCAGCGATTCTCGAAACGGCTTTACGATGCCGATGATGATCAGCATAAGCCCAAACACCACGAATGTTGCGCAAGGATAGGGCGACCAGATGACATGCCCGGGGAGCTTAAAGGTCAGGTGAATGAAAAATTCGATCAGCAGCGTCCAGCAACCCAGCGCGATCAGCCCTCCTCCCACGATGTACAGATAACCGCGACGCAAATAATGACCAAGCGTAGAGACTGCCGTCACGATCAGTCCAAGTATGCCGGTTACGGGAAAGGCGAAGGACATAAACCAGTTGCCGTCGGTTTTGGCGTTGACGTATAAAAGCAACAGCAGGATCGAGGCAAATGCAGCGGGTACGAAAATGGCAGGGGTGGTGCGCTTGAACCAAAGCGGCAGGATGACGCACACGTAAAACACGCCAAGACTGCTTGCCACGTAGCCCGACCAGGAAATGCTGTGCTCCAAAGAGATGTTGAACATGACGGTCAGCGCGGCTGTGAGCAAGGCAAGAATGGTGACCACGAATAAAATGCCGCGGCGGTTGAATTCCTCGCTCTCAAAGTCCTTTTTGGGATATGTGGGAGAGGATTGATTGACCTCTATGTCAGGGTGATAAACGCGTGTGCTGCATATGGGGCATATGGTTTGCCCATCGGTCAGCTCTACGCCGCATTTGATACAGAACATAGCCTTTCCTCCTTACTCTCTTGTATTACTCTGCGCTACTACGTGAATGCCGCGCTCGCGCAGCACCTCGTACAGGTGGCGTTCCAGCAGCGGTTTGCTTGTGTTGCGCGTGATATTGAACATCATTTTTCCCTTGTACGTGATCAGCGAGGTGTTGTATCGCTGGCTTTTTTGTGTGCCCAGCACGAAATCCAAGCGGTCCACGTATCTCTCAAATTCGGGCGGCATATCGGAAACGCCCAGATTGGAGAACGAGAAGCAGGATTTGCGCTCACCCACCGCGTTGTAAACGCCGCTCATGACAATGTTTTTGATGGGCAGAGGGCAGGCGCGGATCAATAGATTTTTCTCGCTTGATACGTTGGCTGCAATGATGGCTGCCATACGCCTGGGAGTGATCTGCAGCTTCATCTGGTGTTGCACGCTTTGACAGATCTCGGGGAACGCGTAGTCACCGTATTTGCTTTCTATACCGGGAATGGCATAGAGAATGAAATTCCGAAGCGTTTTGGATGGGAAAATACTGCGCAGATTGACCGGCACGAAGATCTTGATGGGCCTGTGCTTAGTTGGGTTGGGGATCTGTTCTTTTTGCAGCCTGTCCGTCGCCATGATCAGCGCGGCAGTCAGATAGGCGGTCACAGTCACGCCCTGTGCTTTGGCAAGAGTGCGTACCTGCCCGGCATCTAAAATAAAGGTGGTGTTGGTGCGGAAACCGTCTATCTCACGTACACCGCGGATCGAATAAGCATCGGTGTCCTTGCGCGAGAGTGCGTACTTGCCCGCGTACTTGAAAAAGCTGTCCTCCAGCTCAGCGGGGTCGGGCTCCTCAAGGCGATCCAGCACACCGCTCCGGTGAGGCACCTTGACGCCGTACTTCTGGTAGATATATTCGGCAACCAGAGTTTTCAGGAATACCAGCCCACCGTTGCCGTCGGTCAGTGAGTGGAAAAACTCCACTGCGATACGCTTATCGTAAACGATCACGCGAAAGGCGCATTTGCGAATGTCGGAAAAGGGCATACGAGCCAGCGGGTACGGCTTTTCCTCTAAAATTTCCGGTGCTTTGGGCAGTTCTTCAAGATAGTACCAGAAAAAGCCTGCCTTAACGCGTACCGCGATCGAGGGAAAGCGGCGCATGGTCACATCAAGGGCGGTACGCAAGGCTACCATGTCCACGGGTTCGGTCATGGTGGCTGCCAAGCGGAACACGTTACTCCAGTTGCGTGTGCGTGCTGCGGGAAAGATCTTGGCAGCGTTGTCAAGTGCCATCCAGCGCAGCTTTTTTTGCAAGGGGATGCGGGTTTTGATAAATCTGCGGATACGGGCAAAATCGCGGTCGTATTCTTTGAGGCAGTAGAGCACGTAACCATGCCACATTTCGGGTGTGATTATCAGTTCGCTCTGTGCGCCTGCCTCCGACAGCTTTTGATGCAGGGAGGTGGAGTCGTCCAGCAGGATCTCGGAATCTCCCACAAAAATCAGCGAGGGAGGCATACCGGACAGGTCGGCAAACAGAGGGGAGGCAAGGGGTACGGATTTTGCCGCAAAGTCTTGGTCAGGGGAATCGCAGGTCTTGGGATAGATATTCTTCCCCGTGCTTTTTTGCTCGTCGGTGCCGTACAGATAGCAGTCTGCGTAAAATTTCAGATGCTCTGCACTTAGTGTGGGATCGTTTTTTTCGTTTGTTTTGTAACTTTCCGCGGTACCTGTCAGATCGGTCCAGGGGGAGATGGCAATAATGCCTGCGGGCATGGTGCGCCCCTTTGCGCCCAGCTGCAAGCAAAGTGAATAGCAAAGTCCACCGCCCGCACTCTCGCCGCACAGCATGATCTGCGCAGGCGCATAGCCGCCCGAAAGCAAATAACCGTAAGCGTCCTCGGCATCGTCAATGGCGGCGGGGAAGGGGTGCTCGGGTGCGAGTCGGTACGCTACACACAGCACGCGCACACCGCATCGTGCGGCAAGGGCGGCAGAAAAGCCCTTGGCATAATCCAGATCGCCGCAGGTGTAACCACCGCCATGCAGGTAGAGGATAATGCCGGATGACACTTCATCGCGCGGCTTGACTATGCAGGCGGGCATCTGCCCTATGAAAAAATCCTCAAAGGTGACGTCGCTTCTGTTGGAAGCCGACATCAGCTTGCCCAATCTGTCCTGCCATACGCGGATGGTGGAAAGTGAGCAACCCGCGATAAACGGCTTGAGCAATTTCAAGCGCGAGCGCAGGATCAATGTGCCTTTTTTCATATGTCAAGCCTCCTTTCGTGTGCAAAGCAGGGCTTTGCAGTGATATTGCGACTGTGCCGCAGTTGTTTTGATATATTGGGGATCAGAAGATCAGTTGCTTTGCCGAGGTGGTGCGCCCTGTTTCGGTGTCTACGCAAAACAGTACGGCGTGGGCACGTACGCGGCCGTCTGCAACCGAAAAGCGTGCAGGCATATGATCGCGCAGCATACGGAGCACGGGCTCGGTCTTGGCACCGATGATACCGCCCTCGGGGCCTGTCATGCCAAGGTCGGTGATGTATCCCGTGCCGCCCGGCAGAATTTGCAAATCTGCGGTTGCTACGTGGGTGTGCGTGCCGAAGATAACGGCGATCTTGCCGTCAAAGGCACGGGCGATAGCCATTTTTTCGCTGGTCGCCTCAGCGTGCATATCAAGCACCGCAATATCATAGTTGCCCTTTTGCGCATCAAGGATACGCTCCAAGGTCAAAAAAGGGTTATCAAGGGGCTGCATATTGACCGTGCCCAGCAAATTGATGCAAAGCACGCGCACACCTTTCACTTCGGTCACGGTATAGCCATACCCGGGATTGGCAGCAGGGTAGTTGGCGGGACGAATGATGGTATTGCTATGATCGTCCAAATAATTGCCGATATCGGGTGCGCTGTAGGCGTGATTGCCCAGCGTGATGATATCTGCGCCCGCAAGCAACAGCTGCTCGGCATCTGCACGGCAGATGCCTTTGATCTCTGAGGCGTTTTCACCGTTGACGATGCAAAGATCAACACCAAGGGCTTGCTTTTGGGCGTTCAGTGTGGCTTGCAGGTGAGAAAGCCCCGTCTTGCCGACCACATCGCCGACAGTCAGAATTTTGAAAGCCATCATCGGTCGTCAAATACCCTCAAAGGGGTCGTTTGCCGGTGCATCATTCGCAAGAGGTGCGGGCTGTGCATCTGTTGGTTGGGGAGCTGTTTCGGGGGATTCTCCGGGTGCTTCATCAGGCACATCTGCGTCTGCGGTTTTCTTTTTCTTGCGCATGGAGAGCAGTAGGATAATGCCTACGATCAGCATGGGGATCGAGAGCAGCGCGGTGACCAGCGTAAACCCTATTGACAGCACGTCATACCATGACAGTAATTTGTCGACACCGGGGTGGATAAAGTCGGAATATCCGTAGAAATAATTGCCCTGCGGAGTCATGTCGATGTAATCCAGGCTGAACAGCTTGTAAAGCGTCAACGAGACAAGATTTGCGCCGTTGAAGCAGAAATGGCAGACAATTGCAGGATAAATTGAGTCGGACAGCACGTAAAGCAGTGCGACCGTAACACCCAATATGAAGGTGTATATCAACTGGGAGACATTCAACGAACCGATATGGGCAAGTGAGAACAAAAGGGAGGAGAGCAGAATGGTGACCACCATGGGCAACTTCTTTCTCATGTTGGAGATCGCGCCGGCGCGGAAAATCATCTCCTCGATCAGCGGCGCAAAAACGATGGCTGCAAGTGTGAACCATCCGAGACTGAAGAAGGGCGTGGGCGCAAACAGGGTGGATTCAATGACGTCTACCAGCTCGCGCATAGAGGATGCGAGATCTCTCTCTCCCGCTTGCATAAGTTGCTCTGTCATGTCGCGGAGCGTGGGGAGCAGCCATTCGGTCAAGGCGTAATTGGAGATGATCGAGATCAGCGTCAGTACGGCGTTGACCAGAAAATAAAATCCAAGTCCGAGCAGCACCGCCGATATGATCGAACGTACGGGTGCGGGTCTGAATCCGAAATAATCCTTGAAATCACGTTTTTTGCGGTTAAATACAAACCAGAGGATCACAAGCGCGAGTATGGAGGTCAGCACGGATATGGCATATGTCGGAGTACCTGCCAGATCCATGATCAGCGTCTCGTTTAAGTAACGCTCAAAAGCGGGAGACACCAAACAGTCCGCAAGCAATTCGAAAAAGTGCGGTATATCGTTTGCTGCCGATGCCACGGGGATGATCAAATCGCGTAAAAAGCAGAAAACAGCGTAAATACCAAGAGCGGCAGACTGAAAAATATTCATGAAAACAAAATACCCTATGGGGAATGCCAGTCCTTTGATCACGGTACTCATGTTTTGCTTTTGTTGCATAACAGTTCTCCTTCCAAATATAGGATCTTACTTACATTGTATCACACGGCGGCGTGCTTGTCAAGAAAAATACACGCGTAAAAACCCTTACGGAGTTTGCAAAAAACTCTTGAAAAAATCGATGGGATATGATATAATGAATATTATTGGGGCGAGTGTCTTTGGATACGCCCACACCCTGAAGCGAGGAACCCGTATATGAGCCACTGTTATATTCCGGAGGGCTACGTGCAGGTGCTGGACGCATACCAGACCCAGCGTGCCATTGAACATATCAAAACTACCTTTCAGCGTGAATTTTGCGCCGCGCTCAACTTAAAGCGTGTGTCCGCACCCTTGTTTGTTGCAAGCGATTCGGGCTTGAATGATAACCTGAACGGTCATGAGCGTCCCGTTGCGTTTGACGTGCCTGCGCTGGACGGCGCGCACGCCGAGGTGGTGCATTCCCTTGCAAAGTGGAAGCGTCTTGCGCTTTTGCGCTACGGTTTTACCATGGGCAACGGGCTTTATACCGATATGAACGCGATTCGCCGCGATGAGGATCTGGACAATATCCATTCGATATACGTCGACCAGTGGGACTGGGAAAAGGTGATCACCAGAGAGGCAAGAAATATTGATTATCTGAAGCTTATGGTCAAAGCCATCGTGCACGCCGTATGCGCCACCGAGGAGCAGCTGCAGGTGCATTTTCCCCAGCTGACGGGTAAGCTTTGCAGGGAAGTGACCTTTGTGACCTCGCAGGAGCTGTGCGACCTGTATCCCGATCTGTCCCCCGAGCAGCGCGAGTATGCATTTACCAAGCTGCACAAGACGGTATTCGTCATCGGCATCGGTGACAAGTTATCAGATGGCAAACCGCACGGCGGCAGAGCCCCTGACTACGATGACTGGTCGCTCAACGGTGACCTTTTGTTCTGGAACGACGTGCTGGATCGCGCGCTGGAGATCTCCTCCATGGGTATCCGCGTGGACGAGGCGGCAATGGATTACCAGCTGCGTGCGTCAGGCTGTGATGACCGTAGGGAGCTGCCCTTCCATAAAATGCTGTTGGCGGGTGAATTGCCCTTGACGGTGGGTGGCGGTATCGGTCAGTCGCGCCTTTGTATGCTGCTTTTGGGCAGTGCGCACATCGGTGAGGTGCAATCAGGCATTTGGGATGAGAAAACAAAACGTATCTGCGCCGAGGCGGGCGTGAGATTGCTCTGATAAAAATTTCATACCACGGAGGGAACTATGACACTGATTTTGTACAACCCCTGCGCAAACAACCGCGACATTACTGCAGCCCTGGAGGGTGTGCGCGCGTATGCCGCTGCACCGGATACGGTGGAAAAGGATCTGACTGCGGTCGATCTGCGCGCTGAGATCTGCGCGCTCGGGGAGCAGGACCGTGTGCTGATCTGCGGCGGTGACGGTACCATTATGCGTCTGGCAAATGCGCTGGACGGTGCGGAATATGCTGTGCCTGTGTATCTTTGGAAGAGTGGAACGGGCAACGACTTTTTGCGCGATCTGGGCAGAAACGAAGATACCGAGCCTGTGCTGCTCAACCCTTATCTCGTTGGCTTGCCGCACGTAGAGGTCAAGGGGAACACATATCTTTATGTCAACGGTATCGGCTTTGGCTTGGACGGCATGGTTTGTGAGGTGACCGATAAGCTAAAGGCACAGGGCGTGCAAAAGATAGATTACACCAAAGAATCGATCAAGCTCTTGCTGGGCGGCTTTAAGTGTCCGTCGGGTAAGGTGACGGTGGATGGCGAGACCAAGACGTACAAAAAGATCTGGCTGGCGTCCGCTATGTACGGAAAGTATTACGGCGGCGGTATGCGCGTTGCCCCCGATCAGGTGCGCGGCGGCGACAAATTGACCTGCTGCGTATGGCATACATCGGGTAAGTTGGCTACGCTGATGCATTTCCCCAAGATCTTCACGGGAGAGCACGTGAAATATAAAAAATCCATAGACGTATTTACGGGTAAGAGAATTACGGTGGAGTTTGACCGACCGACTGCGCTGCAGATCGACGGCGAAACGGTCAGCGGTGTGACCACGTACACCGCGTGGATCGACTGACCATACACGGATTGCCCGGGCACGTCCTGCGTTTGTCAAAAATGTCAAAACGCCGCTTTAAGTTTGCGTTTTATTTACACTTTTGTACATTGACATTTTTCGCATAATGCGGTATAATGGATACAAGGAAATTTCTTCCCGTGACCGGCGGAATGTGAGCTTACACACAGGAGCGGGAAGTAAATGATAGCCGACCGCCTGGGCAATCCTGTCTTAACAAAGGTTAGGATAGGTTTGCCCTTTTTGTATTTTTATCTATTAAAGGATTGGAGAACAAAGCATGAAAAAGGTAGCTGTGATCATGGGAAGTGACAGTGATCTTCCCGTTGTGGAAAAAGCCATCAATACACTGAGGGATTTTGGCGTGCCCTATGAGGTACACGTGTACAGCGCACACAGAACGCCCGATCAGGCGGCAGCATTTGCAAGCAGCGCACGCGAGGAAGGCTTTGGCGCCATCATTGCCGCTGCGGGCATGGCGGCACACTTGGCGGGAGCGATTGCCGCCCGCACCACGCTGCCCGTGGTTGGTATTCCCGTCAAAGGTGGCGCGATGGATGGTATGGATGCGTTGCTTGCAACCGTGCAAATGCCCTCGGGTATGCCTGTGGCGACCGTGGCGCTAAACGGCGCGGTCAATGCAGCACTGCTTTGCATTCAAATGCTTGCCATCGAGGACACGACCCTGGCTGCAAAGCTGGACGAAAAGAGAGCGAAAGACACCGCCGCCGTGCTTGCAAAGGATGCGGCACTGCAGGAAAAGCTGAACGCATAAACAATCGCAAAGACAAAAAGGAGACACACTATGGGTGGATTTTTTGGCATTACCTCAAAAAAGGATTGCCTTTTGGACGTGTTCTTCGGAACCGATTACCATTCCCACTTGGGCACACAGAGGGGCGGACTTGCGGCATACGATCCCGAGATCGGTCTGCAGCGCAAGATCCACAGCATCACCAATGCACCCTTCCGTACCAAATTTGAAAACATTTTCGACGAGATGTCGGGCATCGCGGCAATCGGCTGTATCAGCGATACCGACCCCCAGCCCATGCTGATCCGTTCGCATCTGGGCACCTACGCCATCTGCACCATCGGCTTGATCAATAACGCAGAGCAGTTGATCGATCTGTATTTTGACGGTAGCCGCGGACACTTTGACGCTATGACGGGCGGCAGAGTCAACACGGTGGAATTGGTAGCGGCACTGATCGACCAAAAGGAGACCTTTGCCGAAGGTATCAAGTACGCGCAGTCGGTCATCGACGGTACCTGCTCGATCCTGATCTTAAAGAGCAACGGACACCTGATCGCATCGCGTGATAAGGTGGGGCGTATTCCCGTGATCATCTGCAAGGGCGAGGATGGATACGCTGTGACCTTTGAGTCGTTTGCGGCGCAAAAGCTCGGGTATTGTCTTGTGCGCGAACTTGGACCTGCCGAGATCGTAGAGCTTTCCCCCGAGGACGGTATCGTGCAGCTTGGCAAGCCGGGTAAGGAAATGAAAATGTGCGCGTTCCTTTGGTCGTATTACGGCTATCCCACCTCGACCTACGAGGGGATCAACGTAGAGGCAATGCGCTACCGCAACGGCGAGATCATGGCAGAGCAGGATGGGGTTGCCGGCAATGCTCCCGATCTTGATTATGTCAGCGGTATGCCGGATTCGGGTATTCCGCACGCGATCGGTTATGCCAACCAATCCAAGGTGGCATTCTCGCGTCCGTATATCAAGTATACGCCTACCTGGTCGCGCTCCTTTACCCCGCAAAAGCAATCAGACCGTGCCAAGGTTGCCCGAATGAAGCAGATTCCGGTGCACGAGCTGATCGAGAACAAAAAGCTTTTGTTTGTGGACGATTCGATCGTGCGCGGCACGCAGCTCAAGGAAACGGTGGACTTCTTGTATTCCAACGGTGCCAAGGAAGTGCATATGCGCTCCGCCTGTCCGCCCATCATGTATGGTTGTAAGTACCTCAATTTCACCCGTTCCACGGGAGACATGGAGCTGATCACCCGCCGTACCATTATGGAGCTGGAGGGTACGGACGGCTTTCATCACCTGGATGAATACAGTGACGGCAGCTCCGAGCGAGGCAAGGCATTGCGCAAGAGCATTTGCGATAAGTTCGGTTTTGCATCCCTGGAATTCCAGTCACTTGAGGGCGTAATCAAGGCTATAGGCTTGCCGCCCGAAAAGCTGTGCACCTATTGCTGGAACGGCAAGGAATCTTAATGACCAAATATAAATCAACTGAAAGGAATCAACATCATGCATTCTAACTCCAGATCGGAAAGCTACGCAGCAGCAGGCGTAGACATTACTGCAGGCTACAAGGCTGTTGAACTGATGAAAAAGCACATCGCACGCACCAAGAACGAAGGGTGCCTGGACGACGTGGGCGGCTTTGGCGGCTGCTTTGGTCTGAGCATCGGCGGTATGGAAGAGCCCGTGCTGGTATCGGGCACCGACGGTTGCGGCACCAAGGTCAAGATGGCGATCTTAATGGACAAGCACGATACCATCGGTATCGATGCGGTTGCTATGTGCGTCAATGATATTATTTGCGTGGGTGCTAAGCCTTTGTTCTTCCTTGACTATATTGCGTGCGGTAAAAATGTACCCGAAAAGATCGCGGCTATCGTTGCAGGCGTTGCCGAGGGCTGCGTGCAGTCAGGCGCGGCACTCATCGGCGGTGAGACAGCCGAGCATCCCGGTATGATGCCTGTTGAAGACTACGATCTGGCGGGTTTTGCCGTCGGTATCGTAGATAAGAAAAAGATTTTGGACAACACCCGCATGGCAGAGGGTGACGTGGTGATCGCGCTGGCATCCAGCGGTGTACACTCCAACGGATTTTCTCTGTGCCGCAAGGTGTTCGAGATCGATAAGAACCCCGACTCTCTGTACGCACCCTGCGAGGCACTTGGCGGCAAGAGCATTGCCGAGACGCTGCTGACCCCCACTAAGATTTATGTGAAGTCCATTCTTGCGCTGCTTGAAAAAGTGGATGTCAAGGGTATTTCGCACATCACGGGCGGCGGATTTTATGAGAATATTCCGAGAAGCATTCCGGACGGGCTTTGCGCCAAGATCAATCGCAGCGCGGTGCGCGTGCTGCCCATCTTCGAGCTGCTTGCAAAGACGGGAAACATTTGCGAGAGAGATATGTTCAACACCTACAACATGGGCGTTGGTATGAGTGTGGTCGTGCCCGCCGCACAGGTGGACGAGGCACTTGCAATTCTCGCCGCACACGGAGAAGAGGCTTACGTGATCGGCAAGATCATCAAGGGTGAGGAAAAGATCGAATTATGCTAAAGAGTGCGTTTTGGGGCGGAATTGCGTCCGGAATTATGGTGGGCATCGGCGGTACGGTGTATCTGTCCTGCGAGAATAAGGTCGTGGGTGCCGTGCTGTTCTCGGTGGCTCTGTTGGTGATATGCCTTTTGGGCTTTTACTTGTATACCGGTAAGATCGGCTTGTTTATTGAAAAGCCGGATAAGATGAGCGCGATCGCTCTTCCCGTAGGACTTGTGGGTAATGCCGTGGGTGCGATAATGACCGGCCTTGGCGCGGCAGTATGCAAGCCTGCACTGATTGAAGCGGCAAGCAAGGCTTGCAACGCAAAGTTGGAGGGCGGTATGCTCAAGGGTTTGGCGGCGGCTGTGTTTTGCGGTATTCTTATGTATGCGGCGGTCAAGACCTACGGCACAAAGGGCACGCTGCTTGGTATTATCTTTTGTATTCCCACCTTCATTCTGTGCGGCTTTGAGCACTCGGTGGCGGATATGTATTATTTCACAGTCGCTTCCTTGAACGGCTTTAACCCCATGAGTATTGTGTTTGTACTGGTTGCGGTTGCGGGCAACACGCTTGGCGGCTGGGTACTGCCCGTGCTTGTGCGACTGGGAAAGGGGAAGAGCAATGAAGCAAGATAACACCCGTATTGCCGTGCTGGTTTCGGGCGGCGGCACCAATCTGCAGGCGTTGATCGACGCGCAGGGCAGGGGAGAGCTTGGCGGCGGCGAGATCTCGCTGGTCGTGGCAAGCAAGCCGGGCGTGTTCGCCTTGGAGCGCGCAGTTAACGCAGGCATTGCCGGTAAGGTGTTGGCGCGCAAGGAATATGAAAACGCAGATGCATATACCGAAGCACTGGTCAAGGTGCTGGCAGCAGAGGGCATTGACCTTGTGGTGCTGGCAGGCTTTATGATCATTCTGGGTGAGGCGTTTTATAAGCAATTCCCCAATCGTGTGATCAACGTACATCCCGCACTGATCCCGTCCTTCTGCGGAAAGGGATTTTATGGTTTGCACGTACACGAGGCGGCACTTGCCAAGGGTGTCAAGGTGTCGGGCGCGACCGTGCATTTCGTCACCCCCGAGTGTGACGCGGGCCCGATCATTCTGCAAAAGGCGGTTGAGGTCAGGGAGGATGATACCCCCGAGAGCTTGCAAAAGCGCATTATGGTAGAAGCCGAATGGAAGATCTTGCCCGAAGCGGTCAAGCTGTTCTGCCAAGGCAGATTAAAAGTAGAAAACGATAAAGTACATATTCGATAACCCCTACATAGAAATACAAAATTCGTAAGGAGAAAAACATGAAGGTAAACACCATCGCACAGGAACTGAACTCTCTTGCTTATCATGGCAGAGGCATAATCATCGGCAAGTCGGCTGACAGTAAAAAGGCAGTCACCGCATATTTCATCATGGGCAGAAGCGTCAACAGCCGCAACCGCGTGTTCGTGGCAGAGGGTGAGGCTATGAGAACCAAGGCGTTTGACGAATCCAAGATGGTTGACCCCCATCTGATCATTTATTACCCCGTGCGCGTGCTGGGCAACAAGACCATCGTGACCAACGGCGACCAGACCGACACAATCTACAACCTCATGGACAAGCAGATGACCTTTGAGCAGGCGCTTCGCACCAGGGAGTTTGAGGACGATAAACCCAATTTCACCCCCCGTATCTCGGGCATCATTCGCCGCGAGGGCGATGGCGACATGAACTTCGCTATGTCTATTCTCAAGAGTGCAGAGGGTGACGATTCCTCCTGTGAAAGATTTACCTACGCGTATTCCAATCCCATCGCGGGCAGAGCAAAGTTTATCCACACATACGCGTGCGATGGCAATCCGCTGCCTTCCTTTGAAGGTGAGCCCAAGACTTTGGAATTGCCGGATGTGGATATCGACGCGCTGACCGACCTGATCTGGACAAATCTGAACGAGGATAATAAGGTGTCCCTGTTCGTTCGATATATTGATCTGGCTACGGGCGAGACCGAAACCAGAATTGTAAATAAAAATGCTTAAAAGGAGATTACGAGAATGAAAGAATTTGAACTGAAATACGGCTGTAACCCCAATCAGAAGCCTGCCAAGATCTATATGCACGACGGAAGTGAGCTGCCTATCGAGATCCTTTGCGGCAGACCCGGCTTTATCAATTTCCTCGATGCATTCAATTCCTGGCAGTTGGTCAAGGAGCTCAAAGCAGCGCTGGGACTTCCCGCAGTTACCTCCTTTAAGCACGTGTCTCCCACCTCGGCAGCAGTGGGTATTCCGCTTTCCGAAAAGCTCAAGAAGGCTTGCTTTGTAGACGATATTCCCGGTCTTGACGAGTCCCCCCTGGCTTGCGCTTACGCAAGAGCAAGAGGTACTGACAGAATGTGCTCGTTTGGCGACTGGGTAGCTTTGTCCGACGTGTGCGACGTGACCACCGCGCTCATGATCAAGCGCGAGGTATCCGACGGCGTGATCGCTCCCGGTTATGAGCCCGAGGCACTTGAAATTCTCAAGTCCAAGAGAAAGGGAAATTATAACATCGTCAAGATCGATCCTGATTTTGTACCCGATCCTCAGGAGCGTAAGCAGGTATTCGGCATTACTTTCGAGCAGGGAAGAAACAATTTTGAAATCAACCGCGAGCTGCTTTCCAATATCGTCACCGCAAACAAGGATATGCCCGAAAGTGCCATCCGTGACCTGATCGTGTCGCTGATCACCCTGAAGTACACCCAGTCCAACTGGGTTTGCTTCGCTGTGGACGGTCAGGCAGTCGGCGTTGGTGCAGGACAGCAGTCTCGTGTTCACTGTACTCGTCTTGCAGGAAGCAAGGCTGACACATGGTTTATGCGTCAGTATGACAAGGTTCTCAACCTCCCCTTCAAGGATACCCTCG
>JAZNBB010000076.1:0-3667 GCA_045586845.1 Eubacteriales bacterium
CGCAAAAGCGGGTCGCTGCTTTGGTATTGACGTATATTATGCATACTCACTCATACGTGCCACGATTGCGCGGAACTCGGCGGTATCGCGGATGGGAGCCCATATGCGGCTGCCAAATCTGCCTGCCAGCAGCTTTGCGCATTTGGTCAAACCTTCAGCCTCTTTTTCATATTGAACGCAATTGATGGGCAGGGAAGTATAGGATGCGCTTTCAGGGCGTGTGTCGTAGGCAATGGCGTGGTCAGCCATCTTCTCTGCGCACATCATCGCCGCAGCCTTGTCGCCCTTCATAAGGTGGAACATGGCAAGCTGGCGATAGGAGTTCGCAAGTCTGTCATGGTAGTAAAGCAGATCGTTTTCACCAAAGAGCAGGTGAAACAGATCCACTGCCTTTTGGAGAATGGATATCTTCTCGTCCACGGTGTAGTGGTTGCCCGAGATGTCCGGTACGCAGGCAATGTTGTACATATGCCACCACATATTGTCTGCAAACAAAATGAGGTTCTGCTGCGCCTGATTGAAAGCCACCTCACCTGTCAGCACGGTTGCCTTGATGATCTCTTTGGAAAAACTCATGCTGTGCAGCTTGTTTGCAATGTCCTGCGCGCGCTCGTCGTCGCCAAGCTGGTGAGAATAGATGTCACAAAGCGTCTTTTTGGTGCGGTCGCGGATCAGGTCGTCGGTGCAGTCCTCCAGGATGTGCATACAAAGCGAGACAGCTTCTTGCATATCGGCGCGGCGAGGCTTACCGTCTGCGTTGATGGCGGAAAGTATGGTCGCAAGCTCGAGCTGCAGCTCAAAGGAGGAGGGTATCTCTGCTACTGCTTCACGCAAAAGTGCAAGTGCAGGGGCAAGCTCATCTCGGTCATAATACGCTTCGACTTGCGAAAGGTATTCTGCCACCTTTTGCTCTTTTTGCAGCGAGTCATAGCACATTAATTCGTCCATGCTCACGCCGAAAAAGTCGGCAATGGCGGGCAGGGATTCGATATCTGGATAGCAGGTCTCGCTCTCCCAACGGGAGACCGCCTGGGGGGTCACACCAAGGTGTGCTGCTAACTTGTCCTGTGTAACGTCATTCTTTTTTCTGAGTAATTTGATCTTTTTTCCAACTTTTATTTCCATCGTTAACTCCCAATTGGTTTGATATTTGCATGATATGGTAATTATACAATAATTCGACACCAAAGTCAATAATGAATTGACGATTATCAATGATTTGTTACAAAATTTTCGCAAACAAAATTGTAAATTTTCAAAAATGCCCTTTACATATCGGTTGGAAAATGTTATAATAATTTTTAATATATGATAAATATTTTGTACACAAATCACGCACGATCCTTTAATAAAAGTCACGGAGGATATTATGGGTAATATCAATAAAGATGAAAAGCTGACCTATTTGTTCAAGGGAATACTGACTTTAGAGACTGTGGAAGACTGCTATGACTTTTTTACCGATCTTTGCACACCTGCGGAGCTGCAGGAAATGTCCAGGCGTATGCAGGCAGCCAAAATGTTGCGTGATGGGCATATCTATAATGAGATCGCTGCCACCACAGGGTTGAGTACTGCCACCATCAGCCGCGTAAACCGTTGTCTTAAGTACAGTGGTGACGGATATCTGAAGGTGTTGGACGACATTGAGAAGAGGGAAAAGCGGAGAAACTTATATGACAACGTATGATGGCTATGGCGCGATCGCGCGCGTATACGATAAACTTAACGCAGAGCTTGACTATGGCGCGTGGGCGGATTTTTTTGAAGTCTGTTTTGACCGATATCTGCCCGCGCGCCCCGTTTTGCTACTGGATCTTGCCTGCGGAACGGGAAAAATGACCTTGGAGCTTGCGCGCCGCGGGTACGATATGATTGGTGCGGACGGCAGCGAGGAGATGCTGTGCGAGGCAATGTTGCAAAGCGATCTGGACGAGGATCTGGAAAAGCGCCCGTTGTTTATTCTGCAGGATATGCGCAGCTTTGAGCTGTTCGGAACGGTGGGTGCGATCAGCTGTTGTCTTGACAGCCTCAATTATCTGACAGGAGAGGGAGATCTGGACGCTTGCTTTGCCTGTGTGCATAATTATCTTGATCCTGACGGTCTATTTTTGTTTGACATGAATACGCCTTACCGTTTTCGAGAGGTGTACGGCGACCACGCGTATATCTTAGAGGACGAGATAGAGGATGGCGATGGCGGAAAACGGGAGATATATTGTGGTTGGCAGAATGCGTATGATCCCGGGACGCATCTGTGTCAGTTTTATTTGTCGCTGTTTGAGCAGAAGACAGATGGCAGCTTCACACGAGCGGATGAGGTGCAGACCGAGCGTTGCTATGAGCGCTCCGAGATCGAGGACGCGTTGCAACGTACCGGATTCGAATTGCTGGGTGTGTGGGAGGATTTTGACTTTACACCCCCGAAGGATAATACCGAGCGGTGGTATTTTGCCGCACGAGCCAAGAAAAACACATAAGGAGACAATATATCAATGGCATCAAGCATTTTGCGCGCTATGACCCGTGACGGCAGCGCACGTATTCATGTGATCAATTCCAAAGAGATCGTCAATACCATGATCTCGTATCATAATACCACCCCGCTTGCCACCGCAACGCTTGGCAGACTGATGACCGTGACCTCAATCATTGGATGTATGATGGGCGAGAAAGAGGATTCTGTGACCGTTATGCTGGGCGGTGACGGTCCTGCGGGCAGAGTGCTGGCAGTCAGCGACTATTACGGAAACGTGCGCGGCAACATTCAAAATCCGAATGTGGATCTGCCTCTCAAGTCAAACGGAAAATTGGACGTTGGCGGTGCGGTCGGAAAAGGGCTTTTAACTATGATCAAGGATATGGGCGGTGAATTGCCCACTAATGGCTCCTGTGAGTTGGTCAGCGGCGAGATCGCCGAGGATGTGGCAACCTATTTTGCACAAAGTGAGCAGATTCCCACGGTGTGTGCACTGGGCGTGCTGGTGGATACCGATTGGTCCTGCCGTGCGGCGGGCGGTGTGCTGATCCAGCTGTTGCCGTTTGCGGATAATGCCACGGTCGAGGCACTGGAGCGCAATATCAGCGCACTTTCGAACGTGTCCTCGCTTTTTGATCGCGGCATGAGTAATCAGGAGATCGCGGATATTGCACTTGCAGGCATCGAATACGACGTGTTCGACGAGCTTGAGGTGGAGTACCGTTGCAACTGCTCGCGTGAGCGCGTGGAAAAGGCGCTGATCACGCTTGGACGCGGTGAGATGGAAAAGCTGCTTGCAGAGCAAAAAGCGGAGGGCAAGGGCGAGAAACTTGAGGTCTGCTGCCGTTTCTGCGATAAGAAATATTATTTTGGAAAAGATGACGTAGATATGATGTTTAGCGAATAAACACAAAAAAGGGTGGAGGATACCACCCTTTTTTGACTAATACCGATATTTTGAAATTTTTAAAAAAAAGTTAAAAAAAGGTATTGACAAATAAAAAGTGCCGTGCTATAATATACAAGTCGCCGCAAGAAAGCGATGTCAAATGGGAGCATAGCTCAGCTGGGAGAGCATCTGCCTTACAAGCAGAGGGTCATAGGTTCGAGCCCTATTGTTCCCACCATTTGGCCCGGTAGCTCAGTTGGTTAGAGCGCTAGCCTGTCACGCTAGAGGTCGTGGGTTCG
>JAZNBB010000077.1:0-19240 GCA_045586845.1 Eubacteriales bacterium
ACCCCGCCCGCGGTTAATACCGGCCTGTTCGCTTTTTATGGGACTTTGATCAATGGTTCTCCAAGTAGTTGACAACGTCACCAACAGTGACAAACTTGTGAATGTCCTCGTCGTCGATCTCGATGTCGAACTTCTCCTCGCACAGCATTACCAGGTCGGCAAGCTCGATGGAGTTAATGCCCAGATCCTTGATCAACTCAGCGTCCATGGTGATGTCTGCTTCATCGATCTGCAGCTCTTCCACGAACAGATTCTTCAGTTTCTCAAACATAATATATTCCTCCGAATATTCGAGTATTTGCATAAATTGCATGATACACAGTGTATTATATATGATTTTCCTGAATTTGTCAAGTTGTATTTGAAAATTCATGGTATTGCATTGACATTGTTTACAATTTAGAGTAAAATAAAAATAAAACTTACATAAAAAGCGAGAATAAACATGGCCATTTTGAAAAATCGCCCCTTATTTGCTGCCTGTTTGCTCTATATTATATGCGCCTTTTGTGCGTATTTTTCCGTTCCCGCAATAAAAATCGTGTTGTTTTGCGTGAGCACTGTCGCATTGCTCGGGTGTGTGGTATGCATCTTGATCAAGAAGCTGCCTCGCAAAATTATGGCATATGCCGCTGCCCTGTCACTGTGTGCAGCACTTGCGTTTGCAGAGTCTTGGATCGCATTCGATACTTCTATGCAAAAATTCGAACGCATCGCACAAAAGGAATCCTGCACGATCAGCGCGACCGTGTTAGAGCGTCAGGACTCCGAGTTTATGACAGTATACCGCGTACTTGTAAACAAGACAGACAACAAAAAGCAGTATTTTGACGCCTCCTTAGTATGTGAATTTTCGTGCTACCTGCAGGTAGGCGACAGCTTTGAAGCCAATGTGAAGCCCGAAACGCTTGAAGAGTCCGCGACCCCTTATTTTGACTACCACCATTCACTTGCCAATGGTATACGTATGCAGTTTACGTGCAAGAGCGAAGATGCGATCATGCAGGTTTCCGATGATGGAAGCGCCATGCCCGTCATTGCCCTTCCTTCCGTTTCCTTGCAACGGTTGAACGATACGCTCTGCCGCGCGTTGATCGATGTGTGTGGCAAGGAAAGCGGCGGTCTTATATGCGCCCTGCTGCTTGGAGCACGCGACCGTCTTCAAGTCACGCTTATGCGCGATTTTGGGCGCGCCGGTGCTTCGCATATGCTTGCCCTTTCGGGCATGCACGTATCGGTCCTAATGGGCGCAATGGGCTTTGCGCTTTTCAAATTGCGCGTTCACCGCAAAGTGCGCGCCTTGCTGTTGGCTTGTATTGCCGTTGGGTATCTGTTGCTGACCGGGATATCCGTGTCTGCAACACGTGCGGTAATCATGGTGTGTGTGCTGCAGCTTTCCTATCTGCTCGCCGCCGACAATGATACGCTGACCACACTGGGTCTTGTGGGCGCGGGTATTCTGCTGATCGACCCTTACTCAGTGTGCGACACAGGCTTTATCCTCTCCTTTCTTGCCACCTTCGGCATTGTGGTACTGGTACCGCCCTTGCATGAATTTTTGAAGGAACGCACCGAATCGCTTAGTAAGCCGCCGCACGGTAAGGCAAAAAAGCGCGTGCTTGGTGTGACAGGCGCAATCCTGGAAACGCTGCTGATCGGCGTGGTCGCTTGCTTTGCAATTTTTGTGCCCTCGTGCTTTCTGGTCGGCAATATGTCTGTCTTTTCCCCCTTGACCACGCTTTTGCTCTCGCCCGTGATTGCCGCGATGCTGGTGTTGGGTGCTGTGACGCTGATACTCTCCCCTATCCCACCGCTTGCCAATTTCTTCGCCACACTGATCCGCCTGTTGTACGCAATCAGTACGCCCTATCTTGAAAAGGTTTCCCGGATTGACGGCGCGCTGCTCCCGCTGACGCACACCACCGTGCAGGTGCTTGGCATATTGCTTTGCTGTGTTATGATGCTCCTGCTTGTTTTGCCGCTGCGGCGCAAATGGTTTCTTTCACTGCCGCCGGCGTTATTGGTGGTGTCTCTTTGCATCTTCTTCCCTATCAATGCAACGCTGCAACCGCGCACGTTGAATGCCGCATATACGCATCCGTCATCCATCTCCGAGGCATTGGTGAGTACAGAAGGCTACCGTGCCTATATCTGCGACCTCTCCTCCGGCTCAGGCACAGCCATGCTTGCCGCCGTGCACGCCGCGGACAAATTGCACGCGACCGAGGTGGGGGCAATTCTCCTGACCGATTGCCGCACACAGCACGCTACTATGCTGGGCGATCTGATTTCCAAGTACAAGACCGAATGTATATATCTGCCGCGCATCTCGGACGCGGATATGCTGGATGTACAGGCGCGTATCAAAGAGGTTTCCGACACGCATGGCGTAAAGATCATGTATTATGAGTATGGCGAGTCGGTCGACTGGAACAACAGTACACAAATCACTGTGCACCGCACAGATCTTGCGCGCTCAACGCAACCCGTGCTGACGATTACGCTGCAAAAGGGCGAGGCTCAGATCTGTATGCTCAACGCAACGGCACAGCATACCGATCTTGCCGAACAGACCGAGCGTGCACTTTCCGATGCAGACGCGGTGGTATGCATGGAGCGAGGTCCTACGCCCAAGCTGACCTATTCGTTGGACGCCATACGCAGTGGTGAGGTGATCTTTGCCACACGCACACTTGCCGCTTACTGTGACCCAAATAGTCTTGCAGACGTGCGCAAGATGACGGTGAATCCCGAAATTACCTATTTCTCTATTGCAACGGGACGGAGAAAGTGATATAATGGACTCATAGACCCACTACACGAAAGGTATGAAGATATGAAAGGCTTAAAAACCGTATATATATGTGAGGAATGCTCTTATCGTTCGCCAAAATGGATGGGCAAGTGCCCCTCGTGCGGTGCTTGGAACACCTTTATCGAGGACGTGATCGACACCTCCTCGGGCGCAGAGGACGCCGTGCAGAAGCGTAATGCCGCACTGTCCATGGGCGGCGAGCACCACGCACTTCGCTTTGATCAGCTGACCCTGCCCAATCACATCCGTTACAACACGGGGCTTTGCGAACTTGACCGCGTGCTGGGCGGCGGCTTGGTGCTTGGTGAGGTGGTGCTGCTGTCGGGTGAGCCGGGCATCGGTAAATCCACGCTGCTTTTGCAGATTTCCGAGGCTCTTGGGCAGAACAAAAAGGTGCTTTACGTGTCAGGCGAGGAGTCGGGCGGTCAGCTGAGGCTGCGCGCCGACAGACTTGGCGTCAAAAGTGACAATCTCTACGTGCTCACCGAGACTAACATTGACAGCATCCTGCGCGAATCCGACAAGCTTTCGCCCGATATTCTGATCGTGGACTCGATCCAGACCGTGTGGTCGGACAAGATCAGCTCTGCTCCCGGCAGCATTGCGCAGGTGCGCGAGAATGCCATGGCGTTTATCGGCAAGGCAAAGGGCGACGGTATTTCTGTCTTTTTGGTGGGTCACGTCAACAAGGAAGGCAGCATTGCAGGTCCCAAGATCCTTGAGCACATGGTGGATGCCGTGCTTTGCTTTGAGGGCGAAAAGCAGCAATCCTACCGCATCATCCGTGCTACCAAAAACCGTTACGGCTCGACCAATGAGATCGGTGTTTTTGAAATGACCGACAAGGGGCTTGAGGAAGTTGCCAATCCTTCGGAAATGCTGCTTTCCGGCAGACCCAAGGGTGTATCGGGCAGCTCTGCGGTTTGCACGGTACAGGGTACGCGCCCCTTAATCGCTGAGGTGCAGGCGTTGGTGTCGCAAACCTACTTTCCCTCCCCGCGCCGCGTGGCAAACGGTATTGATTACAACAGGCTTTGCCTGATCATTGACGTCTTGGAAAAGCGCATGGGGCTGAAATTCTATCAGAACGACGTATATACCAACGTTGTCGGCGGCTTGCGCCTGGACGAGACCGCGACCGATCTGTCGGTGGCGCTTGCGCTGATCTCATCACTGACCGACCGCGTTGTACCCGAGGGGCTGATCGCCGTGGGTGAGATCGGACTTTCGGGCGAGGTGCGTGCTGTGTCGCATGCTGAAAACCGCGTCAAGGAAGCGGCAAGACTGGGCTTTACCACCGCAGTGATTCCGTACCGCAACGTGGAAAAGCGACCGTTTGAGTGCCCCGGCATCAAGGTGCACGCCATCCGCTCGATCTTTGAGCTGCCGAGCCTTTTGGTGACGGTGAGCGAGGACGGGCAACAGTTTTGATAATAAACGCGGGCGATTCGTGAATCGCCCCTACGGTTAAACCATTATGGTGAAAGGAAACATTTCTTTTAACAACGTAGGGGCAATTCACGAATCGCCCGCGACATATTACGAACCTCAACCCAACCTACGGTTGATTTTTATTTTCCAAAACTGTCTTTTTGATATGTTGTATCCCGATACCTTTCATGCTACAATCAATATGCTGGCGAAAATGATGAAGGGTTGGATCCTCAGAAATCACTTGAATTTAGAAGAAATATATCAAAAGATCCCTCGGTCAACGTGTAAGCAAGGATGCTTTGCGTGTTGCACCAACAGCGTGCAATGTACCCCCTCGGAAAGTGATACGATGGGTGGCTATTCGTATGATATCGAACGTACGATATGCTCCCATTTGATAGACGGAAAATGCTCCGTATATGAAAATCGTCCTTTTATTTGCAGACTGTATGGGGCAAGCGTGCTGTTACAATGCGAGCATTGCACTCCCGAAAGATACCTTTCCGAACAAGAAACGAACGATCTCGTACACGCATACGTACTAATCCAAGCCCGGGAGGAAAAACAAAACAAAGAATCAGGAGAAATCACATGAATATCGGAAAAAATATTTATACGCTGCGCAAGGAAAAGAAGATCACACAGGCACAGCTTGCTGAAAAGCTGGGCGTCTCGGAGCAAGCCGTATCCAAATGGGAGAACGGTCAATGCGCGCCCGACGTCAGCCTGTTTCCCATCCTTGCCGACTATTTCGGCGTTTCGATAGACCGTCTGTTTGGCTATTACATGAACAGCCACGAAGAGGAGATCAGCGCCATTATCAAGGCTGCGGATGACAGCATGGACACATACAAGGAGATTGAGATCATCAGCGAGGGGCTGAACAAATATCCCAATAGCCCGGATCTCAAGATCAATCTCGCCTTTTCCCTTTCTATGGTCAACCGCATTTCGCAGGATGAGAACGAGAAGGCAGAAGCAGTCCAAAAAGCCATCAAGCTCTGCACCGAGGTGGTGGATCATTGCGGTGACAGTAAGCAGGCAGACCGTGCGCTCAATATGCTCAATCGCATTTACGCCGAGATCGGTGAATACGGCAAGGCAATGGATGCGATAGACAGAATGAGCGGCGAGAGCTATTATTTCCGTGTCGTTGGCATTGCACGCACGCTTGCCCACAAACGCGACGACAAGGAGCTGGAGCGATTTGTCGAAAAGAACCTGTTTGAGTGCTGGCTTGCCATGGATCTGAATATGGATATGCTGACCTCGCGCTACAGCGAGACCGAGCAATTCGACAAGAGCATCGCGTTTTGCAAAGCCAGACTCAATCTGCTTTCGGTCTTTGACCAAGGATGCCCTAACTTTTACGCAACACACAAATTCTTTACAACGCTGTTGCTTGCACATGCATACAGAAAAACGGACAACAAAAAGGATTGCTTGCAAGCCCTATACACTCTTGCAGCCCTTTACCTGCAAATGCAAGCGGTAGCAGAAAGCGAAGATTTCCGCGTGTCGGTGCGCAACAAGCTCTACTTTGGCGAAATGCAAAACGACAGAATGATGGAAGAATACGCTTACGGCTTCAAGCTTGAAAACATGCTTGGTGCGTTTAACCAATTCTTCGGCGAGGATGCCGATTACCTTGCGTTCAAGCAAACCTTACCTGCATAAAACACCCGCCAACGGCAAAAATGCCGTTGGCGGATTTCGTTATACAAGTTATACTATAAATTGGCTGAGTCAAAAAATACATCTGACTCAGCCAATTTTGTATTACGTTTATGGAACGTAATAATAGTGAACTGTGACATTCTCCAAAGCAGTGCTGCCTCCGCAATTTATCCAATCCTGTTCGGAACCGGCAAAAAACACCTCAGTTACAGCAGAGCAATCAAGAAACGCCAGGCTGTCAATATTTATCATACTGTTCAGGATCGTGATACTGCTCAAACCGGTACAATTTTGGAATGCCAAATCTCCGATACTTGTCACACTATCCGGAATTGTGATACCGCTCAGGCCGGTACAATTCTGGAATGCAAAAGTTTCAATACTTGTCAAACTATTCGGAAGCGTGATGCTGCTCAAGCCGGTACAACCTTGAAATGCTGATCCTATGATACCCTTGGCATCACTGAGATCCGCCGAAACGACATTGCCTTCATAACCGACCACCCAATCATCCACATACAGCACTCCATTTTTCGATTGCGTAATCCCCCAGCATCCATGGAATGCCATATCTCCGATACTGGTCACACTGTCAGGGATCTCAATACTTGTCAACGCCGAGCAACCAATAAAGGCACATTCACCGATACTTGTCACACCGTCCGGAATCGTAACGCTCTGCAATTCAGTGCAGTCATAGAATGCACGCCCCGCAATACTCGTAATATAATCGGGAACTTTACTGACACTACATCCCAATACCAGAGTGTTTGTAGCAGTCTCCACTATACAGTTATCAACGCTGTGATACTTTGTATTATCAGCATCAACAGTAACACTTGTTAAATTGAAGCAGCCACAAATTGCCTCTCCGGTAATGCTTTCCACATTTTTGGGTATCGTAATACTTGTCAATCCTCTGCAACCAACAAATGAACCGTTAATGCTTATAACGCTATCGGGGATCGTGATTTCTGTCAATCCCTCGCAACCGAAAAACGCATAGTATTCAATGCTTGTTACACTATCGGGAATACTAACGCTCTTCAAATTCGCACAGTTCGAAAAAGCACTGCTTCCAATACACACGACAGTATCTCCGTTGGAGGCTTGTCGGGGAATGACAATATCTGTGTCGGTACAAGTACCTATACCAATCACGGTGCAGGTACCGTTACCGTGAGATAAATATTCCAAGCCGTCTATGAACGTGTGCTCGGGATCAGTTTCCACAATAACATCTTTAATATCTTCCTCTGTAGTATCCTCAATATCCGTATCGGGCATCGGTATTACCGTACCCGTGTTTTCTTCGGGTACCGTGATCTGCTCCATGAAAGAATCTACTGCTTGGGAAAAATCCTCGGGCAGGTTTTCTTGATCGATATCACCGACAAGTTGCTCAAGCAATTCACCCACAAGACCGCCGTTCGGCATACTGCTGCAGGCAACCACCATGGACACGCAAAAAAACAAAACCATGCAAAGAGCTAATATGCGGATAAACTTGGTATTCATGTAAAACCTCCTATATTGCAAATCTTCGGAATATATCTATAATTATAGCAATAGAGGAAGTTGTTTGTCAAGTCTTTTGCGCAGTTTCTCGTTTCGTCTGTAACAATAGTCAAAAGAACCGGCGATAATTGCAAAGCAGTCGGATTGTGTGCGTTTAATTCCCTTTGATCAACGAAATCGTCTTGGACAGCCACATGGCAAGGTCAGCGCGAGTCAGGGCTGCACTTGCCTGTACACTTCCGTCCGGGGTCTGCAGGATACCCAGAGAATACAACGAGATCACAGCATCCTGGGCAAAGGTGGGCACGGTATCGGTGAAGCTTACGGGCAGCTTTTGGTTGGCGTATCCGATCAGATTCGAGAGGATCACAGCCGCCTCACCGCGCGTGATGATCTCATTCGGTTTGAAACAAAGCTCACCCTGCTTGCCCACAGCGCTCACGTACCCCTTTTCATAGGCAGTCTTGACGTATCCCTTCATGGCGTCCGGAATCTCGGCATCATCCGCAAAGCCCGTGTAAGCGACAGGCGCGCAGGTCATGCCGACCGCATTCATGGCGGTGACAATGAAATCCACGCGAGAGATCTGTCTGTCAGGCTCAAAGCAGTAAAGGCTTCCCTTTTGCGTACCACTCATTAACCCCAGCTCACTCATGCGCATGGCATCGGTCAGACACGCTTTGCCATCAAGATCATCAAAACTACGGTTCAAGGTAGAAGCTTGCACACTGATACTAACGCTTCCCGCCGCGCTGTAGTTGCCGTAACAATCGCGGATAACGTAGGTAAAGGCATCCGCACCCACGTAATCCTTGCCCGGTATATAGGTATACGCACCCGTGGTGACATCGGTCACACTCAGAATCCCCTTCTCCGGATACTTGACCACCTCAAAGGTCAGCGCGTCACCCTCCGGGTCATAGCCGCCCAACACGCCGTATGCGGGTGTATTGGCATACACCTGCAAACTGCCCGACTGCGCGGGCACGGCAGAGGTGGTTGGTGACGCGTTTACGCTTGTCAGCGTGCACACCATGCAGGTCATCTCGTACGCACTTCCGTTGACAGTAAAGGTAAAGCTGCTCTGTCCGACCGCCGTGGTAGCATGCTCAAAGGTCATCAAGGAAAGGTCGGCGGCACGTAGTGTCTGTCCCGTAACCACGCCGTCCGAGCCCACGTACAAAGCTCCCTCTGTGGGATCAGGCAGCTTGGTGATCGTGACATAGTCGATATAAGACAGGTTCATGGCGCGGGCAAAATCCTCTTTGCTAAAAGCGTAATCGTTGCCCACAAGTGTTGCCACACGCATATCAGTCTTTGTCGCTAATACGTGCAAGGCAGGACTGAGCGGCACGGGGGGTTCATCCGCCGCGCCTACGCCAAGGGTGCAAAATGCGACAAGACATCCAAGCGTCAAGACGCAAATGATCAAGGTTTTCCATACAGGTTTCATATTTCACGCTCCCGTTTCTAGATTTTCGATACAATGTATGCAAAAATTGTGCGCGGTATGTTTTATTCACACTTTACGCATTGTAATTTTCACAAATCCATGGTATAATATCTGTTATCAAACATAAACGGAGGCGGGTATGGAGTTTATCATTAATAAGGAGCATCACGGCAAGACCGTGCTTTCTTACGTGCGCCATACCCTGCGTATCTCCTCGCGTATGCTGACCGTGCTCAAGCAAACCGAAAACGGCATTACGGTAAACGGCGAACACGTGACCGTACGTCGCGTGCTTTCCGAGGGCGACCGCCTATGCCTTGCCATTGACGACACCGAGCAGCGCGCCTCGCATAACATTCCTCCCTCGGACATTCCGATCGAGGTACTTTACGAGGACGCGCACGTAATCGCCATGAACAAGCCGCCGCATATGCCCACGCACCCCTCACACAATCATCACGACGATACGCTGGCAAACGCGTTAGCGTACAGGTATGCAAAAGACGGCGTGCCGTTCGTGTTCCGCCCTATGGGCAGGCTGGATCGCAATACGTCGGGTGTGGTGCTTGCCGCAAAAGACAAGGTCGCATCCGGTATGCTGACGGCTGCCATCAAGGCAGGCGAGGTGCAAAAGACCTACCTTGCCATCGTCACGGGCGAGCTGCCCGTCGACGGCAAGATACACACGGTTGAATGCGGGATCCGCCGTATGGCGGACAGCGTGATCATGCGCACGACCTGCGAGGGGTCGACCGATCCAAGTGAAGCATCGATCACCGATTACGAGGTGCTGGATGCCCGCGACGGGCTTTCATTGGTACGAGTCAAACCGCGCACGGGGCGCACGCATCAGATCCGCGTGCATTTTGCCTACGTAGGTCACCCGTTGCTTGGCGACGAGCTGTACGGTTCACCCGACGCTCGCATCGACCGACACGCTCTGCATGCGCTCTCACTGATCTTTCCCCTGCCGTTTTCCGAGCAGCGTATTTGCGTCGAGGCGCCCGTGGCACAGGATATGCTTGCGCTGATACATCAAAATTTTCCGAGGTACTCATGAAAAAACAAACACAACCTACCGCACCGTCGGTTATTACTGCAAAGGAATGGGCTTCACTTCCCCCCGAAGAGCGAGAGGAATGGCGTGCCGTGCTTCCCAAGCATGAGCGACTTCCCATCTGGTGCTTTGTTTGCTACAGCATAGCTGCTCTTGCTCTGATCATTTATTTGGCAGCACGCCTCTCTCCCGCATTTGCGGATTTTTTCAACCAAAATATCAGCGAGGTCTTTCGCCGCGTGCTTGCCGCGCTGACCAATCCCATTCCCTTTTCGTTCGGTGAAGCACTCATCCTGCTCTTACCCGTGGGATTCGGATTGACAGTGTGGTACGCCGCCAAATACCGCTGTGACACCTGGCGCAGCACATGGAGCTTTGTGGGCATCCTGATGGCAGTCATCTGCGTACTGCTTTCCATGTTCGTGTTCACCTTTGCTACCGGCTATCATGGCAGGACTCTGGATGAAAAGTTGGGGCTGGAGCAGAAAGATGTCAGCGCAGAGGAGCTGTATCAGACCGCGCTCATTCTGGCAGAAAAGGTCAACGAGGAGCACGATACCATGACATATGGCACGGACGGCTTTTCGGTCATGCCCTACTCGCTCTCCGAGATGAACGATAAGCTGTTGGACGCTTACGACACGTTCTGCGAGAAAAACAAATTTATTGATCACTACGATACCAGACTCAAGCCCGTTATGCTCAGCGAGTTGATGAACTACACACATATCACGGGCGTTTACTCCTACTTTACGGGCGAGGCAAACATTGATATCGCCTTCCCCGACTACACCATCCCCTATACTGCGGCGCACGAGCTGGCGCACCAGCGAGGCATCGCTCGTGAGGACGAGGCGAACATGGTAGCATTCCTTGTATGCATGGAAAGCGACGACGCATACATCCGCTACTGCGCTTACCTGAATATGTACGAGTACGTGGCAAACGCGCTATACCGCGCAGATCCCGAACTTTACGCCAAGGTAAGGGACACAGTGCACGCCGACGTACGCGGCGAAATGTCCGCCTACAACAGCTTCTTTGCCAAGTATCAGAACAGCACCGCAGGCTCGGTTTCGGGCGCGGTCAACGACACCTTCCTAAAATTTCAGGGGACCGAGGGCACTGCCAGCTACGGCATGGTGGTTGATCTGACGGTAGCATACTACAAAAATCTCGGCATGATCTCCGAATAAATTCACACACACCCTCAAGGCTGCATACAGTGGCTTTGAGGGTGTTTTTTTCGTGTCTGCAGGCTATGCGACAGCATACGTCGACAAGCGTAATTGCCCCTGTTTCGGGGGCTTTTTTTGCGCTGATGTGCATGCGTGTAATGTCGTATCGCATCGTAATTTGTCGTAGTACGACATTATTTATGAATATGCTGTTTACTTTTTGTCTGTTTTTTCATCATATTCTTATCTTATTCGCTATTTTTCTTGTGTATTTCGATATTTTGCAGTTGTATTTAGAACAGGCGTTCTTGTTGCTTAATACGACATATTTCATCATTAGACGATTTTATGTTGGAATTATTTTGTAAATATTTTGTTAACAGTGAGCGCGATCTGTTTACTTTATAATTATAATATGTTATAATAAATGCACGCTCACGCAGGTGACAGAAAGCGACCCGAACGGCACTTTTTCGACCCGTGACACAGACACGGCACACCCAAATTCATCAAGGCAATTTTGGAGATTATCATGGAAAAGATCATCATCAACGGCGGACTTTCTCTCAATGGCGACGTGTATATTGACGGCATGAAGAATGCTGCCCTACCCATCATTGCCGCTACGCTGCTTTGCTCGGATACCTGCATTATTGACAACGTGCCTGCGGTCAGCGATATCGTAATGCTGCTTGATATCATCAAGGGTATGGGTGCCGAGGTGGAGTATCTTGATAAAACCACCATCAGCATTAACGCAGCAAATGTCAAGCCTGGATGCTCCCCCTACGATCTGGTCTGCAAGATCAGAGGCTCGGCGTACATCATCGGCGCCGAGATCGGCAGATTTGGTACAGCACACGTGGGCTACCCCGGCGGCTGTGATTTCGGTGTACGTCCGCTTGATTTGCACCTGATGGGCTTTGAAGCACTCGGTGCAAAGATCTCTGTTGAGAGAGGTTACATTAATGCAGTATCTCCCATGGGTCTGCACGGTAACTCTATCTTTTTCCGTATTCCCTCTGTCGGCGCAACTGTCAACTGCATTCTCGCTTCGGTTTTCGCCGATGGTGTGACCACTATCGAAGGCGCAGCGCAGGAACCCCATATCGTGGATATGGCGAACTTCCTTAACAATTGCGGCGCAGACATTACCGGTGCGGGCACGTCCAGCATCAAGGTGCGCGGTGTCAAGTCGCTCAAGGGTTGCCGCCACACCATCATTCCCGATATGATCGAGGCAGGTACATACATGGCTGCCGCTGCTATCACAGGTGGTTGTGTACGCGTGCACAACGTCATTCCCAAGCATATGGAATCGGTCTGCTCTGTTCTGCAAAGAATGGGAGTTAAGCTGGAGATCGGCACCGATACCATCACAGTATGCGGCGACGGCAAGCTGATCGCAACCGATGTCGTGACCCAGCCCTACCCCGGGTTCCCCACCGACATGCACCCCCAGATCAGTGCACTGATGTGCGTTGCCGACGGCGTCAGCCGCATGAGCGAAATGGTTTGGGATAACCGTTTTCGTTACATCAACGAGTTCCAGAAGATGGGTCCGATGATCTCGGTATCCGATAGAACCGCATCCTTCCACGGTGACCAAAAGCTTTCGGGCGCACCCGTGGTATCCACCGACCTGCGTGCGGGTGCAGCGCTGATCATTCTTGCGTTGCGTGCACAGGGCACCTCGCAGATCTCCAAGATCTCGCTGATTGAGCGTGGCTACGACAACATCGTCGGCAAGCTGGCAGCACTGGGCGCAGACATCAAGAGAGTGGATGAATAATTGGAAATAATATACAAAAAATGCCTCCCCTTCCGTTACGGATGGGGAGGTCTTTTTTGACAAGGCACGGGGCATGAGCAATACAAAACAAAAGGACGGGGCGGTGTGCCATAGCACACCGCCCCGTCCTTTGACCGTTGGCAGTGATATCAGATATAAACGAAGATTTTTATGTTCCTGTTTAATAAATGATACGCGCGCTCAGTGCATTACTTTGCTCTTCTTGCCTCAAAGCATGCGCTGCAGTAAACAGGTCTGTCGTTAGAGGGCTGGAAGTTGAGCTTTGCTTCGCCACCGCACTCTGCGCAAACAGCAGTGTAGTAAACGCGCTCAGGCTTGCCTGCGTTCTTCTTTGCGTCACGGCATGCCTTGCAGCTCTTGGGCTTGTTCAAAAAGCCCTTTTCCTTGTAGAATGCCTGCTCGCCTGCAGTAAACACGAACTCATTGCCGCATTCCTTGCAAACCAGTGTCTCGTCTACAAATTCTTCTTCGCCGACGACTTTTACTTCATCTTCGTACATTTTTTTTACCTCGCTTGTGATTGGTGTTATTTATGGTAGACCCTTATGGGTTGTCCCCTTGTCCGAGCACCTGCCGCAGCTTGCGGCGGATGCGATAGATGGCGTTGGAAATGGATTTTTCATCCTTTCCAAGCACTTGTGCAATGCGTCCCGTGCTTGCTCCCGACACATACATCCACCACACACGGCTTTCATAGGAAGAAAGCGCACGTTGAATGGTCAGCTGCAGAGCCTCCATACGCTCCTTATCGATCAGCGCCTCGGATACCGAGATCTCACTGCCAAGCAACCCGGGATTCTGCTCGATCAGCCCCTCTCCCTCAAGGGAAAGCAATCCCCGGTGCCTTTGCCTGCGAAACGCACGCAGTGCTGACGCTAAACCATGACCGACACAGATCTTGGCATACAGACCAAATTCCACGCCCTGGCGTGAAGGATCGTAGGTCTGCACCGCGCTGCAAAATACTACGTTTGCCTCCTGGTACAAATCCTCAACATCTGCCTCGCTCATGCCGGATGTAGCATATTTCATAACCATGGCCTGCAACATGGGCGCATATCGCTCCAACAAAACGGCATATGCCTGCTGATCCCCTGCGCGTGCAGCACCAAGCAGATCGCCAAGATCTGCGTCCTGCATTATTTTCTGGTAGGAATTGCTCATGCTTTCACCGCCATAGTTAGAGTGGTACTTATATTATTATAGCACAGATAAAACCATTGTCAAGAGCAAATTTTGTCGAAATATTACATCACAGAAAATTTCGCACAAGATTTTTGTGCATATTTAACAATAGCGAAAGCCCCCGTTTGAGCATTGTGCAATGCTCTCGGAGGCTTTTTTGTAACATTTGTTATTTTCCGCGCAAAACTTTGTAAATATTCACAACTTATTCACTCAAACTAAAGCGCGAAATCCCTTATGGGAAAAGGTAATTTACGTTGCCCGCAATCAGCGCGGTCACACCTTTGTAAATATTTTCGGGATTTTCGCGGAAATTGTCAGCCATTCTTTCGGCACGCAGTCGGCTATCCACCTTGAGCGTGATTGCCATGATGACCTCTTCCTTTTCAAACATCTTGCACTCAAGATCGTAGGTCTTATCCGGATTTTGTACGATATTTGTTGAAATACGCACGCCACGTCTGCGAAAATCCAAGTAGCGCAACGCACAACGCAGGCTCTGATCCAAAATGCTTGGCAAAAGATCGCTCTTGAGCTCTTCGGCTACGCATCTGCCGCGAAAGGTAACGGCATACAGATCATCCCCTGCTTCATTCTGTCCGACACAGGCGATCAGGTCGTTATCTAACATTTCATAAAACGCTTCTGCAAAATCCAAATACATCACGTAATCGTTTTGCAGCGTGACGTCGTTGATCGTCGCAAAGTTCATGGGATATCCGATATTCTCCATCAGGTACAGCACGAATATTTTGACATTTTTCTTATCTCCGATCGGTGAAGCCATACTCATCCCTCCTCTTTGCAAAGATTATACCAAAAATTTTGTAAATTATCAACCCCCTTTCTTGCAATTCCCGAAAAAATATGATATGATATAGGGTGATATACTATTAGCATTGAGTCATTGGAGGATTTTCTCATGATCAAAGTAGCATTACTCGGCTTTGGCGTAGTCGGCAGCGGCTGTGCCGAGGTTTTGACGCAAAACAAGGATCTGATCAAAAGCAAGGTTGGCGACGAGGTGGAGATCAAGTATATTCTCGACCTGCGCGATTTTCCCGACAGTCCGTTTGCAGACCGTGTCGTACATGATTTTAGCGTTATCGTAAACGATCCCGAGGTAGCCATCGTTGCAGAAATGATGGGCGGCTCACACCCTGCGTACGAGTTTACCAAGACATGCCTGGAAGCGGGCAAGAGCGTAGTAACCTCCAACAAAGAGGTGGTTGCAAACTTCGGCACCGAGCTTTTGGCACTTGCCCGGAAAAACAATGTTTCCTATCTGTTTGAAGCAAGCGTTGGCGGCGGTATTCCCGTACTGCGCTCAATCTACGTGGATCTTGCTTCCAACCGCATTTCCTGCGTAAACGGGATTCTAAACGGCACCACAAACTATATATTGACAAGCATGAAAGAGTCCGGCACCAGCTTTGCGGATGCCCTCAAAAAGGCACAGGAGCTGGGGTATGCCGAGGCAAATCCCGCTGCAGATGTGGAGGGACTCGATGCCGCACGCAAGATCGCCATCCTGTGCGGCTTGTGCTTTGGCAAGTTGATCTCCCCTGCCAACGTTCATACCGAGGGGATTACCGCCATTTCGGGCACGGATGTCAGCGACGCCGCCGCGCTTGGTTATACCATCAAGCTGATCGGTCATGCAGAGATCAACAACGGCAAGATCACTGCTCTCGTCAGCCCTCGCTTCGTGCCTATGAGCAATCCCCTTTCGGGAATTTCGGATGTATATAACGGTGTACTGCTCAAAGGCGACATGGTGGGCGAGGTCATGTTCTACGGTCCCGGTGCGGGCAAGCTGCCCACCGCAAGTGCTGTTGTGGGTGACATCATCGATATTGCCTCGGGTATACGCGGATCGGTCAAACGTCCGTATTTCGCAGATGCGACCGCCCGGGACTTCGCTGACTTTGCAAACTATACCTGCGCACGTTATTTCAGATTTGCCAACACTCTTGCTGAGGTCAACACCGTACTCGGTGGTCAAGTGCAGCATCTGCTTACCGAACAGGACCATGTATCTGTCGTTACCAACGATATGAGTGAGGACGAAGCTGCCGCAATCGCGGACAAGCTGCAGGTCTGCTCGTCGATGCGCATATTATGATGAAAAAGAAAAAGAGCTTTGGTACAAGAGGCAGTCTTGGCTATGTGGTTGTGGGCACTTTGGTAGTGCTGATCATTCTGTTTGCCATCGTTGCCCTGATGGGTACTCTTGCCCCTTTGATCCTGTCCATACACGCAGGAGACCAACCTGCCATGATGACCATGCCTGTTCTGATCTATTGTATTTTCATTGATCTGATCCTTATGGAAGTTATTATGCTGATATTTCAACCGGGCACCAAGGAACTGATACAGGATCAGGAGCCGCAGATCGGTCAAAGCAAAAAAGCGTCGTGGCAAACCGTCATCGGTATCGTTTGTTGCGTGCTGTTGCTGTGCAGCATCATCATAGGTCCCAACGTATGTAACGTTTTTACCGAGCAGGGCGTGGACTCCTACGTTTTTTTCAAGACCCAAAGCTATACGTGGGAGGATATCGGACTGTACGAATTGGAGTTTACGCAAGACCGCGGGCTTTCTTTTTCGCTGTATTTAAGCAAGGACAAGGCTATCCGACTGTTTGGCGTAGACAAATTCTGTAACCCTGCCTTTGTTGAAAAATATACCGACGAGTATGGCTTTGCATGTCATTTGAAGGAGTTGGCGCACAACAGCAATACGCCATTCAAGGTCATAGGACGCGAGAGCATCGAGTATTACTTCAAGGACTCTGTGTATTGGGAGCATATTGAGAAGTTGATACAATAAGGAGAGATACGCATGAAATATCTACCCTTTGTCAATACAAAAATGGGCACGGCGTCGCATCCGCGCCGTTCTTACGGCAATACCCTGCCCCTGACGCAGCTGCCGTTTGGTATGGCATCGTTTTGCTTACAGACCGAAGTCAAGCGAGCTTGGTTTTACCATCCCGAGCACGAATTTTCCGAGGGTGTGAGATTAACGCATCAGTTCAGCCCCTGGATCGGCGACTTTGGCGCATTTTTGCTCATGCCGCAAAACGATTGTGTGGCAAGCACGGGCGAGGGTGCTTGGTCGGGTATACGCAAGCAGGACTGCATAGAAGCACCGCACTATCTGCGCACACATTTTCTGCGATCGAACTGCACCTTGGAGCTGACCCCCACCGAGCGTTGCGCCGCACTTCGCCTTGCCTTTGGCGACAACCGCCCATCCTATCTTTCCCTTTTGCCGGTCATTGGCAACTATACCTACCGCTTTGACGCAGAAAGCAACACGCTGTATGGCTGCACCGACGGCATCAGCCAGGGTGATGCAAAGAATTTTCACGCCTATATTGCCGTGCGTTTTTTGAACGGATGCGCTGACGCTTCGCACACCTACGCGCAGGGCGAAGGCGGATCGGCTTGCATACACGTTGCTCTTACGAGCGGCGTATGCGAAGCGCGCATCGGCATTTCCTATATCAGCGAACAAATGGCTGACGCCGCGATCGACCGCGAGTGCGGTGCGGACACGTTTGACCGGCTGATGGAAAGCGCACGTGAGAATTGGGAGGAAAAGCTCTCTCGCATCGAAATAGAAGCAGAGAACGAGGAGCAGCTGCGCACCTTCTATTCCTGTATGTATCGCACTTTTCTCTTTCCCCACAAAGCTTACGAGCTTGACACAAATGATCGCCCCGTGCATTACGTGCCGCGCGACGGCGGCGTCAAGGCGGGTGTGCGATATACGAACAATTGCTTTTGGGATACCTATCGCACCGAGTTTCCCCTGCTCTCGCTGATCGCGCGGGAGGAATACGCTGAGATCCTTGCGGGCTTGGTGACAGATTATACCGACGGCGGCTGGCTGCCCCGATGCAGCGCGATGGGCGAGGTGGGCTGTATGCCAAGCACGCTGATCGATGCTGTGATCGCCGAGGCGGCTGCCGAGGGTATCGGTTCGCGCGAAGTGCTGGAGGCGGCACTACAGGGTATGATTTATCACGCAAACCATGAGGCGGACGACCCGAGATACGGACGCAACGGTGCCCTTGCATATCTGCAGTACGGTTACGTACCGCGCGAACAACACCGTGAATCGGTCAATCTGACTGCGGATTTTGCTTATGGGGATTGGTGCATCGCCCGCGTGGCAAAGGCACTTGGCAAGACCGACATTGTTCGGGAGTATGACAAGCGTGCTGAGAATTATAAAAACCTGTTTGACCCCGTAAGCGGCTTTATGCGCGGCAAAGACGAGCATGGTAACATGGCAGAGAAGTTTGATCCCTGTACGTGGGGCGGTGAGTACACCGAGGGCTCTGCTTGGCAAAACTCTTTCGCGGTTCCCCATGATGTACAGGGGCTTGCCGAACTGTATGGCGGCAAGGATGCGCTGATCGCAAAGTTAGACGAGCTGTTTGCCACACCGCCGCGCTATCGCGTGATGGGCTATGGCTTTGAGATCCACGAGATGACCGAGATGGCACTGGTGGATTTCGGACAGATGGCGATCTCCAATCAGCCGTCCTTCCATCTTCCCTTTTTGTACGCCGCGCTCGGCGAGGTGGAAAAGACCGAATATTGGGTCAAAAAGCTGACAGAGGAAGCATTTGACCCCACCGAAAAGGGCTTCCCCGGCGACGAGGACACAGGTACGACGGCGGCATGGTATATCCTTTGCCTGCTCGGCCGCTACCGCCTTTGCCCCGGCAGCGGCGAGTGGATCACATTCCGTCCGCTTATCAAGAGCGCAACGGTGCTTGGCGAGAAGTGGTTTTGATTGAATATGAAAAAGGATCGATGTAAAGGCGATCTCCCATAAAGACAGAAAAAGGTGCTGTGTCATTTCTCTGTTGTCATTAACGGAGAATTAGCGGCACGTAAACCTCGGCAGAGGGATTATTCCTCTGCCGATTTGTGATATATGGGGTTAGCAAAAAAGCCTTCCTCCGGGAGGAAGGTGGCACGCGAAGCGTGACGGAAGGAGCCCGCGTAACTTTGAAGTTTTGATATGTTTTATTGTCACGCATTCTCCCTCACCCGACTTCGTCGGGAGCTCCCTCCCGGAGGGAGCCTCA
>JAZNBB010000078.1:0-14867 GCA_045586845.1 Eubacteriales bacterium
AGTGATATTGAAGCCTTACGGCTTCAGTGATATTCTATTCGCCTTAAAACTTGCGAAGCAAATATCACTCGGCGACAGCCGAATATCACTGCGCAGCAATAGAACTCGCCGCAGGTGAATAGAACCGGCGTGATACTCCGTTAAGAGTATCACGCCAACTGACGCAGCACCTTTTTTGCATGGATACGGCAGGGTGTTTTTTGTTAATTCACCAAATCCTCCATCTCACTCACGCGGGGTGCGGCGGAGGTGGCGGTGATGTTGTTTAAAAAAATAACTGCGCCCGCGCCCTTTTCGGTCACGAAATCGGTCAGGTCGCCGTCAAAATAGCGGTAATCGATGATATAAACGTGCTGATAATGATCTACCAGGAAGGGGGCAAAGCAGTTGCCGAAGGATTCCTTGACAAGCACTACGGCAGAGCCGTCGGTAATGTTCGGATTCTCAATGCTGCAATAGTAGCTTTGTTTGGTGCCCAAGGGGTTGTCGCTGGTCAAAAAGCAGTTGTACTTGGCACCTTCATTGGGATAGTATTTGTCGGTATCAGTCCGAACCACGCCACCCGTGAATTTCTGTCGCTCACCGTCTGCGGTGTGCACGTAAAGGGTATTGCTGCCGCGCGGCACAAAGGCTTCCACCACATCAGGATTCTTTTTCAGGGCAGGGGCTTTGGTGTGCGAGTAGAGCGTGCCCAGAAAGCCGCCAAATTCTGATTTTTCGTAGTAATCAAGGGGATGTGCGGTTAAGCCTGCATCCGCGCAGTAGGCAGTGTATGCGTAGTAAGCACCGCGTGCCGTCCAGTGGTGATCGGTGCGGAAGTAGAGGTATTCGTCCTTGTGCGCGCCCAGTGCGCCGTATGCGTCCACCTTGACTGCGTTTTTGTGCGTGATGTCGGCGTATATACTGTCAATGGCAGCCTTGGGGTCGGTTGCGTCGGTTTTTTGCAGCACCTTGTCGTTGTAGGCGTAAGCAAGCGGAACGACCACGGTATATACCTTTGCCTTGCCGTCCAGCTTTTGCGCGGCAGAGTTGATCAGTGCGCTGTAACGCTGAGAGTATTCCTTGCTTTGGTAGTACATCTCATAGGCGGTGTTGCCATGAATGTAATAGCCCGCAATGGTCTCGACCTTGACGTCCTCGCCGCCCTGGCTATCGTTATGGTTGCCTGCAGAGGAAGCACCGCTTTGGAATTGCTCAGCGGCAAAGCCCTTGAGAGACATGATATAGTCGTTTGCTGCGATCAGTCCCTCGCGGAAGGGGAAGGTGTCGGCAAACCAAGTGCTGATCTGCTCGGTGTACTCGCCCGAAAGGAAGGTGCCCACTGTAAACGTGGGGAATTTGGTCAGGTCTCGGTTTTCAGAATCGGAACGCTCGGGGCGCAGGAAAAATGCAAGTCCCAGCACAAAGCCCAACACCATGACGCCGCAAAACAGCGCGATCATGATTTGATTAAACAGTTTTTTTGTATTCATATGCCGTCCTTTCGTGCATCAAAAGCGGAAATAGAGGAAGGGGTTGTAGCTGTCGCCGACCAGAGCAATCGCCGAGAGAATGACTAAGACTGCGGGTGCAATGGCGGCAACTGCGTTTGCCACGTAGTAGACGGGCTTGATCTTGTCTGCATCGCGCAGTTTGGAAAGCAAGGGCACGATGGGGAAACAAGCCAAGATCGAGATGGCAAGGAAGATGCAGTTGCCGGTTAAGGCGGATTGTGCGCTCAGGTCAAAGAACGCGTTTCCGTTGAGGCAGAATATGCCGCGCAAGGTGTCCCCAAGCAGCGAAAGGTCATCAAATCGGAAAATCAGCCATCCAAAGTAAACGGCGGGCAGCACGCAGATGCGCGCGATGATCTTGGAGGGCAGCGGCGTTGCCTTGCCTACGCGCAGTACGTATTTTTCAAATATCAGCAAGAGGAAGTAGTAAAGTCCCCAGAATATGAAATTCCAGGAAGCGCCGTGCCAAAAGCCGGTCAATCCCCAGACGATCAGCATATTGAGAATATGGCGCGGAACCTTGACGCGGTTGCCGCCCAAGGGAATATAGACGTAATCGCGGAAGAAGGAGGAAAGGGAAATGTGCCAGCGACGCCAGAAGTCGGTGACAGACGAGGCGGCGTAGGGGTAATTGAAGTTTTCCTTATAGTGGAAGCCCACCATCAGTCCCATGCCGATCGCCATGTCGGAATAGGCAGAGAAGTCAAGGTAGATCTGCAGCATATAGCAAAGACCGCCCAGAAGCAGTGAGACAGATGAGAGCGCAGAGAGATCGGTGGTCGCAGCCGAGGGAAGCAGACTGTCGGCGATCATGGCGCAACCGTTAGCAAGCAGAGCTTTTTTGGCAAGGCCTACCGAAAAGCGGGAAACGCCCTGTGCAGCTTGATCCCAAGTGACGGTTCTGTGCTCGATCTCGCGTGCCACATCTGCATAGCGCACGATCGGACCTGCGATGCACTGGTGGAACAGGGAGGCGTATAAGAGCAGATTGGCGTAGCGCTTTTGCGCTTCGACCTCGCCGCGGTACACGTCAATGACGTAGGAGATCAACTGGAAGGTATAGAATGAAATGCCGATGGGCAAGGTAATGGCGGGAATGATTTTGGGGAGTCCGGTGATGAGCTGAACGTTGGTAAGGAAAAAGCCGGTGTACTTGAACAGCACCAGGAGCGCAAGACAAAAGCCTACGCAGGCCCAAGTGGCAATCAGCGAGCGACGGGTTTTTGCTCCCATGGCGTCGATCATGAGCGCGCCGATATAGCAAACAAAGACTTCAAGGCACAAAAGCAGCACAAAGGCAGGGCCGCCCCAAGCATAAAAGATCAGAGAGGACACCAAAAGAATGGTATTACGGGCACGTATGCCCTTGAAGGCGGCGTAAAGTGCGTAGCTGACTACAAGAAAGGCGAAAATAAAGAAAAGTGATGAAAAAACCATGCGTGCCCCTTTATGTAAAGTAGTAGAAAATTTCCCATAATAAGTATAACATAGATCGACCGCATACGCAAGAGGAAAGGGAAAAAATATCAAGCGAGAAATGCCGAGATCAAACGGATGACACGCGGAGTATCGATCATCCGTTCCGTATGACTCCGAAGGGTTTATTGGTCGTTTTTATATTGCATTTTGCATTTTTGCGCAGGCACTTGACGAACCGGATCAATGGTGGTATAATATCCCTATATTAAGAGTAAATCGGTGAGCGTTAAGTGCTTGCGGGACGGGGAGTTGTCCGCAGGACGAAGTTGCAGAGAGGTCTGCTGCGCGGTTCACCCGTTGCATCCCGCTTTATATGGCACGAATATGGCGATCTATGCCTCTTTTTCTTGCGATATGGGTGAGGAAAGGAGGATTTTTTATGAAAACGAAAAAAGCAGAGGGGCTCAAAAACGTTTACGTGCTGGTTTACGCTGCTATGCTTGCGGCGATCAGCGTGGTAATCGGAATCTTTTGCAAGAGCTTTTTGAATTTTGGGAACGGACTTTTTCGGATAACCTTAGAAAACTTTCCGATCATTATTTCGGGGCTTGCATTTGGTCCCGTTGTGGGCGCTTGTGTGGGAGCTGTTGCAGATATCGTCAGTTTTATACTTTCCACACAAACCCTTGCGATCTCCCCCATAGTCACCTTGGGTGCGGCTGCGGTGGGTGCGGTAAGCGGATTGATGTCTCATTACGTGGTCAAGCGCGACGGAAGCGTTCGTGTAATATTGTCCGTGGTGGCGGCACACCTGGTGGGATCGATCATCATAAAATCCCTGGGGCTTTTCGTTTACTACGAATGGCTGGTGCTGTGGCGCATCCCCACCTATGCTATTATAGCAGTTCTTGAATCCGGGTTGCTCTGCTACCTGAGTAAAAGTCCTGTGTTCGTCAAAATTTTCAAGTTTGGAAGGTACGGACGATGAATTACGATCAAGCGTTGCATTATATACATTCCATATCCTGGACCTTTACAAAGCCGGGGCTTGAAAGAATAGCAGAGCTTTGCCAAAGGCTGGGCGATCCGCAAAAGGACCTTCAATTTATCCACGTGGCAGGAACCAATGGCAAGGGCTCCTTTTGCTCTATGCTTGGCAGTGTGCTTGGTCACGCCTCGTACAAGGTGGGGCTTTTCACGTCTCCTTACATCAAGGAATTCACCGAGCGTATACGCGTTGGGGGCGAGAACATCCCAAAGGAGGCATTAGCAGAGATTACCTCCTACATTCAGCCCATTGCCGACGCTATGGAGGACAAGCCCACCGAATTTGAGTTGATCACCGCTATCGGATTTGAATATTTCAAGCGGTGTGGCTGTGATGTTGTGGTACTGGAAGCGGGAATGGGCGGACGCTTAGATTCCACGAATATTATTCCAAGTTCGCTTTTGTCTGTGATCACCGGCGTTTCGCTTGATCACACTGCTTACCTCGGAGATACGGTTGAGAAGATCGCCGCGGAGAAGGCTGGGATAATTAAGCCCGGCGGTGTTGTACTTTATTGCGGCAATGATGAGAGCGCAAGATCGGTGATCAAGCAAAAGGCGGATCAAATGGGTGCGACCTTTATCAATGCTGATAAGACCGGATTGACGCTGAGGCGCTGTGACCTTGAGGGCTGCGTTTTCGATCTTGGTGCTTGGAAGGGTGTGGAGCTCTCTCTGCTCGGACTCTATCAGCCCGATAATGCGGCAAACGTGCTGTTAGCGGTAGACGAGCTTGGTCGGCAGGGAATGGATATTCCCGACAGGGCAGTATATGAGGGCTTGAAGGCTGCCCGCTGGCAGGCGCGCTTTGAGAAGCTTATGAACGAGCCCCTTGTCATATTTGATGGGGCGCACAATCCCGAGGGAATAGATGCTGCCGTGCAGAGTGTGAAGCATTATTTCGGCAGGGAAAAGGTCGCCGTTCTTACCGGCGTCATGCGCGATAAGGATTACGAATACGTGGCAACAAAGCTTTCCGAGATAGCAAAGCGCGCCTTTTGTATCAAGCCAGATAATCCTCGTGCGCTTGATGCCGATGCATATGCCCGCGTATTGACCGGCAAGGGCGTAGAGGCATCGTATCATGATAGCGTTGAGGAGGCATTTGGCAAGGCTGTGGCATTTGCTCTTGAAACCGGCAGCGTGCTGGTTTGCCTGGGATCCTTGTATATGTACGAGCAAATATATAGGCTCATTTAACGTTTTGAAAGTTTTTCAGACCACAATATTAAGTGGTTCCGATTGATTGTAAGGAGGTATGAAGTATGACAATACTGAGCGTGGACGATCTCGGTCTGTCCTTTGGTACCGATGTCATATTGGAGCATATCTCCTTTTCTTTGGATGAGAATGATAAGCTCGGCATCATCGGCGTCAACGGTTCTGGCAAATCCTCGCTGTTCCGTATGATCACGGGGACTTACGAGCCCACCGAGGGCAGAGTGTATATCTCTAAGGACAAAACGCTTGGAATCTTAACACAGGACGGTGCGTTTGAAAGGGAAACGGGCGATGGTACGGCACTTTCGCTGATGTATCACGCTTTTCCCCATCTGCTTGCCGCCGAGCAGCGGCTTTTGCAGCTGGAGGGTGCCTTGCAGGATACCTCGCGCCCCGATTACGATATTTTAACAGGCGAATATACCCGCCTGCACGAGCGCTTTATGCGCGACGGCGGTATGGAGTTCAGAGGCAGATGCGCCTCGATTTTGCAAAAGTTGGGCTTTTCGCGCGAGGACGGAGAGAGAGAGATCGATACCTTCAGCGGTGGTCAGCGTACGCGTTTGGCGCTTGCCGTGGTGCTTGCCACCGAGCCGGATATATTGCTTTTGGATGAACCGACCAACCATCTGGATATGGAAACGCTTGCATGGCTGGAGAGCTTTCTGATCTCGTATAAAAAATGCGTCATGGTCATCTCACACGACCGTTATTTTCTTGACCGTGTCACGGGCAAGACCTTGGTGGTGGAGAACTGCCACGCCAAGCTGTATAAGGGCAACTATTCACAGACCATGCAGCAGCGCGAGCAGGACAAGGCAATCTGGCAAAAGAAATACGATCTGCAACAGCGAGAATTTGCGCGGCAGGAGGCGTTCCTCGACCAGCAGCGTCGCTGGAACCAGGCGCACAATTACGTCACCATCCGTGCACGTGAAAAGCTGCTTGCCAAGATTGAGCGCGTTGCAAAGCCGGAAAGCGCGCCCAAGCCGATCCGTATGCGCTTTACTGCGGCGTTACCCAGCGGCAACGACGTGCTGACCGTCAAGGGGCTGGGTATGCGATTTGGACAGAAGGAGATCTTCTCGGACGTGTCATTTGCGCTCAAGAAAAACGACCGCATGATGGTCATAGGACCCAACGGCTGCGGCAAATCTACATTAATTAAGCTGATATTGGATAAGCTGACCCCCACCGCGGGCAAGATCGAGGCGGGGTATAACGTGAAAGTCGGCTACTATGATCAGGAAAACCAGAATCTTGACCCCGAAAACGCGGTCATCGATGAGTTGTGGGACGCATATCCGCAAAAGACCGAGACTGAGATCAGAAACGCGCTTGCTTTGTTTCGCTTTGTGGGTGAGGACGTGTTCAAACCGGTGGCAGTGCTGTCGGGCGGAGAGAGGGCAAGACTGACGCTCTCTAAGCTGATCCTGTCCGAAATGAATCTGCTGATCTTAGACGAGCCGACCAACCACCTTGACATCGATTCGCGCGAGGCGTTGGAGAACGCACTGCACGGCTTTGACGGCACGATTTTAGTCGTGTCACATGATCGTTATTTGGTGGAAAAGCTCGCAACGCGTGTGCTTTGTCTTGCTCCGGGAGCTCCTTTTGCGGGCGATGTGTTAGATTTCCATGTGGATCACCCCGGACAGGGGTACACCGAATACGAAAGATACGTACAGGCGCGCCGCGCGGAAATGCCTGTGACCGAGCAGGTGGGCGAGAGAGCTGAGGCAAGCAGCGCAAAGATGCAGTATCTCAAAAACAAGCAGGACGTAGCAGCCGAGCGCAAGAGAGTGCGTCGCATGGAGAAGCTGCGCGTCGAGTGCGAAGTGTTGGAGGCAGAGCTTTCAGAGATCGAGCAAGAGCTGTACGGAGATGCCGCTACCGATTACGAGCGTGTGGCACAGCTTGACGCACGCAAGAGCGAGATCGAGGAGCAACTGCTTTTGGATTATGAGGAATTAGAGGCATTAGAGGGTTGATATGGAAAGATATCTCGGTATTGATATAGGCGGCACCAAATGTGCCTTGGTGCTCGGTGACGGGCAGGGCGAGGTGCTTGAAAAGATCCGCTTTGAAACGGCGGACAGGGACAGCACGCTTGCGCGCATCATGCAGGCTGCGGAGCAGTTGATTGAAAAAGCGCGGGAGCAGGGAAACACGATCCGGGCAATCGGTATCAGTTGCGGCGGACCGCTTGATTCGCGCTCGGGGCTGATCCAGTCGCCGCCCAATTTGCCCGGATGGGATAACGTGCCCATCGTACAGATGTTAAAGGAACGTTTCGGGCTTCCCACTGCGCTTTGTAACGATGCTAACGCGTGCGCACTTGCCGAGTACCGCTTTGGTGCGGGCAAGGGAACGCGAAATATGGTGTTTCTGACCTTCGGTACCGGCATGGGCGCAGGGCTTGTGCTGGATGGCAAGCTGTACGTTGGCGCAAATGACAACGCAGGCGAGGTCGGACACGTGCGTCTTGCACCCGACGGACCTGTCGGATATTACAAAAAGGGTTCGTTTGAGGGCTTTTGCAGCGGTGGGGGACTTGCACAGCTGGGTGTAGCCTATGCCAAGGACGCGTTGGCGCGCGGTATTTCCTGCAGCTTTTGCAAAAACGAGGACGAGCTTGGCAATATTACCGCAAAGGCACTTGCCGAAGCTGCAGACGAGGGCGATGAGGTCGCGCTGGCGGTCTGGGAAAAATGCGGGGAAATGCTTGGGCGGGGGCTTGCCGTGTTGGTGGATATTCTCAATCCCGAGCGGATTGTGATCGGCAGTATCTACACGCGCAGCGGGCATCTGTTGCGTAAGGCTATGGAGCGCACGCTGGGAGAGGAAGCTTTGCCGGACTCGTTTGCGGTGTGCAAGATCGTACCCGCCGCGCTGACCGAGTCGGTGGGGGACAAGGCTGCACTTTGTGTTGCCATGATGGCGGAATAAGGAGAGGTTAGTATATATGAAAATTGATTTGTTTGCGCATTATCCCGCGCTTGCGTCGCAAAAGAATGTACTGGTGCAGGCAAGGGAACTGCTGATCGATACGTATGAGCGCGGCGGTAAGGTGCTTTTGTGCGGCAACGGTGGCTCGGCTGCCGATTGCGATCATATTGCGGGTGAGCTGCTCAAGGGGTTTATGTCGAAACGTCCGCTTGAGGGTGAGCTGAAGGACGCTCTGGGCGACGCGCTGGCAGGCAAGCTGCAAAGAGGACTGCCCGCCGTCTCGCTGCCCTCGCAGGGCGCGGTCATATCCGCATTTTGTAATGATGTGGACGCCGGGACGGTGTACGCGCAACTGACGCTGGCACTCGGCAAGCCCAATGATGTGCTTTGGTGCATTTCCACCTCGGGCAACTCGAAAAACGTAGTTGCCGCGGCGCATGCCGCAAGGGCTTCGGGAGTACGCGTGATCGCCATGGTCGGACAGAATGCGTGTGCCCTCGACGCGCTTGCCGATATCGTGTTGCACGCACCCGCAACCGATACATACCGCGTGCAGGAATATCACCTGCCCATGTACCATTGGCTGTGTGCCGAGGTGGAGGAGAATTTCTTTGCCTAAAGCATATTTGAGAGTATCATGATGTCGTACTCGAAAGAGTGTATCTCCCAAACAAGACAAATAGTAAGGGCTTGCTGCCGCGGCAGCAAGCCCTGCTTTTTATACTCCAAAATGTTTATGTATGACCTTGGCGATCTCCTCGGCGGTCTGCCCGATGCTGCCGGATGCATCGATGATCTCGATCTGCTCCCCGCGCGCTCTCAGCTTTTCAAATACGCTCAGATATTGTGCGCGGAACTTGGTCAGCGTCTCTGCCTTTTCGTAAATTTCGATCTCTGTGCGGTCGCGCGTGATGCGTTTCATGCTTTCCTCGGGAGAAAGGTCGAGGAAAATGCAGAGATCGGGGTGGCGGATCTCGGGACAAGAGCAGTTTGCCGCCATAACCCAGTCAAAGTCGGTCAGTGAGCCCTGATATGCCAGTGAGGAGTAATAGTAGCGGTCGCAGATGACTGCCTTGCCCGCTGCAAGCTGTGTCTCAATGCCTTCGGTCGGGTCTACGTTGTGGTCAATTCTGTCCTGCACGAACATGGCAGCTACCTGCGTGGGGGTCTTGGGTACTGCGCCCGAGAGCACGCGGCGGATCGCCTTGCCTGTCTCCATACCGGTAGGCTCTGCCGTAATATAGGGGTCAAGCCCCGCTGTGCGGAGTCTGTCTGCCAAAAGTTCTATCTGCGTAGTCTTTCCCGCGCCGTCAATGCCTTCAAAAACAATAAACATATCTATGTGATCCCATCCGTGTTTTATATTTACTACATTGTAACTCATTTCCGCATTTTTTGCAAGAGGTGTGAGAAAAAATACTTTACATTTTCGCGGGCGCATGGTAAAATGAGAAAAAGAAAGGTGGGATGGACGTGAAAAGAAAATTATGGATTTGCGTTGCGCTTTTTTGCGTGCTGGCGCTTTGCGCATGTGATGCAAATGTGTCGCAGCAGGGAGGGGACGCCCTCGCACAGGTGAGTGTAAAAGACTCGGTAGGCAACGCACCCAATTTCGTGGTACTGGATGCCAAGGGAAATGCGGTACAGTTATCCGATTTTGCGGGCAAGCCCGTGGTGCTCAACTTCTGGGCGACCTGGTGCAAGTATTGCGTGATGGAAATGCCGGATTTTGATAAGGCTTACGCAGAATATCCCGATGTGGTGTTTTTGATGATCAACGCCACCGACGGCGTATATGAGACCAAAGAAAAGGCGGATGCTTACGTGCAGAGCAAGGGATTTTCGTTTGATGTGTACTACGATGTTTCGAGCACGGCGCAAGCTGCCTATAAGGTGAGTGGGTACCCTACCACTGTGTTTATCAATGCAAACGGTGATGTAGTGACAAAAGAGGTAGGTGCAATCAATTATGATACCCTTGTGCAGGGAATAAGAATGATCAGCGAATAAGTCAAAAAGCGTTGCCCCATGGGGCAACGCTTTATCGTTATTTTTGGGGAACGGGGAAGGTGACAGTCCGGGTCGGCGCTCCGAAATCCGGCGTGCCGTTTTGGTCAAAGGTAACGGGGGAGATCCATACTGAGCGCCCGTCCCAACCCGAGCCGGATACCAGATTTGCGTGGTAGATCATCCATATGCTGCCATCATGTGCGGGAGCAAAGGAGCAATGTCCGGGACCGTAAGCAAGCCCTGTCTTCTTTTGGAACACAGGAGAACTTGCCTTTTCCCAGTGATCGGGATTCATGGGATCGTTGCCGGTCAGTGTCAGCAATCCAAGGCAATATTCGTCGCTCCAACTGCCGCTGGCGGAGTATACGATAAAGGCGTTGTCACCGTGAAGCAGTGCGGTGGGACCCTCGTTGACATCCGGCCATTCGAAGGTCTCCCAAGCGTACTCGGGGGAGGACAGCAGTACGCGCTCACTGTCAATGGTCCAAGGATTGCTCATGTGTGCAATGTAAATGTGTTGTGCGCCGTTTTCATTGCCCTCCCAACCAGACCAGATAAAGTAAAGCTCGCCGCCATACTGCATGACCGTACCGTCAATAGCCCATTTGTCGTCGGGGGAGGTGATCTTACCTATCATTTCAAAGGGGTCCTTGGGGTCTTGGGAGGTGCCTTTGAGCACGTACATACGATGATTTTCGTTGCTGCCATTGTCTGCGGCAACGTAAATGTACCATTCACCGTTGATATAGTGCAGCTCGGGTGCCCAGTATTCGTGAGAATAGGACGTACCGGTGGGTGCTTGATAAACGATGGAAGAGCCGCGATTGGTGATTTTGTGCAATGAGGAAATCTTGTTGACTGCTACGCCATTACCGTAGGCAAAGCAATAATAGTAATCGCCCTTGAAGGGAACGACCCACGGGTCGTTTCCCACGTTGAAAACGGGGTTTTGTACGTTTTCATAAGTGACCTCCACGGTAGTTTCCTCCTCTGTTTCGGGGTGCGTGGGTGTTTCTGTTGGTTGTTCTGAAGAATTTTCGGCAGGGGCGACGGTCGCAGACTCGATCTGCCCGGCGGTATCTGCGGGAACGGACGGCTTGTCGGATAGGCAAGCTGTCGCTGTCATGGCAAAGCACACAAGCCCAATCAGTAGAAATTGAATTTTTCGGTTCATACGGATCTCCTTTGAAGTTATTGCAGAATTGTCGAGTGTATTATAACATTTTTCTTGCGATTTTGCAAGCACTTTTATTGATTGTTCGAGTTGATGCGCAATATGAAATGGAGAAATTGAACGGCAATGGAGCACGAGATCGGTGGGGAGCAACTATTGCAGACGATTTGGAAGAAAGGGAATGGCTGCTTGGCGGCATCGGGCAAAAAAGGAGCACTGCGGAAAATCCGCAGTGCTCGAATGCTTTTGCACATCAGTCGTTGAGATTCACACCGAACAGGGCAGCCAGCGCGTTCAGCGTCAGTTGATCCACGTCGGGGTTGGCTGCGCCGTAGGCTTCAATTGCAGCCACCAAGTCAGCACGGTCCTTGGAGCCCTCGGCGATCTTGCTGCCAAACTCGTAGGGGTCAGAGGTCGTAACCTGCTTACCATCGGTCAGAACGTCCACCAATGCATGGCGAACAGCCTTGGAGTCAAGCAGTGTGTTGACCGTCTCGGTCGCGGTAGGCAGCTTTCCGTCTCCTGCGCCGGGAGCGGTGCTGAACAGCTTTTTGTCATCGGAGTCCTTCGCGGCAAGCGCAATGTTCAGGATCTGGTTGACTGCCTTTGCTTCGATCTCGGAATTTGACTTGTCCGAATCTGCAATGTAGCCAAACAGAGATTTGATCAGATCGGAGGAGATCACGGAGTGCTTTTCAGGAATATTGTTTTCCACAAGACGCGTGGGCGTCACATAGATTTCGATCATGCCTGCAGTCTGGGCGTTCAGATTGCGTATCAGGTCAACCAACTCATCTTCGGAGACGGTGCCGTCGGCGGAAAGCTTTTCCATAATGTTTGCAGCCCCCGCAACTGTGGTCATGGTCTCGGTGTAATTGATCTTGTCACCCTCGGTTGCTTTTTCGGCAAGCTCTGTCGCAGTTTTCATATCAAGATTTGCTTTGTCACGCACTGTTTCGGATTGCAGAACCGAAGTGAACAGGGAAGCAGTTTTGTCCTTGCCAAAGGTATTGGTTTCGGCAAGGGAATCGAGAATGGTGCCGACAGAGGATGCAAGTTTGGAAATATCTATATCTCCGCCGCTCAGTACATCCTTCAGGCTGACGGCTGTATCAAAAATAGCGGAAATTGCATTTGCATCAAGACCGATGGTCTCGGGAGTGATGCTCTGCGCGATTTCTTTGGCATCCACCAACAGTGTTTCCAGTGTGATTACCTTGGACGTCTTTTTCATTTCCTCGGTGGATCGCAGGCTGGAGGCACCTTCGGTGGTCATGGCAGATACGGGAGCTGTAATTTGTACGCCCGTCACGATCTCAAGGGCAGTCGGGCTATCGGAGAGCATATCGGAAAAGGTATCGGTTACAAGGGCGGTTGCACGTTGTGTAATATCCTTGTCGTTCTGATCCAGCTCGGAAAGCTTGAAGCACAGCGATCCAACGGCAACTGCGGCGGATCTTTGACGCTGCGCCTCTGTCATGCTTTCGTAAACTGTGCCGACAAACGGATCGGTTGCTTTTGAATCGGTGTCGGAAAGCAAATCAAACCCGGGCTTGGTGCTCATGGAGGAGCCGGTATTGCGTGCACCTTCGGCGTACAGAACAAAGAATGCTTGCACGTCAGCGGAGGTGATCTCCTGACCGGGGTTGTTGTCCACCAAGTCGTGCAGTATGGCAGTAGAGTAAAAGTCCAGGACCTGTGTATCGATCTCAATACCTGCGGTGTCAAAAGCGGTTTCCAGCTCAGAGGAAAGCTTGCTTACACGCTCCTGCTCGGGCAGGTCACGTACGTTATTGAGTGTGTCGGCTACGTCGTTCATAAAGGTATCGTAAACTTGAGCCGCGTCGGCAGGCACGTTCAATACCTGACCAATGGCACGCACACCAATGTTCATGATCTCGGGGATCAGGCGCTTCATGCTTTCGTTGTTGCCCAAAGTGGTTACCAACTCCGAGATGACGTCGCCCCCCATGGTTTCGAGCAGCTCGTCGGTGTTGGAAAGCTTGGCGAATACGCCGTTCTGTGCCAAAACCGCAACCAGATCGGCAGTTGTTTCAACGTCTGCCTGTAAGCGCAGATTTTCCTTGGCATCTTCATTTAAAATCTCAAGCAGGGTTGTGATCGTGGGCTCAAACATTTCTCCGGACTCGCCCAAAGAGGGTCTGGGGATACCAATAAAGGTTTCACCGTTGAGCCATGCTTCGGTGGCTGCATACAGCACGTCGCCAAAGATGGGGGAAAGCAACTTAGAGTCTGCAAAAGAGTCTCCGATCGCGCGGATGATCTCAGCTTCTTCTTCGCTGTAATTCTTGAATTCGGTTTTCGACAGCTCAATCACGTGCTGCGAGAGCGTGATCATGGAATCCAATTCTTCGCTGAGCTTGACCTTAGTACCAGCAACCTTCATGCTCATAATCGAATCCGTGATGGCGCGACCGCCCAACGTGCGGTAAACCTTCAGTGTCAGGGAGTTGTTGGCGTCATGTACGATCTGCTGCGCTGTTGTTACGGCGGAGTTATTACCGGGCAGGATATCATGCTCGGACAATTTGCTGACCACGGGATCTGCAACAGAGAGGTATCCGGAAAGCGGGATCAGTAAGAGACCGACAATGATCATGCCCTGCACTGCACCGAGACCTGCGGAGATCACGCGGAAGCCCACCGAGAGCCAGATGTTCCTTTTGGGTTTGTCTTGGTCAGGGGTTTCTTCCCAAGCGCCGTCTGCTTGCTCCGCAGCTTTTTCGTGCTGTTTTTTCTTGACTTTGCTTTTGATCATGCGCACAATGCGGATGACCAGAAATACGATTAAAGATGCGCCCCATGCAATCAAGTAGAATAGAGCAAAGAGCAGCACTGCGCAGAGTGGAAGAATGAGTGCCACGATCAATTGCGCCACAAATTCGATCAGGGTAGTGGAAATGTTTGCAAACTGTAAAACCTGTTCTCCTATTGGAACGAGATCGATACCGATCAAGGAGCTGACGGGCTCCAGACAGGCTTGCAGCAAAGAGAGAACTGCTTCGGGTGAGGGAATCAGCAATCTTGCGGTCCAACAAACGACCAGTGCAGACAATGCGCACAGGGCTGTCACAATGACGCGCGCAATCGCCTTGGGCAGGCTGAATATTGCTGCTATGCCTGCACAGAGCAGAATGATCAAAACAGAAATACCGATGAAGATAAGGTCATACATGATAATCCTCCCAAATATCCGAACCGATAGTCGGAATATGAATATCCTTCATTATATTACATATTATACGAGATGTCAAGCCTTACCGGTGAAATACTTTTGCAGAAAAGTGTTGTCCTTTATGCGGAATTTTCAAAAAAACAGAAATTTCTTTCAAAAAAGTATTGACAAATCAAAACTACCGTGATATAATAACTGGGCGTTGTGAAAAGACGCAAAATATGGCGGGATAGCTCAGTTGGCTAGAGCAACCGGTTCATACCCGGTAGGTCATGGGTTCAAGTCCAATTCCCGCTACCAGGCCCGTTGGTCAAGCGGTTAAGACACCGCCCTTTCACGGCGGTAACATGGGTTCGAT
>JAZNBB010000079.1:0-65582 GCA_045586845.1 Eubacteriales bacterium
AGAAAGCGGGAAATAAATCAGGACGCCTGACATTGAGCAAACTCTCTCCGTTCTTTTTTGACGGAGCAGCCGCAAAAAAGAACCAAAAAACGGCATAATTCGGGGCTCTGCCCCAAGCCCCCGCGCCCTTTTTGTAAAAAGGTCGATCAATAACTTTCATCCTGTTAAACAAAAACAAAGGATTAAGACTATGAACGTACCCGAACTCTACGGCTCACGCGTCTTTAACGACGACGTGATGCGTCAAAAGCTTCCCAAGGACGTCTATCGTTCGCTGACCAAGACCATCGCCACGGGCGGTGTCATTGACCCCGCCATTGCAGGCACGGTCGCATCCGCTATGAAGGACTGGGCGATCGAAAAGGGAGCAACCCACTTTACCCACTGGTTTCAGCCCCTCTCGGGCGTGACAGCCGAAAAGCACGATGCCTTTATCTCCCCGCTTGGCGATAAGGTCATTATGGAATTTTCGGGCAAAGAGCTGATCAAGGGCGAGTCCGATGCATCCTCCTTCCCCTCGGGTGGCTTGCGCGCTACCTTCGAGGCAAGGGGATATACCGCATGGGACCCCGCATCCTATGCCTTTGTCAAGGACGGCACGCTGTATATCCCCACCGCCTTTTGCTCTTATACGGGTGAGGCGCTGGATACCAAAACGCCGCTTCTTCGTTCCATGGACGCGCTCAATACACAGGGCTTGCGTATTCTGCGCCTGTTTGGCGACAACCAGACCACCCGCGTATGCGCAACCGTTGGTGCAGAGCAGGAATATTTCCTTGTAAATAAAGGCTATTTTGATCGCAGAAAGGATCTCTCCTATTGCGGCAGAACGCTGTTCGGCGCACCCGCACCCAAGGGACAGGAGATGGAGGATCACTATTTCGGTCCCCTAAAAACAGGCGTGTCTGCGTTTATGGCAGAGCTGGACAGGGAATTGTGGGCATTGGGCATCAATGCGAAAACCAAGCATAACGAGGCTGCCCCCTCGCAGCACGAGCTTGCACCCATCTATACCACCGCAAACGTGGCGGTCGATCAGAATATGCTGACCATGGAGTATATGAAGCGCGTAGCGGAGCGTCACGGGCTGGTTTGCCTCTTGCACGAAAAGCCCTATGCGGGCGTCAGCGGGTCAGGCAAGCACAATAACTGGGCGCTTGCCACCGATCAAGGCAAAAATCTGACCGATCCCGGCAAAAAACCCGGCGAGAATATGCAGTTTTTGCTGATTTTAGCAGCCGTTCTGCAGGCTGTGGACGATTATCAGGGACTTTTGCGTCTCTCCATTGCCACCGCAGGCAACGATGCGCGCCTGGGTGCGGACGAAGCACCGCCCGCCATTATCTCCGTATTTGTGGGTGAGGAACTGGAGCATATCATTCATTCCATCATTCGCGGTAAGACCTATAGCGGCGCGAGCAGGGCAACGCTCAATTTAGGTATTCCGTCCATTCCAACCATCAGAAAGGACACGACCGACCGCAACCGCACCTCTCCTTTTGCCTTTACGGGCAAGAAATTCGAATTTCGTATGCCGGGTGCGGCACAAAATATTGCCATGCCCAACATCGTGCTCAATACCGCTGTAGCAAAATCCTTCTGCGAATACGCGGACAGACTGGAAAAGGCTGCCGACTTCGACACTGAGCTGCACGCGCTGCTGCGCGAGGTGTTTACCAAGCACGAGCGTATTCTGTTCAGCGGCAACGGGTATTCCCGCGAATGGGAGATCGAGGCAGAAAAGCGCGGACTTTGCAACTACAAACGCTCTGTAGACGTGTATCCGCACATGACCGATGCCGAAAACGTCGAGCTTTTCGAGAAATTCGGCGTTATGAACCACGCAGAATTGGAGTCCAGACAGGACATCCTGCTTGAAAATTACGCCAAGATCATCAATATCGAGGCACAGACCATGATCGTCATGGCATCAAGAGAATATATCCCCGCTGTCGAGGAGTATATGTGCCGTCTTGCAACCACCGCAAATCAAAAGCGCGAGGTGCTTGGGCAGGGCTCGATCGGCGTGGAAAAGGAGCTGCTTGCAAGACTCAGCGCGTATAATGAGCAAGCATATGCTGCACTCGAGGCACTCAAAAAAGCGGATGCAGAGGCTGTCGCGCAAGGTGATCATTTTGCCGTCGCGCGGGCATTTGCGGATCGCGTTGTACCCGCCATGCAAGCGTTGCGCACCCCCGTAGACGCTATGGAAACGTTGATGCCCTCCGCCCTGTGGCCTGTTCCCACGTACGGCGAGATGACGTACAAACAATAAAAGAGTTACATTTAATTGTATATCATGTATAACCGTAAAAGACAAGCAAGCCTGTAAAAACTTGCTTGTCTTTTTGCACACATTTTGTATATTTATGCCCTTGCTTTGTGTGTATTGCGCCGAAATTTTCATATAAAATAAAAAAGCTGATTATTTTACTTGCAAATTTTAAGCGTTTGTGATATCATATTTGATACCTATCCGTAGGCGAATTAAAATATCATGAAAGGAAAAATATCATGAAAAAGTTACTCGTTTTGTTGGCACTTTGCATGGTTTTCTCTGTTGTTCTGGTTGCTTGTAACAACAACGAAGAGCCCGAAGAAACCCCCGCAGAGTCCACCGAAGCTCCCTCCGAGACCGAGTCCGAGTCCGAGTCTGAGACTGAGACCGAGACCGAGACCGAAACCGAGACTGAGACCGAGTCTGAGTCCGAGTCTGAGTCCGAAACCGAGACCGATCCCGTTCCCGAGATCGATCCCAGCGAACCCGTATTCCTGTTCAGCGCTGCTGATATCGTTTCCACCGCTACCGGTGCTTCCGACATTGCAAGCGCAGTTGCAAGCGAAGACGGTTCTTACGCAACACTGACCAACGGCACTGTAGGTGACCCCTACTTCACCTTCCGTGGCATGAACAAGAATGCTCGTTACATTGCCATCAAGTACCGTTCCACCGTTGAAGGTGCTTCCTTCAACCTGTTTGCAGGCTCCACCGGTGAGAATGCTGACGGTAATGGCGATATGCTTGCTCCTCAGGCATACGTTACCGACGGTGAGTGGAACCTCGCTATCGTTGACCTGGATCCCGCTGAGAAGGTAAACGAAGAATGGCTGCTGACCTTCGTTCGTTACGACTTCTACACCGAAGGCACCGAGCAGTCCATCGACGTTGCTTGGATCGGTGCATTCAACTCTCCCAAGTACGCTTCTGATTACTTCATGAGCACTGCTTGCGTTGGTCTCAACGATGAAGCTGCAGGCCTCAATCGTTGGTCCTTCGACGGCTTCTACTTCAACGAAGAGCTGTACTTTGCAGAGGATGGCGGCGCTGCTGACAAGCTGGCTGCACAGAACAACATCGTTCCCGTAAACTACGGCACCAATTGCTACAACGTTGGTTTCCGCGGTTGGGTATCCTTCAAGCAGACTGTTGATGCATTCGGCTACTACATCGCAGGCGTGAATGCAAACGTCGTTTACGATGAATTCAAGCAGGACAGACCTGACCTTGTAGCTGCAGGTATTGAAAACGGCACCGGCTATAACATCGTCGTTCCCGTTGCTGACCTTGGCTACGGCGAGCACTACGTAAGCATCTACGCTAAGCTGGCTGACGGCACTGTTGTTAAGGTATATGAGATCTGCCTCAACAAGCTCAACCTGACTGTTGACACCGATACCAACTTCATGGTATCCATCGACCACGTAAACGGCAAGGGCCCCTACAACGCTGAGACCGGCGACTGGGCTGCTAACTATGAGGGCATCGGCGGCACCTCTATGGGCAAGATCGATGCATCTGTTGACCTCAAGACCAACGACAAGAACGGCATTCTGACCTTTGGCGGTTGGTGCGGCGTTGGCGGCGGTGTAAACCGTTACGTTTGGTCCATTGACGGCGTCAACTGGATGGAAATCGTTTCCGGCGGTGTTGACGGTGAGCCTCTTGACGGCTACTACAACGGTCTGAACACCGAAGAAGGCATGACCTCCACCAAGAACGGTATGTTCGGTGGTGAGAACATGATCCAGATCGACCTCTCCATCTTCCCCGCAGGCGCACAGGGCACCATTCTGCTGGGCGCGATCCCCGAGAAGAACATCAATTCCGTTATCGTGATCTGCGAGCTGGCTAACGTTACCGTTGCTCCTGTTGTTGAGACCATCTGGTACGACGGCGAAAACGGCACCTTTACCGTTCCCGCAAGCTTTGAGACCAAGTTCGTTGCAAGAAACGTAGCAGGTCAGATCCTCAAGATCGAAAATGCTTTCAACTTTGTTGTAACCGCAACCAACGTATACACCGGTCAGTCTGTTGTTCTGCAGCCCAATATGCTGGGCACCATCGAGCAGGAGATTCCCGAAGATTGGGCTATGATCGAACTGACTGTTGAAAACGTTACCGAGGAAGCTGTTGAAGTGACCGTTGCTTTTGAAGTACCCGCTTCTCCCTGCCTGACCTTGGGTGACAACGTTGTTACCGTTACCGTATCCGGCTACTATGCATACGGCGCTGACATGGAGTTCACCGCTGAAGAAGCAGGCACTTATGCTTTCTCTCTGACCGATGATTCCGACGAAGGTGAGCTGTACTACTGGGAAGCTCCCCACTACGGTTGGATCGAAGAGCTGCCTTTCGTCATCGAGCTTGAGGCAGGTCAGACCATCATCGTCAGCGTTTCCACCACCAACTACTTCATGGCTGAGGGTGGCGAAGGCTCCGTTGACGTTGACGTTTTCGTTGCAAAGATCTGATTTGCTGAAAACTGACACACAATAAGGCTACATATTGGCAGCCGCCCACATGGGCGGCTGCTTTTTTGTAAAACGAAAGCTGCGCGACCGGTTATGAGAGGATACTTATCAGAACGCGTCCGCGGCGGGAAGGGAAAGATCTACCTACTGCCCTGTCGGTCAAAAAATTTAAAAATATCCTGCTTGCTTAACCGAAAATGCAGCAAAATTTTATTTTTATGCTAATGATTGGGCATTTTTTTATTTCGAGTCTGTTTTTATAGTGATATTGAACAATTATTATTTGTAATGATTGTATAAACTGCCTATTTTGTGGTTGTTTATGTATAATTTCACAAATTTTTGTTGCAAATTTCAAAGCTTTGTGATACAATATGGTATACCTATCCCTAACGTTAGGTAAAAATTATATTCATGAAAGGAAAAAATGACATCATGAAAAAGTTACTCGTTTTGTTGGCTCTTTGCATGGTGTTCTCTGTTGCTCTGGTTGCATGTAATAATGAGCCCGATGAGCCTGTAGAATCCACGCCTGAGTCCTCCGAAGCCCCCTCTGAGACTGAGTCTGAGGTTCCCACCGAGACTGAGTCTGAAACCGAAACCACAACCGAAACCGAGACTGAGTCCGAGACTGAGTCCGAGTCCGAGTCCGAGTCCGAAACCGAGCCTCCCGTTCCTGTATTCGAAGGTAACTGGCACGCATCCGTAGACTCTTTCTTGTACTGTGTAAATGACGACTTCTCTGACGTCGTAGCATTTACAGGTGCAAACACCAACAGCACCATCGGTACCACCATTACCAATGCTGCAAACGAGACTCTTGCTTCCGTAACTGCTAACTACGTTTACTTTGACAACGGTTGGCTCGCAGTTGACGGTTATGCTATTGAAAACTGGGCTGTTAGCATCTACGCAGAAGACGGCACTCTGCTCAAGACCGTTGCTCTGACACTCAGAGATGCTGAAGAGGGCGTTGTAAACCACGTTTCTCAGAACATGCACTACGCTGAAGGCACCGTTTCTCACAGAGTAGGCCAGCTTGATGCTGAGATCATTTCTCTGAAGGAATTCCATAACCAGAACGTTACCGTTGTTTACTCCGTTGACGTTGTCGGCACTGAGTTCACCATTGATCTCGTTAAGCTCGACGTAGCTGTTCCTCTTGACCCCAATGCTCCCGTTGCATTTGTTACCGGCGCTTCCATGTACCCCGATATCACCGGCGGTTCTAATTTCAACAAGGATAATTTTGTTGTCGCTGCTGATGGTTCCTACCTTACCGTTGACACCATCGGTCAGGGTGACCCCTTCTACACTATTGCTGCTCTCAACGCTAAGGGTTACGTTGCAACTCACATTGCTATTAAGTACAGATCCACATCCACCTACACCGATGCCGAAATGTTCGTAGGCTCCGGTGCAGGCCGCTCCGGCAATGGCGACAACGTCAGATATACGCTGGTTTGTGACGGCAAATGGCAGCTCGCTGTCGTTGACGTATCTGCACTTTCTGCTATTACTGACAACGTAATTAACTACGTAAGCTGGGATCCCTTTGCAGGTGCTGCTGACGCTACCATGGACGTTGCTTACATCGCTCTGTTCACTTCCGCTGAAGCAGCTGTTGCTTACGACGCTAAGTTCGCTGACGTTTACGTTGACACTCTCAACGTTCCCACCTCTGATTGGGGAGTAACCGGTCACCGTCAGGGCGTTCAGGACGCTACCGATGGCATGGTCGCTGCAGGCGGCGTTGAAGCCGGCGCTCTGCTGCACCAGGGTTACATTTCCCTTGGCAACATCAACCTTGCTGAAATGTCCAAGGTTGTTATCTTCTACGGTGTTGACGGCTCTCAGGTTACCATTGACCTGCACGCTGCTGCTGTTAACAACCGCATCATGCTGACCAGCGCTGACCAGGCTATGACCAACTCTCCCACTGAGGACGTTATCCTTGCCGGTGCTACCTACACCGAGCTCGGTTGGGCAGTTCATGCCATCGAGATCGATCTGACCGGTGTTGATTACAACGGTCCCGTTTACGTAACCTACGACACTCTGCCCGGCACCTTCATGCTGATTAGCTCTGTTGAGTTTATCTACGATCCTAACTACGTTGCTCCCGAAGAGCCCGAAGCTCCCGCAGAAGATCCCTTCTACGCAGTAAGCTTCTACCAGGCTAATAAGGAAGCTACCTACTACTTCACCGGCGCTATGGACGGTTACTACCTCGCAACCTCCACCAACCCCGCTGATGCTGCAAAGGTTTACATCGAGACTCACGAAGAGGGTCTGAGAATGTACGTTCTGGTTGACGGCGTTAAGACCTACGTAGAGATCTACGAGTATGAGAATAACGGCACTATGAAGGGCGGCGTTCACATGACCACCGAGCCCACCACCTTCTTCGTATTGAATGAAGAGGCTGGCACTTACGTTACTGATTTGGGTGCAACCGGTATCTTCTACCTGGGTACCTACAATAACTACACCACCGTTAGCGCTTCCAACATTTCCTTCATCACCGGCGACAACGCTTCCAAGGTTGGCGTATCTCAGTTCCCCATTGAGTGGACCGCATATCCCGAAGCAGTTGAGCCCGAAGAGCCCGCGGCTCCTTCTTACGTTGACAAGGCTACTGCAGGCATGATCGGCGAATCTTGCGATACCGTTACTCTGAATGCAGGTATGTACTTTGCGGAAGATGGCAATGCTTACGCTAAGCTCGAAGCAGTTGAAAACCACCTGACCATCAAGGTTGGTGACGTGATCGGCTTCAGAGGCTGGATTGGCTTCCCTCAGGCATTTGATCAGTTCGGCGTTATTATCAATGACGGTGAGTTCCTTGGCGGCGAGTACAAGCAGGCTACTGAGGAGATCATTTACACCCTCGCAGGTGAAAATGCATCCAGATACCACGTCACCGTTGATACTGCCGGTGTTGCCGCAGGTGATTACAAAGTAGCTTGGGGCGCAAAGCTGGCTGACGGTACTGTTGTAGTATTCTACACCGTTACCATTACCGTTGAGGCTGCTTAATTTATCATTAAGTAACTTTATATCAAAACAAATTTGGGCTCTCCTTCGGGAGAGCCCTTTTTTGAGATGATAGGTAAGAGTAAGATGTGAATAAGTAAAAAGAAAACCCTTTTACAAGGGCGTGCAAAATTAGCGGAGAGTTTATAGTCAGTTGGTTCATATGGGGCAGTTTTGCTCCGCAGTAAACAAATAATTAACGACGACAGATTTTCCCAAAAATCTGTCATCGTTCGTTATTCGATAAATTGGAATTTGTTTATTTACTTATACTTTGAATATAAGTGTTCAATTGTTTCTGATTTTTAATAACAATTGCTTTATCTCCGTATTTTGAAATCAGCCATTTATAGCGTTCTTTTGCACTTTTTCTTCTTCCGTCCCATAATATCCATTTAGCAAATGCTAAATCGAACTTTTCTTTACAACCTTCGGCCATATCGGGACGAGTTGTGTTTTTGTATTTGATGTATCTACGATATGCACGATGTAAGCACACAAATCTATTAAATAGAAGAAGTATTATGATATCCGCTTCCGCCATACGACGTTCGTAGAATAACTTGGAGTAATTACCGTCAATGACCCAAGAATCGTGTGTGTTTAAAAAATGCTCCGTTAGTTTTTTCTTCTCCTCATCGCTACGCACACCCCAATCGGGCAGAAATTGCACGGTATCAAAATGCAGGACATCAGTTTGAAATTTTTTTGCAAGTTTTCGTGCCAAAGTAGATTTACCAGAGCCGCTATATCCAACAATTGCAATTTTCATTTTTCACTCCATTAAACTCTTATTTATCGCCAGTTTCGCCTTTGTATTACAAAGGCACAGGGCAAAGCCCATACCCCTAAAGATGCACGAGTGCGTCCCAAGGCTCCCTCCGGGAGGGAGCTGGCGCCGTAGGCGACTGAGGGAGAGCGCGTTACAAGAAAGTTAGTACAAATCTAAAGTTACGCAGGCTCCTTCCACCGCTAGCGCGGTCCCCCTCCCTCTCGGAGGGAGGCTTTTCGCTATCACCATTATACCGCAAATCGGCAGAGAAAACAAGTTCTCTGCCGAAGTTTTCGTGCCGCCTATTTCTCCGATAAGAATGCAGAGAGAAGGGTTTTCTTTTGTTTTATGATATTTTTTATTCTTCGATAGATTCTTCGATTTCTTCGGTTTGTGCCTCTGCGTCGATATTTTCCGGTTTTTCGGGCAGATTTTTATCAAGCATCTGTTCAGGCTCGCTTTCACTCACAACCTCTTCCAGCTCGTCCTGTCTTGCAAGCTTTGTGAAGTTGACGATCTTCTGTCCGTCGGCAAGACGCATGACGCGCACACCGCCCGCGCTTCTGGAGTAGGTGGGAATGTTTGCAGCGCCCGTACGGATCATGGTACCCGCATCGGTGATAATCATGACGTCATCGTTGTCGTCCACGATATTGATACCGGACAAAAGACCGGTCTTATCGGATAGGGCATGGCAGGTCACACCGTGACCGCCGCGGTGCTTCATCTGACGGAAATCGTCAAAGTCGGTACGCTTACCGTAACCGTTCTCGGTAATGGTGATCAGCGATTTACCTTCTGTCACGGTTGCAACGCCGACAACGTAATCTTCATTGCGCAGCTTGATACCGCGCACACCTGCAGCCGTTCTGCCCATGGGGCGCACGCTATCGTCGTCGACCGTAAATCTGACTGCACTGCCTTGTCTGGTCGCAATCATCAAATCGGTGGGGTAGCCGTAGGTGTGGGTCACGAATACCAGCTCGTCACCCTCCTTGAGTGCAAGCGCGATCTTACCGCCCTTGCGGTGATATGCGTATTCTGTCAAGAGGGTTCTCTTGATGATACCCTGCTTGGTTACCATGGTCAGATATTCACCCTCTGCAAACTCGTGAACCGAGATCATAGCCGTGATCTTTTCACCCTGGGCAAGCTCCAGGACGTTATTGACGTGTGTACCTTTGGCAGTTCTGGATGCCTCGGGGATCATAAAAGCGCGCAGCATCTGTACTCTGCCAAGATTAGTAAACAGCATCAGATTGGAGTGCGAGTGTACCACAACTACCTTTTCAATAAAGTCCTCTTCCTTTGTGGTCAACGCAGCCTTACCCATACCGCCGCGGTTCTGTGCACTGTATTCGGATGCGGGCTGACGCTTGATATAGCCGCCGTGTGTCAGCGTAATGACGCAATCATGCTTTTCGATCAGATCCTCAAGCACGATATCGTCCTCGGATTCTTCGATTCTTGTGCGGCGTTCGTCACCGAATCTGCGCTTGATCTCGGTCATTTCATTGCAAACGATCTCGCGGATGCGGTTGATGTCACCGAGAATTGCTCTGTATTCAATGATAGCGGCGTTGAGTGCTGCCAGCTTTTCCTCGATCTTTTTTCTCTCCAAGCCGCAAAGACGCCCCAGCGTCATGGAAACGATGGCTTGCGCCTGCTCCTCAGAAAGGTGTGCATCTTCAGCCATGGCAAAGGCTTCGAGATTGAGCGCGGCAGCCGAGCCATCGTCAGTCTGTTCACCGTTAAAGCGTTCCATCAGATTTTTCTTAGCGGTGGGCTGGTCCTCGGAGGCACGGATAATGTTGATCACCTCGTCGAGGTTGTCAATCGCCAGCTTATAACCCTCGTAGATGTGTGCCTCGCGGAGTGCTGCATCTAACTCGTGCTGGGTGCGGCGGGTGATGACGGACTCCTGATGACGGATATAGTGATCCAACATCTGAGAGAGGTTCAGGGTCTTTGGCTCGTTACCAACGATTGCAAGCATATTGATCGAGCAGGTATCCTGCAGCTGAGAGTACTTGTACAGCTGATTGAGAATGATCTGTCCGTTGGCATCACGTTTATATTCAATAACGATTCTCATACCGTTTCTGCCCGACTCGTCGCGCATATCGGTAATACCCTCTACGCGCTTTTCCTTGACAAGGTTGGCAATCGCTTCGCAAAGCTGACTCTTGTTGACCATATAAGGAATTTCGGTGATAATAATACGACGGTTCTCCTCGTCGATCTCCGCCTTTGCACGCACCTGGATCTTACCCTTACCGGTCAGGTATGCTTCCTTGATGCCGTTGGTACCGTAAATCGTACCGTAGGTGGGGAAGTCGGGACCCTTGATAAACTGCATCAGCTCCTCGATCGAACACTCGGGATTATGAATACGGTAGATAGTGGCATCGATCGTCTCACTCAAATTATGGGGTGGAATATTTGTCGCCATACCGACAGCAATACCCACCGAGCCGTTGACCAAGAGGTTAGGGAAGCGGGCAGGGAGCACGCTGGGTTCACGCAAACGGTTATCGTAGTTGGGCACCATCTGTACCACGTTTTTATCCAGATCCTTGAGCATTTCATCCGAGATCTTGTCAAGACGCGCTTCGGTATAACGGTATGCTGCAGGGGGGTCGCCGTCCACACTACCGAAGTTACCGCTGCCCTCTACCAAAGGATAGCGAAGTGAGAAGGGCTGTGCCATACGTACTAAAGTTCCGTAGACCGAGGAGTCGCCGTGCGGGTGATAACGGCCCAGCACGTTACCGACCGTCTTCGCAGATTTCTGTGTAGGTCTGTCGTGCGTGGCGTGATCCTCATACATAGCATAAAGCACGCGGCGCTGACCCGGCTTCAGACCGTCGCGCACGTCGGGCAGAGCGCGCGAAATGATAACCGACATAGAGTATTCGATAAAGGATTTTTTGACTTCCTTATCCATACCCACGTCCACGATCTTTTGTTGGTCAAACAAAATATTTTCGTATTCCTGATCTCGTTTGTCTTTTCTGATCATTTTGATACCTTCTTACATAATTTTATCTATGGTTTGATGCTTGATTTTTCGAATTGGAAGTGTTAATAAAAACACCGCGGGATATGCTATGGGCAGCGCAATACAAGTACCCAACAAAAGGGGAATACATACGTAGCGCACCACGTCCAAAACAGGCACACTGCCCTCCGACAACAGTACGTATATCACCGCAACCACAGCACGCAAGAGAGCAGAAAGCACGCCTACGGCGAGGTATACGGAAAATTTTTTCTTTGGAATCAGCTCAGCGCACACGTACGCACCGTAGCCGCAAAGCATATATAAAAGCGGTAAAAAGTAAATACCAAACCCGCCTGTACAGTCTGCCAGCACACCTGCAAAAATGCCGAATAATGCGCCGTAAAAGGAGCTGACAGATCCTGCTAAAACTCCCAAGCCCACCGTCATGCATAAAAGCAGGTCGGGTACAAAAAATGCGTCGTTGAGATAATGCGGCAAAAATGAGGTCTGTGCTGCACAAAGCAACACACCGCATATGATACAACCTATTATAGTAATTGCGTGCAGTAAAGCGTTTTTTTTCATGGCTGCGCGTCCTCAGTCCCGGATTCTCCTTCCGGTAATTTATCCACGTAGCCCGTGATTACGAATACCTGTTCAAGTGAATCAAAGTCCACGGCAGGCTTGACAGTTGCAGTCAAAGTGCGGCTGTAGGTATCCGGCATGATCTCCAGCACGTGACCCACGGTCAATCCGGATGGGTAAATGTCACCAAGATCACCCGTGACCACGCGATCGCCGATCTGCAAGGACGCATCCTCGGGCAGATAGATCACACGTAACAGCCCATGCTGTCCCATTGTGTAGGGACAGTCGGTCAAACCAACGTCACCCGTGCGCTGCACGTAGACGCCCACACCGGTATCATACTGCAAAAGAGTACGTACGCGGCAGGAGTTGACACTGACCTCGCACACATAGCCCACAACACCGTTTTTGGTGATGACCGCCATATTTTCACGAATACCAGATGACGTACCCTTATCCAGTGTCAGATATTGCAGATAAGTGCCGTCGCTGCGTCCGAGTACCTGCGCACCCACTGCAGAAAAGGACTCGTATCTGTCACGTATGCCGAGATAATCACGCAATGCGGCATTCTCACCCACAGCAAGCTCGGCATCATGCAGCTGATTTTCCAATAACTCTACGCGGTCTTTAAGCGCTTTGTTTTCTTCATAGAGCGCGCGCATATTGGCAAAGTAGACCGCATAACCGTCAAATGCCTCGGAAAAGCTTGTAAATGCACGCTGAAAGGGTGCCATGGCGTCCTGTATCATGGCAGCGGGAATATTTTGTACTCCCAAAAAGTAAAACATCGAAAACACGGTCACAACACAAAGCGCCAAGGTCAGGGATACGATGAATATTTTGTTTTTAATATATTTCATGCTCCGCCTTTCCTTATTTCGGTATGTGTCCATTCGGTAAATATTTGTTGTGCGTTTGGCAACAGGTTTGCAGGCAGACGTACCTTAGCGGTAGCTGCCGATGAAGCAAAGCGTAAGGATTGTTCAATAGGAGCGTTACACAGCATACGAGCGTGGATAAACGCCGCAAGCATGGTATCACCCGCACCAGCAAAGCTTTGTATCTGCTTAACAACAGGAACTTGTACCGTGTAAACACCCTCGCTGCCGGCATATATGGCACCGCGCTGATCCATAGAGCAAAGGATGGATACACCCGTGTTTTCATAAGCTGCCAAAATGGCGTTGCAAACGTCTTTGGTAGTTTTCAACATGGAAACATCTTGCGCAAAAGAGTTGCAAAATTCCTGTAAATTGGGTTTTACAAGAAGCGGTTTTGCTTGTACTGCAAGGGAAAGAGCATTTCCCGATGCATCTGTTACACAAGGAATATTATATGCGCGCAGTTGCTCTGTGAGCGATTTATACACATCCTTTTCAACACCCTGTGGAAAACTTCCACACAATGCCACGTGCGAAAAATGTCGTATACGACAGTCTGTTTGTTGCAAGCAACAAATGTCGACAATTCTGTGGATAACTTGTTGAAAGTCCTGTTGAGAAATAATTTTTGCCGTATCGTTACACTCACGATGCGTGCCGTTTTGGTCGATATACTTATAGTTTCTCCGCAAAGAAAGCTCCGTAGGTACCAACTCACAATCATATCCGCAGTCGGCAAGAAGCGCACTTGTCTGCCCGTCGCAATCGTTTGGTGCGAGCAGTGTAACATTTGCCCCCAATGTGTGCAACATACGGGCAAGATTGATTGCTTTACCACCAAGAACTTCGCATCTGCCCGTTTCCTTACCATCCCTTGTATATACCGTCACGTCCAACGCAGGGTGCAAACAAACTGCCAGCACGTGCCCGGTCGGTCGGGCATTGATCACGTCCGAAAAATCAGATGTCCAGGTTTTCTGCAAATTTTGCATTTTCCTCGATGAAAATTCTTCTGGGCTCGACCTTGTCACCCATAAGCAATGAGAAGGTCTGGTCACAAAGCATGGCGTCTTCCATGGTCACGCGCAGAATGGTACGCGTGCTGGGATCCATGGTAGTCTCCCAAAGCTCATCGGGGTTCATCTCACCAAGACCCTTATATCTGTCGGCTTCCACGTTATTGCCGCCCAGTTCTGCGATATAGATATCGCGTTCAGCGTCCGAAAATGCGTATTTTTCACCGATCTTTTTACCGCCGCTACGCTTATACACCTTGTAAAGCGGAGGCTGTGCCAGGTAGATATGACCCTGCTTGATCAATTCGGGCATATGGCGGAAGAAGAATGTCAAAAGCAGGATACGAATATGCGATCCGTCCACGTCTGCGTCCGCCATGATAATGATTTTGCCGTAACGCAGCTTGGTAATATCAAATTCATCGCCAATGCCGCAGCCCAATGCCTGAATGATGGGCACCAGCGAGGGGTTGGCATACACTTTGTCAAGTCTGGTCTTTTCTACGTTGAGCACCTTACCGCGCAAGGGAAGAATGGCTTGGAAGCGCGAGTTACGTCCTTGCTTCGCAGAACCGCCTGCACTGTCTCCCTCTACCATGTATATTTCGGTAAATTCGGTATTTCTGTCCTGACAGTCGGCAAGCTTACCGGGCAGGGAAGAGCCCTCGAAAAGTCCCTTTCTTCTTGCAGTCTCGCGTGCTTTTCTTGCAGCCTCGCGTGCACGCGATGCAGCAAGGGATTTTTCTATGATGATCTTACCAACCGAGGGATTTTCCTCCAGATATTCGCCCAACTTGTTGACAACCGTATTTTCCACCAGAGTTCTGATCTCGCTGTTACCGAGCTTTGCCTTGGTCTGGCTTTCAAACTGTGCGTTTTCCAGCTTGACCGAAATAATGGCGCAAAGACCCTCACGCACATCGTCACCCGAAAGATTTTTATCGCTGTCCTTTAAGATACCGTTCTTACGCGCATAATCGTTGAGCACACGCGTAAGTCCTGACTTAAAGCCGGTCTCGTGCGTACCGCCCTCAATGGTATTCATATTATTTGCAAAGGTCATGATACAGTCACTGTAGCTGTCGTTATATTGCAGGGCAATTTCAGCTACGCTGGTATCCTTTTCCGCCTTCATGTAAATGACGTCACGGTGCACGGGATCACAGTGCTTGGATTCGGTCAAATATTCAACAAAAGTGGAAATACCTCCTTCAAACTGCAAGTCTGCCGTGCGCATCTCCTCACCCTCTGCAACACGTGCATCGACTAATACCAAATGCACGCCGGCGTTGAGAAATGCCTGCTCGCGCAATCGGTTTAAGAGAATATCATAATCAAATACAGTCTCTTCAAAAATGGTAGGATCCGGCTTAAAGGTAACCTTAACACCGTGCGGACGTTCGGGACACTCACCTTCGCAGCGGAAAGGACGCGCCACAAAGCCACGTTCAAAACGCTCGGTGTAATGCAATCCGTCCACCGAGTCGTCAAGCTCCAGCCATTCGGAAAGCGCGTTTACGACCGATGCACCGACACCGTGCAAGCCGCCCGCGATCTTATAGCCGCCACCGCCGAATTTTCCGCCCGCGTGCAGAATGGTATATACTACCTCGGGTGTGGGAATACCCTCTTTTGCGTGCATACCGGCGGGAATACCTCTGCCGTTGTCCTCAACAGTCACGCTGTTGTCGGGATTGATAGTCACGCGAATGGTGTCGCAATACCCCGCAAGCGCCTCGTCGATCGAGTTATCCACGATCTCATATACCAAATGGTGCAGTCCGCGGATAGAGGTAGTACCGATATACATACCGGGACGCTTTCTGACCGCTTCAAGACCTTCAAGCACCTGAATTTGGCTTTCGTCATATACGTTTTCTTTTTCGGGGGTAAGATTTTGATTTTCTTGCATATTCAAATTCCTTTTTATGATTTTTGGAGTGATGTATAATCAGGTGTGATATCAAAAGACGGAAGGATCCTTGACTCTGCCCCAAAGAGAGCTTGCAGACAGCTGTGAAAAACAGATCTTGCAGCCTTGTGCCGTACGGTAGAGTACAAAAGATTTCGGAATCTCCTGCCGTGCCGCATCAAGTAAGCCGTTTTTTTCGGCACGGATCAAATATTGTCTTGTAATTGAGGAAAGCGTGGCATTATCGGTATCAAAAATGCCCACAATGTCACAAATACGGATATTTTTATTGTTTCCAACGTGTAAAAACATAATTTTACTCTCTTCTTTGATACGTGCCGTTCTTTACCAGCACAATATTTGAGCCGCCTGCAAGCCCACTTTCACACGAGGTCATGATGACTTGGCGGTCTCGTATCTCATCCAACAAAAAGGTACGGCGGGAAGCATCCAATTCGGAGAGCACGTCGTCAAACAGAAAGACGGGATATTCACAATCACCCAGCTCACGTGAAATTTCGCCCTCTGCCATTTTCATGGCAAGTGCTATAGATCTCTGTTGCCCCTGAGAGGCAAAAATTCGCGCGTATTTACCGTTTAATTCAATTTCAAGGTCATCACGGTGCGTACCCCATAAAGTGCTTCCTGCAGCAATTTCGCGGTCGTGGTGCGACATATACAGTCGCATATAGGCGCGCTCACAATATTCTCTGTCAGCGTACATATCCGGCTCAATGTGTGCCTTACCCATATACGACACACTCACCTGCTCGCGCTCACCGGACATACCTGCGAAAAATTCGCTCACATAGCGGTTTAAGCGTTTGACGTACTCATATCGTACAGACGCGATATAAGCCGCTTCATGCGCAAGCTGTGCGCTCCACAGCTCTACTGTATCGTCAAAGTTTTTTCGGTTTGTTTCCGCTTCCTTTAAAAGGCTGTTTCTCTGTTTGAGCAGCTGATTATATCTCTGTAGCGCGCGTACGTATGCAGGATGCAGCTGTGAGATGGCTACGTCCAAAAAATTGCGGCGTTCCCCCGGTCCTTCCTTAACCAAAGAAAGATGCTCGGGACAAAACAATACTACACGGAAGTTACCCAACAGCTGACTGGTGCGCGCCAGACTGACACCATTGTGATACACACGGCGGCGCGCTTTGGCACTTGCATACAGCTGCATTTCCACGGTCTGCTCACGCTTATTGTCCGCAAAATGCTGCTTGATACTGCATTCCTCCTGACCAAAACGTACAAGCTCGGCGTCTTTTGCCTGCCGGAAAGTCTTGCCAAGGGCACACAGATAAATGGCTTCAAGCAGATTGGTCTTTCCTTGCGCGTTATCACCCGCCAAAACGTTAACGCCGGGGGTAAAATCCACACATGCGTGCTCAATATTGCGAAAATTGCAGACCTCTATGCGATTGCATTGCATAAAATGATCAGTCCTTCATACGAACGGGCAGCAATAAGAACAGCTCCTTGTCCTCACCCTGCTCCGAGGGCTCAATGTTGATGCTGGAGAGTGCCGAGGTCATGCTCAGCTTGACTCTGTCAGCCGTGCAGGAGCGCAGTGAATCGATCAGATAGCGGTTGTTAAAGGCAATGACCAGATCGCTGCCCTCATGTTCAACGGTAAGCTCCTCGTAAGTAGAGCCGGCAGTCGAGGTTGCCGAGATCTTGAGCACATCCCCCTCTACGGTCAGCTTAACGTGCGAACGTACGCTGCCTGCAATTCTCTCTTCTGTGACAAGTGCAGCACGCTCCAGAGCACCGATCAGCACGGCTCTGTCAAGCTCTACGCTGATTCTGTGATTGGTCATAATGATGCGGTTATAATCAATATAGTCACCATCGATCAGACGAGAGAAAAATATCATATGATCAAGGTCAAATACAATATTCTTTCGGCTGGTATAAACGGTAACGGTCGCATCCTCGTCGTTCTCCATCATTCTGTAAAGCTCGTTTACGGTCTTGCAGGGAATGATGAATGAAAAATCAGAGTTACCCTGTGCGGTAAAAGCATCGATCTCTGTAGTCACGTTGCATTTTGCTAACTTGAACGAATCGCAGGATACAAGGTAAAGGGTATTGCCCGCGATCTTAAAATGACAGCCGTTAAGCACGGGACGCTGGTCGTTGACACCCATGGCGTACATGACCTTGGAGAGCATCTCCTTGAGTACTGCCTGTCCCATCTTAAAACCGTTTTGCGAGGTCAGACGGGGAATCTCGGGAAAATCCGCACCTGCAAGCGCATTCATTTTATGGGAAGAGTTAGCCGAAACGATCTCGGCTCCCAGCTTTTCATTCACGGTCAAGGTGACGGTATCACCTTCCATGACGCGAATGGTCTGCACGAACTTCTGTGCATTGATGATGTAACAACCGGGCTCCTCTACCTCTGCGTTAATGACCAAACGCACACCCTTTTCCAGGTCAAAGGTGGTCAGCACGCAGGTGTTGTCCTCTTTTGCTTCAAACAGAATTCCCTCAACGGCGGTCAGCGTGGATTTGCCGGATACTGCGCACATCAGGGGCGCGACGGCATTGCAAATTTCCTGTCGGTTAAAAACGATCTTCATAAATATGCTCCTTTTTGAATTTTTTACGCATTTTGCGCAAGCATCGCGCGCGTGCGAGAGATAGAGAGATAATATATTCTCAGTAGTTTTAACAGTAGTTGCTGTGCAAAATGTGGAAAAGTCTCATTTTGCTTATTTTACAAGAAAATGTAAAGACAAAAAGCTGTGTTTTGATTATGAGAAACAAGCGGAAAAGATGATGGTAAGCTGTGTAAAAATTTCGGCGTAACATCTGTCCTTGCATATCTTTGTCATACCTCTGTACGACATATATGTCGCTGTGGAAAATTTTACCTCGGTTTTACACAGGTTATGAAATCTCTTTTCAGTTTTCCTTGACCGATTTGATCAACTCGTCGATCTCCAGTGAAAAAGACTGAGAGGAAATGATTTTCTTTTCCACGGTCTCGATCGAGGAGATGACGGTGGTGTGGTTGCGATTGAGTATCTTACCGATGCCGGGGAAGGACATATCTGTGATCTGCCTGATCAGGTAGATGGCAATGTGTCTTGCTTGTGCTATGTCCTTGGTGCGTCGTTCACCGATAATGTCCTCTTTCTTGATGCCGTATTTTTTATAGACCGCGGTAAAGATCTTATCTACGGTCACGTTCACAGGTTCGGCTCCGCCCAGCAGCTCGTCTATGCAGGAGCGTGCTACCTCCATGTTGATCACTTTTCCGTATACAAAGCCGATCGCGCTGAGCTTGCGTACTGCTCCTTCGATCTGTCGGATGTTGGAGCGCAGATTTTCCGCTAAAAATTCTAACACCTCGTCCGAAATCTCAATGCCGATCTGATCTGCCTTCTTTTTGATGATGGCAACACGCAGTTCGGGATCCGGCGGCTGAATGTCTGCAATGAGTCCCCATTCAAATCTGGTCTTGAGTCTGTCCTCAAGTGTCTGAATATCTCTTGGCGGCTTATCCGAAGTCAGAATGATCTGCTTACCATCCTCATGTAAAGCGTTGAAGGTATGGAAAAATTCTTCTTGTGTGGAAACTTTGCCTGCAATGAATTGAATATCATCGATCATGAGAATATCGCAACTGCGGTATTTTTCACGAAATTCATTCATGCTGCGGCGTGCCATGCATTCAATCATCTGGTTGGTAAAGTCCTCACCCTTGATATAAATGACCTTGATATCGGGACGCTTACGCTTGAACTCGTTGGTAATGGCGTAAAGCAGGTGTGTTTTTCCAAGACCGGACGGACCGTAGATAAACAGAGGATTATAATCGGTCGCGGGATGGTTTGCCACGGCAACGCAGGCCGCATGCGCAAACTTATTGGAATTACCTACGATAAAGTTGTCAAAGGTGTATTCAAATTTAAAGGGTGGGAGTGTCGAGCCGACTGTGGGCTTTGGTAAGGGCTCCACCTCGGGTGCGGTTGCCATTGCTTTTGCATTTGCGGCGGCTTCCTCTTTTGCCGCGCGTGCAAAGCGTTCGCGCAGATTTTCAATGCCCTTGGTGTCTCCAGAAAAAATCAGATCCACCTTAACGTCCATGCCAAGATTTTCCGAAAATTTTTGCTCTATCTCGGCAAGGTATTTGCTTTTGATAATGTTGATCTTGATTTCAGAGGGCGTCACCATGGTAATGATGCCATTTTCAAAGCTTTTAATCTCCAGCCCGCCGAACCAGACGTCGCAGATCAGATCTCCCATCGTGCCGCGATAGTATTCTTTGATCCCGTCCCAAAGCGCCCCCAGCAGATCTAAAATTTCCATATAAATTCCTTTCCCTTATGGGTAACTATAATCTTATAAATAATATAAGTTATTATATATTATAACATATAATAGCCGTAAAAGCAACCCTAAATACAGTTTTTTTGAGATTTTTTGTGTAAAAAAGTTTACATTTGTTCATTGCAATCGAGTACTGAATATGGTATAATTTAAATGTAAATTTTTTATGAAAAGAGATTTTTATGGCAAAAATCAGATACAGTGTCAAAGGAATGACCTGTGCTGCCTGCGTTGGGCACGTAGAGCGCGCCGTCAAAGGCGTTCTTACAGATCAGAAGATCAATTTTTCGGTCAGTCTTCTGACAAATTCCCTGTCTGTTATCTATCCGGATGGATATACGTCGGCAGAGATCAAAAAAACAGAAAAAAAGCTATCTGCCGCCGTTACGTCGGCAGGTTATGCTTTGGAAGCGGAAAGAAATAAAGATGCAGAGCTTGCCGAAGAAAAGGTACAAAGCAAGCGTACGTTGATCAGATTTATCATCAGTGCTGTACTCACCGCAACCGTCATGTTCATTGCTATGGGCAATATGATGGGCGTGCCGTTTTTGGCGTTTTTCTCTCAGCCCCGGTGGGCTCTTTGGTTCGTGCTTTTGCAGGTCGCACTTACCTTGCCCGTGCTGATATTGAATTACGGCTTCTTTTTTCGCGGTTTTCGCGCACTTATACATTTTTCCCCGAACATGGATACCCTGATCGGTATCGGCTCGTCTGCTGCGTTTATTTACGGCGTATGGGCGGCAATCGAGATAGGCATTGCAACCGCTACAGGAAATCACACACTGCTGCACGAATGGCTGCATTCACTTTATCTTGAGTCGGCTGCCATGATCGTAACGTTGGTTTCTCTTGGAAAGCTGCTTGAAAACAGAGCAAAAAACCGTGCAGGACAAGCTGTGCGGGCATTATCATCGCTTTTACCGGAAGATGCGAATGTATTACGCGACGATGTATGGCAACGTATTCCTCTGTCCAAGGTCGTAATCGGTGATCTGGTACTGATCAGACAAGGAGAGAGGATCCCCGTGGATGGTACAGTAACGGAAGGACAGGGAAGCGTGGATGAATCTCTTTTAAGCGGAGAGAGTATACCTGTGGAAAAGCACGTGGGAGATATCGTCAGCGGTGCCTGTACATTAACAAGCGGATATTTGCAGGTACGTGTGGATCGTGTCGGACAGGATACCGCACTGCAAAAGATCATTGATCTGCTTGAACAGGCTGCAGCATCAAAAGCACCCATTGCGCGTGTAGCGGACAAGGTAAGCGGCATTTTCGTGCCTTGCGTCATGGGTATTTCGCTTATTACGGCTGTGGTGTGGTTGATCGTGACAGGCGGAGACGTCAATCAGGCACTTCGCTGTGCAATATCCGTATTGGTCATATCTTGTCCTTGTGCGCTCGGACTCGCCACACCAACAGCAATCATGGTAGGTACGGGTCGCGGTGCAGGTGAAGGTGTATTGATCAAAAGCGGCGAAGCCTTGGAAGCCTTGCAAAGTGTGGAATACGTACTTATGGACAAGACCGGCACGCTGACCGAGGGTAAGCCTGCAGTGTCAAACGTACAAGTGTTTGAAGGCTTTGATTTACATGATCTGATATCCTATGCATATGCTGCAGAGAGCCTTTCGGCACATCCTTTGTCGGCAGCAATTTGCAGCTATGCCGAGCAAAATAGCGTCTTATTACTGTCTGCGACCGATTATGAATCTGCGGTTGGTTACGGTATTGGTGCTTGTATAGAAGGCAAGCGTGTGCTCGTGGGTAAGCCGCAATATCTGGCAGATCACGGCGTGATGCTGCAGCAAGAGCAAAAAAGTATATTTGAGTTTTATCAAAAAAGCGGTTTTACGGTTGTTTTGGTGTCTGTAGACGGAAAGGCTGCCGGGATGATCAGTATTTCTGACCCTATTCGCACAGAGAGTGCTCAAACGGTCGCTGCGCTTGCGGATATGGGCATTACTTGTGTTATGTTGACAGGGGATAATCCGGTAACGGCGCAGGCAATTTCTACGCAAGCGGGAATTAAGGATGTGCATGCGTCACTGTTGCCCGAGGATAAGGAGCGTATCATTTGTGAATATTTAGCAAAGGGTACGACAGCTATGGTGGGTGACGGTATTAACGATGCCCCCGCATTGGCGCGTGCCGACGTAGGTATTGCAATCGGTACGGGTACCGAGGTTGCCATTGATTCTGCCGACGTCGTACTGTCAAAAAGCTCGCTTTGGGGCGTGGTACAGGCAATCAGACTCAGCCGTGAAACTGTGCGTGTGATCAGACAAAACTTGTTTTGGGCTTTGATCTATAACAGTATTTGTATTCCGCTTGCGGCGGGTGTGCTCGCTCCTGTAGGTATTGTATTAAATCCCATGATTGCCTCTGTAGCAATGAGCTTTTCCTCAGTCAGCGTGGTGCTCAATTCCTTAAGACTTAAAAAGCCTGCCAAATATCGGGCAGGTGTTAAATATAAGCTTCATAAAAAAAGGAGAAAGAATATGGCAGAGCAGATAATTATTCTTGACGTACAGGGTATGATGTGTCATAAATGCGTCGCTCACGTGAAAAAGGCACTTGAGAGTGTCAAGGGTGTCAAATCGGCAGAGGTCAGCTTGGATGAAAATACAGCTACAGTTATTTATACGGGTAAAAAGCCCGAAGCTCTTGCAAAGGCAGTGACCGACGAAGGTTATCCTGCAAAGATCAAAGAATAATGAAGTAAAAAATAAGAAAAACCCTTGCATTGCAAGGGTTTTTCTTATTAATGATAAAAATCATGGTTACCTACGCGAAAGGCGTATTTGCGGTTTTGTTGGATCCAGGATGAGGTAGCAATACGGGGATTGACAAAATACAGCACCGAGCCGGACAACGTATATCCGTCCAGGCACATCTTGGCAGCCACTATGGCAGACTCTGTGGGTGTGGTATAAATACTGCCGTTTGCCACGGGTGTGAATTGCGTACCGTATTTTTTATCAAATATCACACCCTTGACCGTATTTGGAAATTGCTTTGATTTTACACGGTTAAGTACTACCGTTCCAACGCCAATCTGTCCGGTAAAGCTCTCGCCCTTTGCCTCTGCCGAAATGATGCGGGAGAGCCAGTATAAATTCTCATAATTGTAAGCGGAATCGGGCTTGACCATACTTTTAGCCTGTTTGAGCGTTACGTTCCATGCACTTGGTGGTTGTGTCTGCGGCTTGACGGTCTGTGCCGGCTTTTGTGTAGTTTGAGGTGGTTTTGCGGTCACTGACTCTGCCGGCTTCTGCGTTTCCGGGCGTGTGCTCTGCTGCGGTTTTTGCGTGCTTACAGGCGGTTTTGTGTTGTGCTCCGGGTTTATGACCGTCTCCTGCTCGGAAGGGCTTGATTCAGGTCTTGGCTGTGGTTCTGCCTCCGGCAATACGATTTCTTGATTTGCCGTAAACGTTTCAATCTCCTGCCCGTCAGGTAATTCGTCCGGCAATTCGATTACTTGCTGATCATCGGGTATTTCAGGTATGTAATACTCGTCTGTCGTTTGCATCTGCGACAGTATTGACATACGCCGGGTGAAGGGTGTATCTGTTACAATTTTTCGTACAGCAAATCCTATGTATACCATTGCCAACAATGCAAGTACACCGCACACGGGCATAGCATAGCGCGAATGAGCAATTTTTCGTATGAATTTCATATCACACTTCCTTTCCTTTTTATTCCGTTGATGAGATTGCCAAGGAAGTCGATATAAATATTGTAACAGAAAACACAGCGTGGTGCAAGCAACAATATATGGTAATGAAATGTTTGCCAAACCCTTGCAAAATGCTATATTTTGTGTTATAATTAATATTGGATTATTGTGGATAGGTATACCTATTTATAGGAGAGATATATATGAAAATCATTTTAGCATCCAAATCGCCTCGCCGCAAGGAAATTCTTGAGATGTTGGATATTTCCTTTACCATCGTCACAGCTGATACCGATGAACATAGCGAACAAACAGACCCCGCACTGCTGGTTGAGCAGCTTGCCATGCAAAAGGCGCAAGACGTACAGGACCTCTTAGATGCACAGGATAAGTTAGAGCCTGACACGCTGATCATTGCATCCGATACAGTGGTTGCCTTGAAGAGCAAAATTTTGGGCAAGCCGAAGGATAGAGAGGATGCTCGCAGCATGATCAAAGGGCTGCAAAATACAACGCATCACGTGCTCTCGGGTATCGCATTTTGTTATTATGATGCACAAAAAAAGAGGAGGGGTGCAGTCTCACACGCATCCACTGCAGTGCATTTCGGACCTATGAGTGATACGGATATTGAGCTGTATCTTGATTCCGGTGAGCCATATGATAAGGCAGGTGCTTACGCCATTCAAGGCTTGGCGGGCAGATGGATCACGGGTATTGAGGGAGATTATTTCAACGTTGTCGGATTGCCTGTTAATACCATGTGTGAGCTTGCAAAGCAGGCGTTTGGAATTGATCTTTTGAGAATATAAATTTTTTATAGAGACCGGACTTACGGACAGTCCGTTCACAAACAAAATGAAATCTGCCTTGCGGCAGATGAAATCCGCTATCGCGGATGAAATCGCTGCGCGATGAAATCCACCAATGGCGATGCCATTAGTGGGTAAAATGAAAAAATTTTACGGAAAGGAGGGAGAGTTTTTCGTGGCAAGACATCTCGGCATCGATCTCGGTACGTCCAATACGCGTTTTTGGCTTAAGGAAAAAGGCATACTTTTGCGCTCTCCCTCTGCCGTTGCCATAGATAACAAAACTCGTGAAGTAGTTGCAGTCGGCAGTGATGCACGCCGCATGGTTGGCAAAACTCCCGTGCATCTCTCTGCTTACAGACCCATACAAGACAGCGTTGTCACAAATCTGGAGGTTACCTCTACCATGCTGCACGAATTTTTCGTGCGCACCAACTGCACGGGATTTTTCAACAAGCCCACAGTGCTTGCCGCCAGCCCTTACAGGCTGACAGACGTGGAGCGTCTTGCCATCGAGACCGCGATTTTGGATGCGGGCGCAAAGTCGGTTGCCATGATCGACGCTCCTTTGGCAGCTGCGCTTGGTGCGGGACTTCGCATTGCAGACCCTCGCGGCTGTATGGTGTGCGATATCGGCGGCGGTACGACTGAGATCGCAGTCATCAGTTCAGGAGGCATCGTGCGTGCGCGTTCCTTGCGTGTGGGTGGCGATAAGTTTGATCAAGCGATCATCAATTACTGCAAATACCGCAAGGATCTGATCGTTGGTGACACGGCTGCCGAGATGGCAAAGCGTCAGTTAGCGGTCGCCACGCCCGATATCGATCGCGGCAGTATGCAGATCTTCGGCAGAAACGTACGTACGGGACTTGCCACTACTCAGACCATTGCGTCAGGAGAGGTCTGCCAGGCATTGCGCGCACCCTTGGAAGCAATCATTCGTGCCATCATTACCACCATTGAAGAAACGCCTCCCGAAATTGCGGGTGACATTTTCGATTTTGGTATTATGCTCACGGGCGGCGGTGCCAATATTCCCGGTCTTGCCGCGCATATATCCAAGCAGGTAGGCGTACGCGTCACGGTTGCAAAGCATCCCACAGACGCGGTTTGCCAGGGTCTTGGTAAGTTTATCGATCATCCTAAGCTGACTTCCAAGCAGCTGATCTACAGATCGAGGTAAGTGATGGGACCTATGAAACAAAATAAGATCTCATACAGAATTTTCGTACTGACAGGTGTGTTCGTACTGATCTGTCTGCTGTACGTCTTTCGTCTTGCCGGCATCGTGCTGACAAGAGAAGTCACCGAGGTCAAGGATCACACTTATACGTACATGACGGTCAAAGCCGCGCGCGGACAGATATACGATCGCAACGGTGTACCGTTGGTCACCAATAAGTACGTTTATAATCTGGTGATCAACGACCAAAGTCTTGCTGACAAAAATGTTGAGAGAAACAAGGCATTGCTGACGCTTTTGTTTGTATTCAATAACTCGGACGAGACACATAAGCGTGTGCAGGATACATATCCTTTTACGGGTACTTATCCTGATCTCAAATACGTTCCCGAGGTATTTGAGGATACTACTCTGCGCTACAGATTTTTACGCCGTATTGCGGAAAATGAGATAGAGGACGGTGTCAAGACCCATACGGTAACTGAGCTTGAGGCGCATTATACCGAAAATCCGGATGCATTTCCCACCGAGCAGGAAATCATAGATTTTTATCTCAAAAAATACGGTATGCATGAGGAAAACCGCGATAAGATAGCGTATACCTATGCGCAGATCGATGCACTTTTGCGATTGTATTACGATATGGAGTGTAACAATTTCGGCGGTTTGAATCAGTATACCTTTGCAACAGACCTTTCGCTTGCCATGATCACCAAGATTGAAGAGCGCGGCATTTCGGGCGTGGAGTTTTCTTATTCGATACAAAGGCAGTATGAATATCCGGGTTATGCTTCACACATTCTGGGTACTATAGGACAGATATATGCCGAGGATTGGGAATATTATAAAGACCTTGGCTATAACATGAACGATTATGTGGGCATTTCGGGTTGTGAATATGCGTTCGAGCAGTATTTACGCGGTATTGACGGTGTCAAGGTGCTGGAATTTGACGCAGACGGCAATTTGGTGAACGAATACTATAAAAAAACGCCTGTCTCGGGCAATGACGTGTACTTGACCATTGATATCAATTTGCAAATAGCAGCTGAGGACGGGCTTGCCGAAAACATCAAGTACATTCGGGACCAAGGATATAATAAGGATTGTGAGTCGGGCTCACTTGTTGCCATGCATCCAAATACGGGGGAAGTATTGGCAATTGCATCCTATCCCACGTTTGATCTGACTACGTATAATCTGGAATACAACGATTTGTACGCAGATCCCGCACAGCCGCTTTACAACCGCGCCTTGCAGGGTTTGTATGCGCCCGGCTCTACTTTCAAGCTGGGTATGGTGGTGGCAGGTATGGAGGAAGGGTTGATCGATGCGTCCACCAACATTCGATGTGACGGTGTCTATAAATTTTACAGCGGATATCAGCCGCATTGCTGGATCTATGATACGCCGCAGCCACCCTACAGTCACGGAGATATCAATGCCGCAAACGCCATCAGCGTGTCGTGTAACTGTTATTTTTACGATCTTGGCAGACAGCTTGGGATTACTAAAATGAATGAATACTGTAATTTTTACGGGCTTGGACAAAAAACAGGCATTGAATTGTACGAAGAAACCGGTATACTGGCAGGGGAAAGCTACCGAGAGCAAAACGGGCTTGCTACCTGGATGCCGGGTGATACCATTGCCGCTGCAATCGGACAGTCTGATAATACCTTTACACCCATTCAGATCGCCTCGTACGTCAGCACACTGCTCAACGGCGGCACAAGGTATTCGGCACGTCTGTTACATTCGGTCAACACGTATTTTATCAATGAGACCGTTTATAAAGCAGAACCGCAGGTGCTGTCCACGCTGGAGATTTCTCAAAATGCATTGGATACCGTTATGCACGGTATGAAGCTCATGGTGGAAGACAGTAATTTTGTCAGACAAAATATGGCAAGCTTGCCTGTCACGGTTGGCGGTAAGACAGGTACGGCGCAGCTTGGCGGAGGTTTGACAGATAATGCCGTGTTTGTATGTGCTGCTCCTTATAATAACCCCGAGATCGTCATTTCGGTCGTTATCGAAAAGGGTGCCGGAGGCTCGTATTCATCACTTTCGGCAGCCAGAGTGCTGCAGGCGTATTACGGACAAGAATAAAGCTACAATGAAAAAGAACGAAAATCATGTGATTTTCGTTCTTTTTCATATTTAATTTTCACTCTCTTCCGGAAAGTGCAGCTCACCAAAGGTGGTTTGCTCTTCGGCAGTATCAGTGGGTATGTCCGTACCGGGTGCGGCGGTATGTTCTGCTGAATCCGTCGTCTCGATTACGGCATTGGTTGAGGATTGTGTGGACTGCGACAATGCGTCTGTTTGCGTGGAGGAATTCTCCCCTAAGGGGGGCATAGGCACGCAGCACGCAAGGCAGAGAGACAAAAACAAGGTTGAAAGTGCCAATAAAACGTTACGCACGTCAGTCACGCTTTCTTGTGGTGAATGCGCAGCCAAGCAACAGCAGTACAGCGACAACACTTGCACCCACCATGCTCTTACAGCCGCTCGGTTCAGCGGGCTCGGGCTGTGCAACGGGCTGCTCGGTAGTAGGTTCTTCGGTTGTGGGAGGTTCGGTCTCGGCAGCTGCCTGTGCCAGCTCCTCAAGCTTTGCGGTCAATGCTGCCGCATCTGTTTCAATTGCAGCAAGAGCTTCTTGCGCCTGTGTTTGTAATGCTTGCGCGTCTTCTACCTGATTGGTCAACGCTTGTGCCGATGTATTAGCAGCTTCGATCGAAGCAACACCTGCTTTGATTTTATCAAGCAATGCAACTGCTTCTGCATACAGTGCAGGAGTTTTTTTGTTGGCATTTTCAAGCTCCTTGGCAGCGTCCAATGCGCCTGTAGCATTTTCTGCCTGTACGGTAGCACTGCTTGCGATACCGTCAAGTGCTTTCTTGACGTTAAGCACGTCTACCAGCTTTTGCTTGAATGTGCCGAAATCGGCGATACAGCCCTCGGGAATATAGCCCTCAGTCAGCTTTTGCGCATCTTCTTGTGTCTTGGCGAACGCCAGCATGGAGAAGGTCATGCTCAGACCCTTTTCTACAGTCGGACCGTCAAAAATGTCAAAGCGCAGGTTGTTGATTTTGCCTGCCCAACCGGGCTTTCCTGTCATATCAATGATGTGATAGGTAAATTCGTCACCCTTGGGCACTTCAAACCGTACAGTCTGACCGCCAACAGCACCCATTGTCGAGCCGCAAGCATAGTAAATAGCCGAGGTGCTGGAGTTCACCTCTCTATCGGTCTTGACACGAAGAACGATATATTTATATTCATCCGCGCTGATCTGAGAAAGAGAGGTCATATCAAATGCAGCATAGGGGTCATTGCTTTGGGTGTTGAGCTTGATCACCATGCCGCCCTCCTCTGCATCGTAATACGTATCGACAGCATTGTGTCCGCCCATAAACTCACTCATCAGCTCACCGCATACGTATTCGGTCGAAATATCCTTGTAGTCAAACAAAGGGTATTCGATGTGATCCAGAGGACCCTGTGCTTCGCAAACAGGCTGCTCGTTCCACACAAAGCCAATGCCGTTGATCACGCCGCGCACTGAGCTGCCTATGATATTGCCCGCATCATCCTTAAGGGGATCGGAGCCTTTGTTTCTTGCAACGTAGGTAGCACCACTGTCTGCCTCGTTCATGGAAACAAATGTGGCAGAACCGCCGCCGTCCATATAAAATACGCTGTTATAGCCCAGCTCCTGGCAGAACTGTACGCCCTTGGTAAAGTTCAAGCCCGCATACTTGCCGTGCTGCTGAGAGTTGATTGTCAGCATCATGACTTTACCGTCGTTTTTATATCCGATCAACGTGGTGGGATATTCCGAATTATTGCCGTTGGAGGAAAAGATCTTGCCGTCATTGAGCACGATCATATGGCCGCCGATAGCATCCTCCACGTTTTGCCAAAGCTCTGTGTTGCCCAGCTTGTCGGTTAAAGCAAGAGAGAAGGATACTGTATCACCCACGGCAAAATGATTTTTGAGTGTATCGATCTTGTTGCCGCGCGCGGTCAGCACGATATTTTTCTCATTGAAGGTGGGTCTTGTCGAGGAGTTTGCAGGATAGATCGCCTTGACCGTTCCGCTGACCTTGCCGTCAAGCGTAAATGCGGAAGACTCCACTTCGATCTCGATCTCGTAAGCGTCCGAGAGAGCATAGTTGGTGTCGTTGCAGCGGTAGTTATATACGATCAGGGAGTTCCATGCGGGCAGGCGGTTGATACCGTCAACCGCAGCGGTATAGTTTTTTGTCTCATTTTGGATCGAAATATCCACTACGGGAATACCCACAAGTGGCTGATTGGTCGCGGTGATACCAAACGATGCTTTGTCAGGGCTGGTCGTGCCCTTTTCAGCGTTGGTGGCAACGTAGTTTTCCATACCGATCTGTTGGGTTGCCCAGATCTCCCCGTCGATCATGGTAAAGCCGCGCGGAACTTTCAGTACCTTGGTGGTTACCTGTTCGTTGCTGTGCACGTTTGTCATCCAAAGGTCGCCGTTGACGGCTGCCAGCACGGTTTGACCCGTATGTGCTGCGTTATACGCCTCGGATGCACGCATCATAGTTGCACCGGATACCATGTAGTCACCGCAGTTGATGACCTCAACAGACAGATTCGTATTTGCAAGATCACCCACGGCAACCAAAACTTCTTTGTCACCGTATGTGCCTGAAAGCGTGATCTTTTGTATGGTCACACCTGTTTTCGTGCCATCCGACAGCGTAACCTCCTCGGTCTCTCGTCCGGTCTCGCCGTCAAGTGTGCCAACGGGATCGGAAGGCTCTTCGGCATAAGCGATCAAAGGGAGAAGAACTCCCAGGCAAAGTGTCAGACTCAAAAGAATTATAAAAAACTTTTTCATGACTGATCTCCTTTTTTGATTTTATTTTTTATGAATACAACAAAAGTCCAAGGTAAAAGCGCACAAAGAGGTATGGTGAGAATGCTCTTACAGCCTGAAGCATTCTCATTTTGTTCAAATTGTTGGGGAGGGATATATTCCAGTCCCGGACCCTGCGTAGGGATCTCAATGGTGGAAATTTCTGTTTCTGACGGAAGGGACTCGGGTTCAACGGTAACTGGGCCTTTGTCGGAATCAATACCGTTTTCCGCGGCGTACGCTTCCCATGCGCCAACATCCTGGAAAAACAGCATATCGGCAAGGCACACGCGCTGTCCTGCATTGATCTGACTGGAAAAATCCAGGCGCATACCCAAAATCTCATCAGTCCAAGCCTCTCTGCCTGCCATTTCGTAGACAAGATATTCCCATTCTCCGCCTTCATAGTTTGCGCCGACTGCACGCGTGCCTTGGGCAAAATCCAAACCGCCCGAATAGTAATACAGGACAAATCCCTTGCCCTGGATCTTTTTGTCTGACTGGATGCGAAGTACGATCACACCGTAGTCTTCGGCGCGCAGCATGGGCAGTCCGGTCGTGGCTGCGTATTGTTGCAGGCTGAAGCTGACAAAGGGATCATTAGTGGTCTCGGTGGCTTGCAGTATCAGATGTCCGTATTCGTCAAAGCTGTAAGAGGATTGATTTTCACCGCCAAAGCAATCTGCCAGCGACTGGTCAAACCAGGTAATGGCATCTGCTTTGCCCGAGGGTGCGCGCCCTTCTTCTGCATATGGGTCTTGAGGTGCTATTCCTTGCTCGTGATATATTTCCAAAGGTTGTGCGGCTGCTTGCTTTGCGCTTTCTTCGTCGGGATAAAAGCCGATCGAAGCAATGTTGGCATAGTCTGAGGTATTGGCATGTCCGTCTATAAAATCAAAGCGCATACCATATACCGTACCTGTCCAATGCTCTTCTTTACATAAAGGGATCACGTAGGTATGCCACTTTCCATCGTTAGTTGGCTGAAAGGCAACGTGACTCTCTCCGTGTGGTCCGTGGATATCACCTGCGCACAAAAACAGGCGGAAATGCCCCTCTGAATTGGTGCGAGGTGTTTGCAGCGTCATAACTGCATATCGGTAATGATCGGCAGTGATCTGTGCATCCTGGGTATCTTTGAGATATTTGTTCAGGTTGAAATAGATATATGGGTCATTTGTGTCTGCGGTAGGGTACAGGCGCATATAGGTGCCTACGGTATCGTCGGACATAAGGGAGGCATCCACGGCGTTTGCACCACTCAGATATTCGTAAGGGGTGGCAGTCATGTGCACGGTCAGCTCGCCGCGGTAGTAGTCGGGCACGGTGGAATAAAAGCGAATGCGGGAGATCGCGGTCTGCTCTGCACAGCTCAACAAAAGCTTACCCATGTATTGCGCATCATTCAGATCAACAATTGCGGTATAGGAACCGTCTTGGTTTTGTACGGGTGCGGATGAATTTGCCTGAAAGGGAAGGACGGAGGATCGCTCGCTATGCAGCGTCAGAACTGTGTTTTTATCGAGTATGAACTCTGCATATTGATAATCGCGCAAGTTATAAGCATCCAGAGAAAGCTCGGTATTTGCTTGCAGGGTCAGTATACCGTTCTGCGCACCGAATGCAGACAAATTGAGCTCTCGGTATGCCATGGTTTCCGTATCGGTATCTCCGATGGATACGTCCAGCATGGCGAGCACCTCGAGTACGTTACCCTGATCGGTATATCCGCGCAAAAATATGTCGTAATTGCCGCGCTTCAGACCGGAGACGTCAATGTTCAGGTGAAATCCTGCGGTTTTGTAGGTGTTTGGGCAAATGCTTTTCAAATCGTCTCGCTGTACAATTGCCTTGGTGCTTCGCTGCCAGGTCCTGCCACCGTCTAAAGTGTATGCATATGCCTCCATTTTTTGCTCGGTCTTGATCCAACCTGCCAGAGTCAGCACGGGATCTGTACCGTGTTTGATGTTTTTCAGTATGGCGGGCATACCTGTGGCGGAGGTGCTGCTTGGGTGATCGACCGTGACTGAGTAATCTTGTACCGCTGAAGCAGAGATCCACGGGCAAAGTGCACCGGCAAGCAGCGAAAGACATAATGCTGTGCATAATATCCGATAGAATTTTATGTAAAAGGATTCTTTCATTAAGTCGCTCCTTTTGCTTACAATATCTCATTTTATATTATACAATAAAAAATACTGTCTGCAAAGGGGGATGGCGTCATTTTGGGGATTTGACCAAAATTTCGGTGCATTGCACAAAAAGACTCTTTTTGGAGTGAAACAAAAGAAAACCCTTGCTTCATGGCGTTGTGTCCTTAGGAAGGCAACGCCATGAACAAGGGTTTTAAAATGTTCAATTCAAATTGTTTCAGTCAGACAAAGGATCAGTCCTTCTTCTTAATGCAAACTGCGCCCAGAGCAACGATAGCAACAACTGCACCGATGCTGATGATGCTGCCGCAACCCTTTTCTTCCTCTACGGGCTTGGTAGCAGAGGGCTTCTTGGTGGACTCTTTCTCAGTTTCTTCCGCAGTGGTTTCCTCAGACTCCTCTACAGTGGTCTCCTCGGTCTCTTCCTGATCCAGACCTGCGTATGCAATTGCTTCGTCCTCGGTAGCAAACAGAGCTACCTCGTACAGATATATCATAGTGTCCTCTTCAGCACCTACGGGGTCAAATCTGAACTGATTGTAGACACCTTCGCAGTCGCCGGTCAGATCATAGATGATGTACTCGATCTCGCCGGAGGCATCGCAAGGATAGTCAGTATTGGTGGAGACGCCGGGCGTTGCAGCAGTCACTTCGCCTGCACAGTAAAACAGCTCGAAATCGTCAACATAGCCATCTATCTTAAGCTTGATGACAACATAGGGATATTCCTGAGAATCAACCTTTTCAAGTCCTGCCTTACTGATGTAAGTGGACCAGTTGATGGTAACGAAGGGGTCACCGATATCGGTGAGTCTCAGTCTTGCGCCTTCCCATTCGGGCTTGTAATACGTCTTGTTAATACCGGTAGGATTGCTGAGGATCTTCCATAACTTAGCATCCTCGTTAAAGGTCAAAAGAGTGTTGGAATAAGCGGTAGCTTCGCCTTCAGCTGCAGTGGTTTCTTCGCCTTCAGCTGCGGTGGTCTCTTCTGTAGCAACAGCAACCAGAGCAAAGCAGGAAGCAGCCAGCAGCATGGAGAGAACCAGAGCCAGTAATTTTTTCATGGTAAAAATCTCCTTTACACTATATATTGTTTGCACTTATCATTTTATACCATTTTCAGAAAAATGTCAACAGAAACCAAGTAATTTTTTGTTTTTTTATATAATACTGTGAAAAAAGGGCTGACACTTGAAGCGTCAGCCCTGAAATACTGCGTATTTTCGGTATCAATCAGTCTTTCTTTTTGAAGCAAATTGCACCGAGAAGTACCATGGAAAGCATTGCGACCACACTTACGCTTGCGGATGCATTGCAACCAAGCAGCGTGGGGAGAAGACCTTGAAATCCTTTAAGAGGAATATCCATGAAATCTGAGAGCAGGTCTTCGGGGTCTTTCATTTCGGGTATGACATCCGGCTGTACATTTACCTCGGGGGTCGGAACGGGATGCTCTGTCATTTGACCGGAGGTAATGACCTCCGCGGTCTCCCATACAATGTCTTCGGTCTCGGTTTCGGGCGCGACGGTTTCATGAACGGTTGTCTCGGTCTCTTTCCGATCAAAACCTGCGTATGCAATTGCTTCTTCCTCTGTAGCAAACAGTGCCAACTCGTACAGGTATATGACGGTGTCCTCATCAGCACCCATGGGGTCTATTCTGAACATATTATAGTTGCCTTCGCAATCGTCTGTCAGGTCGTAGATGATGTATTCGATCTCACCCGAACACTCACAAGGATAGTCGGTTGTAGTACCGTAACCACCTGTAGGAACTGTAATTTCACCTGCGCAGTAGAACATCTCCATATCCTCTATGTAGCCTTCTACCTTGAGCTTGAATACGACAAAGGGATATTCCTGAGAATCAACCTTTTCAAGTCCTGACTTGTTGATGTAAGCAGACCAGTTGATAGTAACGAAGGGGTCACCGATGTCGGTGATCTTCAGTCTTGCGCCTTCCCACTCGGAGGAGTAGTAGGTTTTGTTAATACCGTTGGGAGAGGTAATGACCTTCATACTTTTTGCATCATCGTTAAAGACAAGCAGTGTGTTGGAAAAAGTATTCTCTTCCGTAGCAACAGCAGCCAAGGTAAAGCAGCCGGTAAGCAGCAGCAATGAAAGAACAAACGTTAGAAATTTTTTCATAGTAAAAAGCTCCCTTGCGAAATTTTTTTTGCAGCCCGGATCATTGGTATTATTTTAAGCTACTTTGGGAGATTTGTCAACAGCAAACAAGCTTTTTTATCAAAAAAGGGCTGACGCTTTATGCGTCAGCCCTGACAAGGGAATATTTTATCGGTATTTGATCAGTCCTTTTTCTTGAAGCAAAGCGCACCAAGAGCAATGACCGAGGTCAGAGCAACGATTGCGCCTGTAGCCAGAGCGGACTTGCAGCCCTTCTTTTCCTCTGTAGGCTCTGTCTCGTCGCCGTTATTTGTATCGGGAGTATCAGTGCCGTCGGGAGCGTCGGTGCCATCAGTACCGTCGGGAGCATCGGTGCCGTCGGGAGCATCGGTGCCATCGGTGCCGTCGGGAGCACCGGTGTCGGTATCGGAGCCGGTATCAACAGGAATCTCGGTGTAAACAGCATTTACAACAACGTCCTTGCCCATTTCAAACTCTTCCCAAACGCCGGTGAAGCCTTCCTTAGCGGGAACAGAGGGAGCAGCGATGGACTCGGTGCCTTCTCTGTAGCGAACCTCCTTCACTACAACGTCATCAGCCTTAAAGGTGACGGTGTAGAACTTGGGAGCAGTCCAGACCTGTGCGTCGAATGCTTCAACGTCGCCGGTGGTATTGAAGAAGCCGATGTAAGCTACGTCAATGGAACCGGGGTAACGCAGGAAGTCGAAACGGAAGTAGTCAAGAGAAACGGTATTGTCCTCGTTGACCTGCAGTTTACCGGGATAACCTGCAGCGGTTGCAACGTCGATCAGGTTGACGTATGCCAGGTGCCATTCACCGTCGTTCTGAATGGGATTGACAAACTGCAACCAGTCGTCACCGGACAATTCACCCTTACCGATGAAGCACTCGTTGTGTATCTCGTGTGCCAGATCGGAGACGGTTCTGTATCTGATAGCCAGGATCGGACCAACGGTCAGGTTTGCACCGTGCAACAGGAAGAAGCTGGGGTCGCCGCCGTTGCAGGACAGGGTCATGTAGCCCTCGTCGTAGTTGTAAACGCCTGCAGCATCGGTTACGCCCATGGTGGTGAACAAGCCCTCACCGTCAAAGATGAAGCCTTCAACAGTGGAAGGATCAACAGGAGTTGCGGGAGCTGCTTCATCGGCAGCGGCAGCAGCCTCTGCAGCAGCAGCGTTGGAGTAGAATGCGATGTAGGAAATGTCAATGGAGCCGGAAGAACCGACGATGGGGTCAAAACGGAAGTTGGTCAGAGTCTGACCGTACAGGTCGCCCCAAATAGCGGAAGCATCCACGATGGTGGTGTGCCATTCGCCGTCGTTGACATAAGTGATGTCTGTGTGAGTCTTTTCAAAGGGGTTAGCCCAGCCATAGCCGCCGGAGGTGCCGGTAAAGAATTCACCCGATGCAGCTGCGGTGGTTCTGTACTTGATTACGATATAGCGCAGCTGGTTTGCAAAACCGGTAGGCTGTACGTTGAACATGAAGTAGGGGTCATCGCCCGTAATATTGAAGGTTACGTAGCCTTCAGTGGTCTTGGTGTTAGCAATTTCAACATGATTGGGAGCGCCTGCGGGGCTGGTAAAGCCATATGCAGCAGCGGCGTCCTCGAGCCACAGAGAGTAGTCATATACGAACGTGGGGCTCATGGAGTGCATATTGCCGATGTCAACCAGAGAATCGGTAGCTGCGTCGTAAATGGTCTCGTTCTTGCAGATTCTGTTGAGCATACCTGCAACGTTCGCGTTTGCGGAAGCCTCACGCAGAGAGGGGGACTTGTAAACGCCAACGTATGCGATATCGATAGAGCCTGCAAAGCCGATTGCGAGATCAGCGATAGCGTCCAGCTCTGCGGTATCCAGATCAATGTATGCAAAGTTCCACAGGCCGTCGGTGGTCAGAGCTACGGGCTCGCAGCCATTGACGGTCAGGGTAGCATCAGCGGTATTGGTTCTGTAAATAACAGCAACATACTTGAATGCGGGGTTGAGGTCAGCGCCAACGTTGGTGATGGCTGCGCCCTCTGCGGTTGCGACTGCCTTAATGTATCCGGCAGTTGTCTTAATGATCGAAGCGTCCTGCGTGGGCAGGAAGTCGATCTCCTCTGCACCGGTGGTCAGATCCCAGATAAGCTGAGCGGGATTTGCTGCTACGTAGTAGCCCATAAAGCCGCCCTCTACCTTTTCGCCGTTTACAAAGAACTCGACGTCAGGGTTGACTGCGGTGTCAGCAGCCTTACCGGTCAGCTGGCCGTCAATGGGAGTGAACTGCAGGTAGAGCTCGCCGGACAGTGTGCCTGCGGGAACCTCGATGGTGGCATCAGCATTGTCTGCAATGCCTGTGACCTCGGTAGTCCAAACGGGTCTTACAGAGGTGGTGGTAGCGATGTCGGTGTTCCAAGCGAAAGCTTCAACCTTCATCTTGTCGGTGGAGTTTGCGTAGTTAGCAAGACTTTGAACAGTGAAGGAGTACAGTCCGTTGTATGCATTGATATGTACGCCGAAGGAGCTTGTGCCGGTGCCGCCGTTAAACAGGGCAGCAGTGGTGCCTTCGCCGACTGCCACGGTGGAGATGTCCATGTGGATGGTGCCGGTCAGGGTCACGCTCTGATAATTATCGTTTCTTGCCTGTACAGCAACGGTGTGAATACCGCCTGCCAGGGTGTTGGTGGGAATGGTCAGGTTTTCAAAAGCACCGCTCTCGCCTGCTTCGTAAGCAGCCTCGGTCCAGGTGCCGCCATTGATGGAGTAGTACCAGGAGGTCCATGCGCCGTCCGGAATATTCAGCGTACCGCCAAGAACTACATTCTCACCGATATTGACGGAGGGAATACCGTTTGCAAAGGGATTGGTGGTCAGATTGAGCTCGTACTGCCCTGCTTCAAGCTCCTGAGATTTGAAAAACTCAATGGACTTGATGTCAATGGTGCAGCCGGAAGCGTTGCCGCCGGTAAAGGGATCAAGACGGAACAGTTGCAGCGCGGGAGAGTGCTGCGGGTTTTGCGTCAGATCCAGGATCAAGGTGTTCCAGTTGCCGTCATTTACGTAATCGTATTGCAGGCAAGCGAAATCACCGGAGTTGAGGAAGTATTCGCCCATAGTGCACGCGGAGGTGGTTCTGTAGGTGATCTTCATAAACTGACTTTGACCGATATCTGCAGCCTTTGCGTTATAGTAAACGTAAGGGTCAGTACCGGAGGTGGTAAAGGTGGCGTATTCGGTGCCGTCTTCGTCCGACCCCTTGGCGATCGTCAACTGGTTTGAGCCGGTTCCGGTCGTAGCCAGGTCATCGGGGGTCAGTGCAGCAAGCACCGTGCCTTCGGCTGATGCAGTCAGCGCAAGTCCGGTCATGCAGGAAGCCAACAGCAAAGCAGAAAGCAAAAAGGATAATGCTTTTTTCATGGGGGATTCTCCTTTTCCTATTATTTTGGTCCTTTACATTATAAAACAAATCGTGCAAAAGGTCAATTGAATTTTTATCAATAATCAACAAATCAGCGATTATCACAAAAATGCAAATGAAATTTTGCACGATTTCACAACGACACAATGTCGCATTTTGTTAATATGCTGTGCCTACGTACATTCCGTCCGAATACGTAACGATATATGTGCCGGCATAAAGCGTCTGACCGTCCAGTCGGACGTACGGTGTCAGGGCGATACTGACTTGTCCGGTGGATAGGACGGACAGGGTGGATGTAAATACTTGACCGCCAAGCTCATCTGCGGTATAGACCCTGCCACCGCCTTCGATCTGATCTGATATTTCGGAGCCGCCAAGCGTCAATTCGCGCGTGCCGTCCGCATCGGTCACGGCGCAAACAAATCCGTAGCTGCCGCGGGAGAGCGCGGCATCGGGATCGACGAGTGCGCACAGACGCACTGTGACTTTGCCGCCCGAGGGATTGGTCTCCTGGCAGGCAAGATAACGTGCAGGGCAGGTGGGCGGTGCGGGAGCTGTCAGGGTAATGTATCCTTGGCAACCGCTGATATGCAAAGGCGACGTGCTACCGTCATCTGCAAGCACATAAAAAGAGGCGGGATCGGGTACAGTACAGCTTACGGCATAATTGCCCGGCTGTGCTTCCTCGGAGCAGGAAAAGGTCAGCGCGAGAAAAGCACCGCTGATCTGCACGTTTTGTGCGGCGTCCAGCAGCAGATTGACCTTGCCGTTATTATCGTGGTACGTCAGCGTCAGTTCAGTATTTGTTTGTAACAGTTGTGCGTTTTTGAGTGTAAACAGCGTATTGTCGTACTGTATGCACACAAAACCACCCGCCAGTGTTGTATCGGGCAGAGAAAGGGTGAGTGTGATGTCCCGGCCGGGTTCTGCGTCCGTTGTCTGCAAAAGGGTCAGTGCGGACGGGTCCCCTGCATCTGCGGGCAGTATCAACACGCCAAGCAAGAAGCAACAGATCAAGGCAAAACACAGGCGTGATCTCATGGCGGTCTCCTTTCCGTTTTTTTAAATGTATGGGATCTTCATTTTTGTTATGTATATTTATTATACATAATTAACCGGATTTTGTCAAGAAGGGTAGGATTTCCCATGTAAATCGAGACAGTGCGTGCACATAATAATGTTGACCTAAAAAATACGGAGGATCATACAGATGAAATATACCGGTAAAGCTTTGGCTCTTGCCTTGATCTTGGCTGCCGTGACCGCTTGTGCAGTCGGCTGCGTAGGTCCCGAGAGTGACGACAGCGGTGTAAATGAAAACACCGATACGCAGGGGACCACCCAAGCACCTTCCACGCAGGGAACCACACAGGCACCCACCACCGAGTCTGACACCTCTGAGGGTGCGCTTGGCAGCGTTGCAGGTGACATCAGCGATGCCATTTCCGGCGATACAGCCGAGCCTGAAAGTACGCAAGCACCGAGCAGAATGAACGGCAGAATGCGTGGCAGAGAAGGGAAATAAGAAAAATACCGTAGTGCGGGGGCAATTTGCTTTGCAAATCACTCCCGCCGCTGACACAACAAAGGGCTGAGATCCTATGACCTCAGCCCTTTGCGGTTGTTTTAATGAATTTGTGTGCCGGTGGGAACACTGTCGTCCACAAAGATGACCTTGCAGCCGCAAGCGTTGTTGGTAGCTGCCAGCAGCATACCCTGCGAATTGATATTGCAAATTCTGTTCGGCTTGAGGTTTGCGATCACAATGATCTTCTTTCCGATCAGGGACTCGGGGGTGTACTCCGCCTTGATCGAGGACATGATGACTCTCTCTCCAATACCGTCGTCCAGCGTCAGCTTGAGGCAAGCATTGGATTTGCGCAGAGTTTCTGCCTTGAGGATCTTACAAACGCGTAAATCAAGCTTATCAAAGTCTTCTATGGTGATCTGCTCCTTGACCGGCTGTACGGGGTCAGCCTCGCCTCTGGGTGCTTCGGGAGCTGCAAGAGCCTCCTGTGCGGGAGTTTCACATACCTCGCAAGCCTGCTCAGCTGCGATCTCCGCCTCTGTCTTGGGATAGGAGAAGTCAAGCAGGTGTACGTACTTATCCGCGTCGATGGCGTACAGGAACAAGTACAATCTGGGACCCTGCTCCTTATCGATCAGCAACTTGTAGACCGTCTTGAAGAAGCTGCCCTGAATACCACGCAGCTCCTTGGAGTCTGCCAGCTCGGGGTAGACCTGCTTGGGAATATCGTAAATGGCGGTGTTAAGCTCGTCCAGCGTATATCCTCCCTTGGCGATCACGTCGTGCAAAAGTGCGATCTGCTTCTTTTCTTGCTCTGAAAGCTGCTCATATACCTCAAAGTTACGGGTCGCGCGCAGGCGGTTGACCTGCTCGGGAGCGCACTGCTCCAGCCAGAACTTTGCTCTTTCCAGTCTGTCTGCAAACTGCTCGTGCTTGTAGGGCATACCGATCTTTTCAAACACGGTTTCAAGCAAAGGCACGTTAAAGTCCACGATAGAGCCGAGCTGTACCAGAAGTCCCATGGGGACGGTCTCCACGTGTCTGCCCTCGATCAGACATTTTTCCATAATGGATGCGGCAGCTTCGTTTGCCTTGCCCTCTCTGTAGTCGCCCAACATCTTGTCAAACTCAAAATACTGGCGCAGGATACCGTCGTCAAAGCAGATATCGAATGCTTTGACGGGGTCGGTCTTGGCATACAGCCACAAGAGCACCTCGGGCTGATACAGCTTGAGCATGGTCTCGGGGGTCAGGTTGATACCCGAGGAAGAGGACATCTTGCCCGCCAAGCCCTTAATGCCGATAAATTCATAGCCCTGATACAGGGGCGCCTGATGGTTAAATACCTTCTTGGCGATCTGCTTGGAGTTGTTGTAGGAGCCCGTGGGTGCGGAGTGATCCTTTCCGCCCGGCTCAAAGTCCACGCCCTCGTGACGCCATCTCATTGCCCAGTCAACCTTCCATCCCAGCTTGCAGTTGTGGTTTTGGAGGAAGTTGAAATGACCCGAATGACCGCAACGACAGGTGTAATCTGCCTCGGTACCGTCAGAGGAGAAGGAGGTGATGGTGGTAAAGTCGGTATGGCACGCCTCGCAGAAGATGCTGACGGGGCTGTACGCAGCCTTTTCCGCATCGTGTTCAGCCTTCAGCTCATCCTCGCTCTTGCTCTTGTCCTTGGTCTTGAACGAGTCAAGGATTTCAAAGATCTCGCCACGCTTTTGGATCGACTCCAAGATCGCTTCGGTATAAGCACCCGAGCGGTACAGGTCTGCCTGATAGCGGCAATCCAGCTTGATGCCAAAAGGCTCAATACCCTTGAGAAACTCGTCCTCAAAGTGCTTCGCGTAATTTTCATGGCAACCCCAGGGGTCCGGAATATCCACGTAAGGACAGCCGATATATTTGTCGTAGCTGTTGCCTACAACTGCCTGCACATTTGCGGGGATCTTGCGGCAACGGTCGTATTCATCCCAGGAAATCAAGAGCTTTGCGCGCTTGCCCTGCTTTTCCAGTGCCTTGACAACGAACAGAGGGGTTGCCAGATCGCGGAAGTTACCGATGTGTACCGAGCCGGAGGGAGAGACACCGGCAGCGCAAACGTATTCCTCTTTATCGGGGTTTTGCGCGATGATCTTTTTTGCAATTTCTTCTGACCAATGCATAATAAGTCTCCTTTAATTTATCGTGATTTGATGATGTACATACTAACTCCATTATAGTATATCACAGTTTATCAGGTCTGTCAATCGGTATGTTTTCTAATATTTTTCCTGTGATTGCAGAAATTTCGGGCATAAAAGAGCAAAAGCAGTGCAAACTATGAATGGATATCATCCAATCAACAAATACAATAGGAGATTATAATTATGATGCCTATCGTTGACAGAATTGCTCTGATCGTGGCTGCCATCGGCGGTCTGAACTGGGGCAGCGTCGGTCTGTTTGGCTTTGATGCGGTCGCATGGCTGTTTGGCGGACAGGGCGCGGTTCTTTCCAGAATCGTATACGTGGCAGTCGCCTTGGCGGCGCTTTGGTGTATTTCTCTGGTATTTCGCGTCAGAGATACCTTTGAGCAGCCCGAAGAAGAAATGTAAGCAAATCAAAATTGCACCTGCACAGCCGTGCAGGTGCTTTTGTTGGAAAATCAGTTTGTGCCAAGCGAGGAGCGAGCCTCTCACCTACCGTCCGATATGCTTGAAATCTTATTTCGTCGGTGCGAGAGCTTAATATGTCAACAGGTAGGGGAGGGACTTGCTCCTCCTTGCTTAGCCTTTGTTGCAATTTTGATTCTTGTTCTCATCCGCAAGCCTTTGGTTGATGATTTCCAAATTACGTTGCTCAATCTTGTCTGAAATATAATATATAAAAACGGTCAAAAGGATATATACAACCAACAAGACGCCTATAGCAATAAGAAACTTGGTGTCTGTACGCAGGTCATTGAATAAGAGATTCATAACGATCATGATTAACACAGCAAACCCGATTGCAATAAATCTTCTGACCCACAGATGTCTTGAAAAAAGCCTTAATTCAAATGTGAAGAAGGAAAACAAATGGATAGGTATTGCGACCGCTAACATCAAATAGAGATCTTGGACTTGTATGATCGTGGGAAAAATCAATGAAAAAGCAGTGAAACACAATGCGATCTCTCCCATAGCTTTCAAAAAAGAATCCCAATATTTTCTTCCGATACTCATACTTACACCCCCAATTTCTTTTTGATCTCAGATACGTATTGCCTGGACACAAGCAATTTTTCGTTGTTTATAAGCGTTGCGATCAGACGGCTGTGCTCGGATTTTTTGATGCTCTGCATTTTTCCGAGATTTGCAATCACTGTTTTGGAAATGCGCGCGAATTTGAGATCTTGCAGGCTCTGTTCGATTCGATAAAGCTTTAAGGTGGTTTCATAAGTTTGATTTTCCGTATAGAAAAAGATAACACCGTCTACCGATTCAAAATAAAAAATGTCCTTTATCGGGATAAAAAAAGTTTCTCCTTGCCTTTGGCCCGCAAAGGTATGTCCGGCTAAACCGATGCTTGCGATCATATCCCGAAGCTCATCTGTCAAGTGAGAACAAGTGATCAGAATCTCGGTTTCCGTAACGCTTGGATTTTCTTGGATTGTGATTTTCAACGCATTCCCTCCGTTCCTGCTTTTGTGATTTTTTATTATACATGGACAAAAAAGCAAAGTCAAGCAGTTTTGCCTATCCTGCAAATTGGGGGCGTTAAGATGCAAAAATGTTAGTTCGGGCTCAATTTTCATATGAGACACGAAGGAGCGTCCGCAGGATGCATCTCACCCACCGCAACCGCGTCGTATATTCTCGGCTCAGTCGCCTCGAATCTCCTCCGCTGCGGTCCCCCCTCTCCCGCGGAGAGGGCTTATTATAGCTACCCTTTGCGGATAATTGTATAAGCCAGTGCGCTGAAAAAGCCCTCTCCGCGGGAGAGGGGGGACCGCAGCGGAGCGAATTTCACCGAGGCACGAGGGGAAATGAGAGAAGCGATTGCGGTGGGTGAGATGCATCCTACGGACGCTCTTTTACGTCTTGTTGTCCATAATACAGCTTCGCCAAAGTGATATTGTCGCTTACGCGACAGTGATATTACAGCCTGCGGCCATAGCGATATTGCGCTTGGCGCAGTGATATTTGCCCTTCGGGCAAGTTAAAAAAACGCCCCGAAGGGCGTTTTTTTATAACTCCTCAGCATACGGATTTTTATACCCCTCGCCAAAGATCTCGGTTGCTTTTGTCACGATCAAGAATGCATGCTTGTCCTCCTGTTTGACAATGTCACGCAGCCGGGGATACTGGTGATCATGCAGCACACACATCAGAACCTTTTTGTCCTTTTTGGTGTATGCTCCTTCCCCGTGCAGGACAGTCAAGCCGGTCTCAACCTCTTTCATCAAACGATTGGAGACTGCTTCGGGAGCGTCGGTGATAATATAGACCAATTTGGCGTTATCCTTACCGTACAGCACCATGTCAAGCACTGTGGAGTTGGTAAAGACTGTCACGGCTGCGTACATAGCAACCAGCACATCGTGGAACACGACAGCAGAGAGTACCAGCACGGTTGCGTCCAGGGCAAGGTAAAGCACGCCTGTTTTCATATGGCGGAACTTTCGGCGCAAAAGCTTTACGATGATATCAAAGCCGCCCGTTGAGCCGCCGCCGCGGAATACAAGACCGATCCCCAATGCCACAAGTGCGCCGCCTGCTGCGGCAGCAATCAGCAAATGGTCGTGCATATCGGGGATCAGATGTGAAAAGCCGCGAGCAATGACTTCGATAATGGCGGAGGAGAGCGCGGTCACGTACAGCGTACCCACCAAAAACTTGAATTTGAATACGATCAGTCCCAGGATCATGATCGGAATATTGATAATGAAGATCCAGACACCGGTACCGAGCTGAAAATCTCCGAACTTGACAACACTGTTGATAATGATGGAAAGACCCGAAACGCCGCCGGGGGCTAAGTGGTTGGGGTCAAGAAATACGGCAATGGCAAAGGCGTAGATCAGTGCGCCCACGGTCATCAAGATAAAATTTTTGAGTAGAGGGAGAAATATCTCTTTTTTGCTCGGCTTGATGTCATTCAACGTCAGTCACCTCCGATTCTGCCCGCTCGGACTCGCTGTTGCTGTGTGCGGTCTTGCGGTATTCGCTTGGGGACATCCCTACCTGTTTGAAAAAGGCGCGGTTAAAGGTACGCAGCGTGCCAAAGCCAACCAGGGCGGAAATCTCGGTAATGCTTTTGTTAGTCCTGCGCAGATATCTGCACGCCTCGGAAACGCGCAGAGCGTTGATATAGTCGTTAAAGCCCGTACCGATCTTACTGCCAAAGAGGTGTGAAATATAATATTTGCTTAAGTGAAGCTCGCCCTCCAGGGTGGCAAGCGTCAGCTCACGCGAGTAGTTTTGCGCGCAATAGGAGACGATCGAGCGTAGTGTAACAGAGTCACTCTGGTTGCGTTCCTTAAAGCTCATGCGGCTGAGCAGCTCACCGAAAAAGGCAAGCAGATATCCCTTCGTAATGGCATCGCGGTAGTCGGCAGGCATTGCATCGGTGCGCGAGAGCGTCAGCAGCAGCTCGTGCATATAGGGGTCGTTTCCCACACCGTGTACGATGGGACAGGTGGGGGCGGCACCGGAAAAGGAGCGTGAAAGCTCGGGCATGATATCGGGGTTGATGATGAAGAGCAGGTATTTTTCTTTTTCTGCGGGGTCGTAGCGGTGCACCTGATTGGGAAATACCAGCAGCACGTCACCGCTTTGCAGTGTATATTCCCCCGTATCCACCGCGCAGGTGGTACAGCCCTCTACCATGTAGACCAGCTCCAGGTGGTAGTGCAGATGCGCGCCAAACGCCAAAGGGTATTGCCCCGAGAGCGCGTTGCGACAGGAAAAATCATCCTTTTTATTTTCGTACATTGCGCCCATGCGTATCACCTCGCAGCTTTCTTATAGCGGCGCAGCTTGATTTTTCCCTTGGATACGTTCCAGAAGATGTTGGCAATAACGGGGGGCGCGCCATATTTGCGGTAAAGCAGATAGATAAGCCCTGCTACCAGTCCGAGTACAGCGATGATGGATACGGCAATGATGATCCATTCATAGAACTGCACACCGGATTTACCGTACGTTTCCACGCGATCAAGCAGCAAGGTACAGCTACCGTTTTCATCGAGCTCGGGAACCTTGATCTGTACCGACACGGTGATGGGATCGTCACCGTCCACCAATGCGGTAAATTCGGAAACGTCAAAGTAGACGGTCTGCCAAGTATTTGCGGCAAGCTCGGTCACATCCTCGTAAACCACGGCGCCGTCACCCGCGGAAAGTGTCTTGCTGCCCTGCTTGGAAAGGCGCAGCTTGATGCTTACCGGAGCTTGGGTATCCACGTCAGCGCACATGGTCAGCGCAAGTGACTTGACCCCCTTGATCTCAGAGCCCTGCAGCGCGGTATTGGAAATACCCATATATGCAGCGGGCTGTGTGCGGTCAAGGCGAACACCCAAAACGGGATATGCCTGTTCTCCCATTGCAACGGGCTGTTTGACCAGCTCCAGATATGCGACGCTGTCATCCGGAGTAAATCCGTTGGTCGAGCCGTCGGTAAAGCTGAACAGCAAGTGGCTCTTGCCGGAAGGCTTTTCCATAGTGTCCGCACCCATGATGAACTGTCTGGTGGCAGCCTTATTCTTTTGTGCGTCGTAAAGCGTGCTCCAACCGGGGATCATAGAAGGGATGCCCACGGCGTTCAGTTGAGATACGTCCTTTGTATCAATGGTCATGAATATGTTGTAAAGTGCGCGACGCTCGGTTATAAGCCCCTTGTCGGTTGCCCACAGACCGGAACCGGGGATCAAGCTTTGGTCATCGGTATGGGCAGAGTAGATCAGCGCGTCCACGTTGCCGTTTTCCAGCACCTTGTAATACGCGTAGGCATAAGATGCTGCCTGTACGTTTGGGTCCTCAAAGGGAGCAATTTCAAAATCGCTGATAACGATATGGCGACGCTGACCGTCAAAGTAGTGATCGGATTGTGAGATCCACATGAAATCGGAGAAGTGTGCGGGGGAAAGGGTCTGGGGACTTGCGTGCTCGTCCGACCAGAGTGGATCCTTGCTGTTGTAATGATATGCCGAAATTGCCACATTCCAGTCAAAATCACCGCACATTTGGGCATCCACATCAAACTGGTCAAGAAAATGGTGGGTGGTCCAATCTGCCTTGGTGGCAAGTTTGCTGGTATCGGATAAGTTGTTGCTGACAGAGATATAGACTCTGCCGTTTGCGTAGTGGGATTTGAGCGTGGAGTGAGCAAGACGCACGAGTGCGTGATAGCGGGAAACGTAGGTGCCGAACTCGGGAGATCCTGCGTTGTTGTTGGAGCTGGACTCGTTGACGCTGCGGCCGATGATCAGCGCACCGCAAAAGCCGTGCTCGCCTGCGGGATCGGTATAGCGTGCTGTGATAAAGTCAAGAAATCCTGCCATCAGGGAAGCACTCTTGTCGTCGTCCATCCAGATCGCCCAGGTGCGGTCTCCCTTGGTCGCTGCGCCCTCTGCATACAGGCAGGAGACCAACGCGTTTGCCTTTTCGGGAGAGGTGTGCATACGCAGTCTGAAATACACAATGCTGCCCTGTGCGGTGGCTTCGGTCACCTGCTTGTCCAGTTCATTCAGCATACCGCGGTCCAGATAATAGGTCTGACCGTCATACACATAGGAGTGTGCGCTGTCGGAATATCCGTCCAGGATAAGCACCGAGGGGTCCAGCTCAATGACCGTATGCGCCACGCCCAGGTATGCTGCGTCCGAGGAGATGGCGGTATGCAGACCCTTGATCGAGGCTGAGGTGGGGAATTCCGATTTATTTTCTGCCAGATCGGATACGTTGGAAACGTAAACGGGCGCTGTCTGCAGAACGTAGGATTTAAGTGTTTTATTATAGACCGCGACAGCAAAAGCGCAGTGCAAACGGGAGTGCGCCTGCAGGTTGCCGTCTGCGTACAGATCCACCGTAAACTTGGGAGAGGTGGACATACCGGTCTCTGCTATAGGCTGCTTGCCTGCAGCGGTAACTGTAGTGTCGCCCGGTTCAAGCGCCATCAGATAAAGCTTTTGATTGTAAATATCCGAGCTCTTGATGCTTTCAAGGTCCGCCTCGGTCAGCACAGCCTTGACAGAGATCTCAGTACCCTTTTTGTTGACCTTGACCTCGGTCACGGCGCTTTCTGTCACCTCGGCTTTATCGCCGCAGGCAACAAGCACACCAAGGCAAAGCAAAACTGTCAGAAGGGCGCATACGATTGACAACAATCTTTTCATAACATCCTCCGTTACGGAAATTTTATTCATGATAAATTCTGGGGACGCGTGCGGTCACCAAGCAGGGAATTTCATAAGCGATAGAGCCTGCGTGACGGGCAAGCGAGGCAAGCGATTGCACGTCGTTGCCGAACAGCGTCACGGTGTCACCGGGGCGGCAGGGAATACCCGTTACGTCGACCATGCAAAGGTCCATGCAGATCCTGCCAACCAAGGGAACGGCAAAGTTACCGTCCGCAGTATGCACGGTCACGTTGGTGTCGGCGTAAGCACGCAGCCAGCCGTCGGCATATCCCGCAGAGAGCGTGGCGATGGTGCGATCGCGGTCACTTCGGTAGAGTGCGCCGTAGCCTACGGGCTCCCCTGCGGCGACAGTGTGCGTTTCAATCACGCGGGTCTGCAGACGCATGACGGGGCGCAGCTCTTGGGCAGGAAAAAGATTGCAATCGGGATTTTTGTCGAGTTCCGGGGGAATAACGGGAGCAACGCCGAACAAAAGCGCACCCAGTCGCACGCCGCCGAGATAGGTTTCGGGATATCTCATGCAGCCGGGACTGTTGCAAGCATGGCAGACCTCGGGGCATTTGCCTCTTTGCGCAAGCCCCTCCTTGACCCAAAGAAATCGTTGCCATTGCTCATAGCAGAAATTACCGCAGTCTGCATCGGAAAGGTGGGTGAACAACCCTTTTACTCGAAAGGCGTCATATGTATCCTGCAGGGTGCAGATCGCTTCCACGGTTTCTGCTGCCTGCTTGGATGTAAAGGCGGGATAGCCGATGCGGTGCATACCGGTATCCACCTTGACGTGTACGTTGATTTTTATGCCCGCATTTTTGGCTGCGGTGTGCAATTCGCTTGCATATTCGGGGGAATAGAGCGTTTGCGTCATGTCGAATTTTCGTAAAAGCTCCACGTGTGCAGGGGCGGTGTAGCCAAGGATAAGAATTTCCGCTCTTTCTTTGGCTATATCGGCAAGCGCATAGCGAATGGCAATGCCTTCCTCGGCGCAAGCCACCGCAAAATGGCGGCAGCCCGCTGCGTACAGCGCACGCGCACAAGGACCGATACCGTGTCCGTATGCGTCTGCTTTGATGACTGCAACGGCAGGCGTGTCGGGATTTTGTTTTTGTATGTAATCGCGTGAAACGATGTAATTATGGACAAGGGCGTCCAAGTCGATATGTGCCCACACGCGGCGATTTTCGACGGTTGCGGGCAGAATTTCATCTATATGCTTCACAGAGCGTGTGCCTCCTGTAATGAACTATTTTTAGTATATCACAACAAGACAAATATTGCAACATGTCCGCGTTAAGTTTTTTTGATTTTTTACGTAGAGGGCTGACCCTCCCCTACAACAAACCCGTAAAATGATCATGTAAGGGAGAAGCTGCCCACTATATGCTTGGTCTTGACACTCGCCGCTCCGTGTGCTATAATAAAGCAACAAATTCCCTTAAAAAGGAGAAAAGTTATGTTAGAAGAAAATCAATTAAGCATCGTTGTATTGCTGATCTACGCTATATTTTTTGCGATCATGTGGCTGATCGCCATGATCCCCGCCGTCATCAATGCCATCGGTCTTGCGCGTATCTGCAATAAGCTGGGTGCATTCAAGCCGGTTTGGTGCTGGGTGTGGGCACTCGTCTTTCCTGCGGTTGCCGTACTGCGCGCGGGGGATATCGCTGCCGAAAGGGAAAATCCGTTTGGCAGCCGCAGACATTTCGAAACCGGTGTTACGTCAGTGATTGTATTTGCCGTACTGATAGTACTTGCGTTTGGCTTCGGACTCATGACTGCCTTTTCATCCGAGACGCCCGAGCACAGTGTGATCACCATGCTGTTCGCGCTCGTAATGATCGTGCTGCTCATAGCGGCTATCGCAGTTTCCGTCTGGATGACGGTACTGCTGTACATCTCGTATTTCCGCATTTTCAAGTTATACGTGCCCGCGTGGGGCGCGTGGCTGATGCTGGCGGGCATGATCATACTGTCCGAATTTTCATTCCTCGTTTTGCCCGTGCTCAGCTTTTTGCCTATGAAAGAGCATACCGCCGAGCAAGCGGAGCCGGTTTGATCTGTATCTTGAATAATTACAAACCAAAAGCCCAAGGACACGTGTCCTTGGGCTTTTTTCTACCTTATTACAAAGTTTATAGCGAGAACGGATTGTCGTTGTCTTTGTGATGGTCCTCGTCCTCGTCCTTTTTTTCATCCTCGATGGGCTGTGCGTAGGGGAAGGGACTTTCATTCGCCTTTTCCTCTGCCACGCGGCGTGCGCGCTCCTGCTCATCTTGCTCTTTTTGCTCGTTTGCTTCGCGGCTCTTGCGCTGACGCTCCTCTGCAATCTGCAAAAGTTCCTGTTCGCCTGCACCTCTGTCCATCAAAGCGGTAAACTGTTCACCGTCCATGACCTCGTGCTTGACAAGGAAATCTGCCACTGCGTGCAGCTTATCAAGGTTGTCGGTCAGAATGGTCTGCGCCACGGCATACGACTCGTTGATGATCTTGCTGATCTCCTCGTCGATCACGGCGGCTGTCTTGCCGGAGTAGTTAGGCGCGCCCGAGATGCTTCTGCCAAGGAAGACCTCGCCGTCGCCCGATCCGTAGTGAATGGGACCCAGGACGTCACTCATACCAAGTTCGGTAACCATGCGGCGTGCAATGCTTGTCGCTCTTTGAATATCGTTGGAAGCGCCGCCCGAAAAGTCACCGTTAATGATCTGCTCGGCAACTCTGCCGCCCAGCATCATGGCGATCTTTTGCTTGAGCTCCTCACGGTAAACGCTGAATCTGTCCTCTGTGGGAGGGTTGAGCGTATATCCCAGGGCATCGCCGCTGGGAATGACCGAGATCAGCTGGACAGGGTCAACGCGATCCAGCTTATGTGCTACGATGGCGTGACCTGCTTCGTGGTAAGCGGTTTTGCGCAGATCTTCGGGCTTGATCTTTCTGCTCTTTTTCTGAGGTCCGGTGATGATGCGCAGGTATGCGTCATCGATCTCGTCCATGCCAACAAGCGCTTTGTTGCGGCGTGCTGCCAAAAGGGCGGCTTCGTTGAGCAGGTTAGCGAGATCCGCGCCTGTAAAGCCGACTGTGCTTCTTGCCACACGGGCAAGATCCACGCTCTCCTCTAAGGGCTTGTTCTTGGCGTGCACCTTGAGAATATCCTCTCTGCCTTGCAGGTCGGGATAGTTGACCGTGATCTGACGGTCAAAACGACCGGGACGCAGCAGCGCGGGGTCAAGAATATCGGGGCGGTTGGTGGCTGCGATGACGATAATGCCCTCGTGCGATCCGAAGCCGTCCATTTCAACCTCAGCTGGTTGAGCGTTTGCTCACGCTCGTCGTGACCGCCGCCCAAGCCTGCGCCTCTGTGGCGACCCACTGCGTCGATCTCATCGATAAAGATGATGGATGCGGGGGCTTTGCGCGCGTTTTCAAACAGATCGCGCACACGCGATGCACCTACGCCGACGTACATTTCCACAAAATCCGAACCCGAGATCGAGAAGAAGGGAACGCCTGCCTCACCGGCAACCGCCTTTGCAAGCAGGGTCTTACCCGTACCGGGAGGGCCCATGAGCAGAACGCCGTGGGGGATCTTTGCGCCAAGGCGGGAGAACTTGCCGGGAGCCTTGAGGAACTCCACGATCTCCTGCAGCTCCTGCTTTTCCTCATCTGCACCCGCTACGTCCTTGAAGCGGACCTTGTTTTTATCATCCGGCACGGGCGTTTTGACGCGCGCCTTGCCGAAGTTGTTGATCTTGTTGCCCTCGCTGCTGGCGCGCTTCATGGCTACAAAGTAGAACACAATAAAGACCACGATAATGAGCGCAAAGGGGATAAAGGAGACCCATGCAGGCATTACCACTACGGGCTGGTTGATCACCTCTTCGATCAAGCCAAGCTCGGAGAGCTCAACGATCTTGGGGCCAAGATCGCGCTGGAAGTACTCCATATCTGCGATCTCGTAGCGATAGGTTTTTTCATCGTATGTGGTGTAAGTCAAGGTATTGCGCTTAAAGCTGATGACACAGCTCTTGATGCCGGTATCGGCAATGCCGTCGCCGTCGGTATCTGCGGTGTCGGCAAACGCCTCGATGACTTCCTGATAGTTCTCAACATCGATGATCTGCTGCTTGTTGCCGTTGCCGCCGAACAGCATGACCACAACGACTGCGATCAGGGCGATAAAGACGACATAAAACAGGATCACCTTCAAATTATTCTTCATGCATAACCTCCGTTGTGGCGCGCGTATCGCGCCGCAGTACAATGTATTAGGAGTAGATCTCCGGTTTCAGAACGCCCACAAAGGGCAGATTTCTGTATTTTTCGTTATAATCCAGACCAAAACCAACCACGAACTCGTTGGGAATGGTCGTGCCGCAGTAATCGGGAACAAAGTCCACCTCACGGCGTTCGGGCTTATCGAGCAAGGTGCAGGTTTTGACACTGCCAACCAATCTGTGCTCGAAAAGCTGGGTCAAGCGTGCAAGCGTTCTGCCGCTGTCCACGATGTCCTCGATAATCAAGAGGTCGCAGTCGGGCAGATCGTCGCGCAAAAGGTCTGTGTGAATACGGATCTCTCCCGAGCTCTTGGTGCCTGCGCCGTATGAGGAGACCTTCATGACCTCAATCTCCAGCGGCAACGTGATGCGTTTCATCAGCTCGGTGGCAAAGGGGATAGATCCCTTGAGAATAACCACGAAAACCAGCTTGCGCTGCGAGTCGCGGTAATCGCGCGTGATCTGCTCGGCAAGGTCGTCGATGATATCGGCAAGCCGCTGCTCGTCGATCAGGATCTTTTCAATATCATTCTTTATCATGGTATGCCCCTTTTCATTCAAGTATCAAATTGTTTTCTCAAATAGATGCGAACACAAAGCGAATCTTGGTCGTCGTGCGCATTGCAGCCGTCGCGCAGGCAGATGCCGGGCACGGCGAGCACGCCGTCCTCATCACAAAGCAGCGGGAGCTGCGGGCGCAGGTAAAGCGGTACGCCGCTCTGTCCGTACAGCTTGCGGACTCTCTTGTGCATCCCGCCGTGCAGGATGCGGTCACCCTTGTGCATGGGGCGCAAAAAAATCCGTCCTTTTATTGTATCAAATCTTACTTGCAGTTCTGTATATAAATTGTAAACATTTGTGACTTGTTTGGTGACGGTTTCTTGATTTTCTTCAAATGAAGCCCAAATTGCCACGTCCGTTTCCGCAATTTCCATAAAACCGTGCTCTAAAGGCAGGCAATATTCGGGCGGCTCGATTGTATGCTCGGGCGCGATGCGCAGCGCATCCCGGTCAATTTCCGCACAGATACTGCCGGGCAGACTGATGCTGCCGGGCGCGCCCGTACACACGCGTGTATAGATCGCGTCCAAGTGCACCGCTTCCGCCATAGCATCTTTGCAAGCGTCTGCGTAAAGGCGGCAGATCAACCGCTTGGCGATAGCTGCCGGCTGCTGTTGCAGGATCGGGAGTGGGAGTGCACTTCCTTGTGCGTGCGTGCGGAACAGCGTATCCGCAAGACTGTCAAGTGCGTCGCAATCCTCGGCGGCACAACGGCAAAGCCTTGCCGCTGCACGTTGCGGATGTGCAAAAAGCTTTTCCAGCTCGGGTACCACGCGGCATCTGATGCGGTTGCGCGTATAGTCAAGACAGGTGTTGGTCGCATCGGTCACGTAGTCAATGCCAAGCGAGGCGCAAGCGTCCAATATTTCTTGCTTTGTCAAGTGCAACAGCGGTCTGTATACGCAAAGATGCTCGTCCTCTGCCGTACAGGGCAGCTTTGCAAGGGAGGGAATACCGCGTATCCCCTGCGTGCCCGTACCGCGGCACAGACGAAAGAGCAGCGTTTCAAGATTATCGTCGGCATGGTGTGCGGTAGCAAGCAGCGGGATATCGTGCTTGCGCATCAGACGCGCAAAGTGACGGTATCGCGCCTCTCTTGCGGCTGTTTCAAGGCTTTTCCCACTCTTTTTTGCAAGTAAGGGTGCGTTGATCTTTACCGCAAACAAAGGGATCCGCAGGTCTTTGCAGGTCTGCCTGCAAAATGTCAGATCTGCGTCTGCTTCTTGTCCGCGAATACCATGATGCACGTGCACAGCGTAAAGCTTTACGCCCGCGCGATGCAACAGGTGCAAAAGCAGCGTGGAGTCCGCACCGCCCGAAAAGGCAACAAGTACGGGGGTGTTCTGCGCATAGTTTTCGGGGAGGCGCAAGGTCAGCTTATCCATGACCCTGGTCATCCGTAATGGTGCGGAATTTGGTGTATCTGCCCACCCAACCCATTTTGACCGTGTTGGTGGAGCCGTGACGGTTCTTTGCTACGATGACTTCGGCAGTGGAGTCCTCGGGGGCTTCCTCTCCTGTTTTGTAGTATTCGTCGCGGTACAGGAAAATAACGACGTCGGCATCCTGCTCGATCGCACCCGAGTCACGCAGGTCGGAAAGCATGGGCTTTTTATCTGTTCTGCCCTCCGGACCACGGGAGAGCTGCGCACAGCAAATGACCGGAACCATCAGTTCCTTTGCCATGATTTTGAGCGCACGGGAAATGTCCGCGACCTCTTGGGTACGGTTTTCGATCTTGCGGTCGGATTGCATGAGCTGCAGGTAGTCGATAACCACCAAGCCAAGATTATCCACGCGGCGCAGCTTTGCCTTCATGGCGGTGACAGACAGACCCGATGTGTCGTCGATCAGTACGTCGCATTTGGCAAGGTGAGAGGTCGCCTCGGCGATCTTGCGCCAGTCGTCGGTGGAGAGTTCGCCCGTACGCAGCGTGTAGCTGTCCACCAGCGCCTCACTGGAGATCACGCGGTTGACAAGCTGGTCAGCCGACATTTCCAAGGAGAAGATGGCAACCTTTTTGCCCGTCTGCGACGCTACGTTGGTGGCAATGTTCAGACAGAAGGATGTCTTACCCATACCGGGACGCGCGCCGACCAGGATCAGGTCGGATTTACCCATGCCCGCCAGTACGCGGTCAAGTCCCGAGAAGCCCGTCGCCGTGCCCTGTGCGGCGTTTTTGTTGTCCTTGAGCTCGTGCAGGTGGGCGTAAACGTCGCCGATGACCTCACGGATATGCTTGAAATTTTTGGTGTCACGCCCTTGAGCAATCGCGTAAATGCTGTTTTGCGCGCTCTCGAGAATGCCCGCCACCGAGTCCTGCTCGGAATACGCAGCCTCAGAAATGTCGTTTGCCACCTCGATCAAGCGGCGCAGAGTGCTCTTTTCCTTGACGATGCGGGCGTAGTCCTTGACGTTGAGTGCATTGGGCACCACCTCTGCCAAAGTACGGATGTATTCCTGACCGCCGGATTTATCGTAAATGCCTTTACGCACCAAAGTATCGATCAAGGTGACTAAGTCGATCTCGCTGTTCTGCGAGAAAAGCTCCTGAAACGCCAGATAGATCTGGCGGTGCTCCTCCAAGTAGAAATCGTCGGACGTCATCATATCGGCGATTTCGTCCAGTGCCTTGGGGTCGATCAGGACAGAGCCGAGCAGGGATTGCTCGGCAATCAGGGAGAAGGGTAGCTTGCGTACAAGTTCCTCGCTCATAAAGACCTCCTTGAAAAATTCTGCCGCGTACGTTTACGCGCCGACCGTGACCTTGACGCTGCCTACGATCTCGGGGTACAGGCGCACGTCGAAATTATAAGTGCCGTAAGCCTTGATGGGATCGGGCATGACGATCTTGCGCTTATCCACAATCACGCCGTGCTGCTTTGCCAGTGCCTCGGCAATGTCCTTGGATGTGATCGAGCCGTAGAGTCTGCCGTCCGCGCCGGCATTGACAGAGATCCTGACTACCACCTCGGAGAGCTTGGCTGCAGTAGCGCGTGCGGCAGCCTTTTCTGTTTCGATCTTGTATTGTTTGGAGGCTTCCCTGTTCTTGACCTCGTTGATCGCCTTGTTATCGGCAACCACGGCAAGCTTTTTGGGGAAGAGAAAATTGCGTGCGTAACCGTCGGAAACGTCTACGATCTGGTCCTTTTTACCTTGACCCTTGACGTCCTGTAAAAGAAGAACTTTCATGTTATATACTCCTTTGCTGTGGAAAAATCCGATTATTTATCGTCTTCGGTTTTGTAATCGTATTCAAAATATTCGTTGATGGCGGCTTTGAGCAGCTCATAAGCACTTTGCAGTGTGGCGTTCTTGACCTGTGCACCCGCTACGTCAAAGTGACCGCCGCCCTGCAGCTTTTCCAAGATAAGCTGCACGTTGATGTCACCTTTGGAGCGGCCCGAAATAGCCACGGTATCATTCATGAGCACCATGGCAAAGGACGCCTCAATACCCTTGAGCGAGAGCAGGTTGTCTGCTGCCTTTGCGGCTGCCACGCGATCCTCGGGGGAAGGATCGCGGTCGGTGTTCAGCCATGTGATGGCGATCACGTCACGGTAGATGCGTGCGGTCGAATCGAAGGCACTTGCAATGCGCATATCCTCCAGGTCTTGGTTGAAGAACTCGCGCGTCACGCTGGTGTGCGCGCCTCTGGAATAGAGGTAGTGGGTGATCTCAAAGGTCTGTGCGCCTGCGTTTCTGGTAAAGTTGTTGGTATCCAACATAATACCGGAAAGCAGCAGGTTTGCCTCCTCCTTTTGCAAGCAGTCGGCGTATTCACTTTGCTGCATCATCTCTGCAATGATCTCGCTGGCAGAAGATTTGGTAGGCTCGATATAGTTGAGGAAGGGTGAAAAATCGGGTTCCTTGACCAGTCTGTGGTGGTCGATGAGTGCAATATGCTGTACGCTGCCGGGGAGATCGGGTGCTTCAAAGATAAAGCGGTTGTTTGCGTCCACAATAATCAGAAGCGTATCCGAGGTCACGGCGTTCATGCCTGCCTCGCGGTCGATAAACATTTCGGTGTATTCCGTAAGTCCTGCAAGGTGGGCATAGCAGGTGCGGAAAGTATCGCAGCTGCGGTTGATGACTACGTGTACGGGCGGGATCGAGGTGGGCAAACGCCCCTCTTCCTTTGCCTTGGCTTGCAGTACGCTGAGCGTAAAGCGCGCCGCGCCCACGCAGGCACCCACCGAGTCAAAGTCAGGATTGGAGTGACCCATGATCAGCACGTTGCCGCACTCACGGATCTTGGTGGCAAGCACGCTCGCACTGACACGCGAGTTGATCGAGGAGTTGCTCTCCAAGATCTTGTGTGTGCCGCCGAAGTATTCAAGATTGCCGCCCACATCGCGGCGGAGTGCTACCTGGTTGCCTCCACGGGAAAGTGCGACCTCAAGTGCTGCGTAAGCCGCGCGCTCCTTGTCGCCCATCGAGCCGCCGATACTGGCAATGCCCATGGAAACCGATACGGGGAATGTGTTGTCGCCTATCTTGACGTCCATGACCTTGCCAAGGATACCAAAGCGATCGGCAATGCACCTCTCCAGCATTTCCTCGGAGAAGACCGCCAGATATTTGTCTCTGTCGTATTCGCGGATCATGCCGTCAAGTCCCTTGACCCAATCCTGCAGGATCTGTTCTATGCGCGACGCGGTCTCGCGGTAGCTGGCACGCACGAACTGGGTCAGCTCCTGCAAGTTGTCCAGCGCAATATATGCCACAACGGGATTTTCGCGGTCTGCCTTTTCTTTGAGTTCCAAAAGGCCGCTGACGTCACGGAACACGGTAAAGAAGTATTCCTCACCGTCAATTCTCATGGGGTAGCTTTGCAGCTCGTATCTTTTGCCGTTGCCAAGGCGGGTCACGGGGCCGTCCGGCAACAGATCCGATGCATGCGCCGAGGTTTTGGCTCCGTGTGCCGAAACGGCGATGATGTCAATGGGAACGGGACAGAATTCGGACAGGCGGATGTTGCAGACGGGGGAGTGGTATCCCAGCACGTCCTGCAGGGCACTGTTGATGATCTTGACTACGCCGTCTCGACCAATGACTGCATAAGGAACGTCGATGACGTAGCGGAACATATCGTAAATGTCCGTGTTGATGCGGTCGGCAGCGGTTACAGCCTCGCGCAGACGCAGATAACGGAGCAGGTAGACCAAGAATACGATCGTGACGGTCACGGCAAAGATAGATACCGCGCCCAGTCCGAACCAGCCGAGCGGCAGGGAGGAGATTTCCAGATATCCGATCACGGTACAGGCACAAAGCAACACCATTCCAACGGCGGCACAAACCGCAAAGGGAATGCGCAGATCCATGTAAAGGACGTCCTTTTTCCCGGTGTAATGACCGTTTTTATGATGATCCGAACGGTGTTTCATGTCACTGCCCTCCTTTGAAATCCTTGAATTTCTTTTCCAGCGCACGGGTGATGGCGCCGGTGATCACGGCAAACGAGCCCAAAAATGCGATCATGGGAACAACGGCTACGCCCAGGAATATGACAGCCAAGGCGTAAGTCAGCAGCATCGGCCACTTGACGGGTGAATGTTTGAGGTTAGAAATGATGCTGAGCACACCGCACACCGTCATCATGGGGGAAAGTGCCAGCAACAGGTTGAGCGCAATGAATACTACGATCTCTCCCTGCGGAACAAATGATGCGACCATAAGGACGATATAGCAAAGGATCAAAAAGATCGCAGTGGGTACCGAAGGCGCGTAGGCTGTCAGAAATGCGGGGTAGTCCTTTTTATCCACGCCGCGCATCAAAAGTGCAGTCAAGCCGCGGTTTGCGATAAACGAAAAGATCCACGCAAGCATGATGGCAGTGCCGGGCAGTATACCGAGTATGGTGGCGGCAATCGAGTCTGCAAATTCTGTAATGATTTCGGGGGTTATCTCGCCGCCGAGTATGGGGGCAAGCTGCGCGGCAAACTCAGGAGTGTCTGCCATCAGCTGCAGCATCTCGGCAAAGATGCCGGAAACGGCAACTCGGTAGGTGTTGATATAATCGGTCACGCCCTGTATGCTGAAGGGCGTACCCGCAACCAACGCGTCTGCGCCGATCAGTAAAGCATATGCGGTCAGAAACGTTCCTGCGGCGACACCGACAGAGAGAATGACCGAGTACTTTTTCTTAAGGCAAAAGCCAAGTGCGAACGCCGCAAAAGCAGGGAGAAGTGCGTTCAGAGAGAGAACTGCGTCGCGCGTCAGCGCAAAAGCGATCCCAAAGGACGCAAGCGCCGCCAAGCCAAATGGCAGATACGTCACGATGCGGGCAGCGGACGCGATCAGTGCAGCTCCCGCAACGGTTGCGGCGAGTAATGCGGCAAACAGGGCTGAAAACCAAGGGCTGATCAACGCCGGCAGCAGCACGCCTGCCAAAGCGCACCCCAGAAAGATCGGCTTTCGGCAAAGAGTGAGTGCAAAAACAGCGGAGAGAATTACGGATGCCGCGGCGATAGCGGCGGGAACTGCGGGGTTGATCCCCTCGATTCCGATATAGAAGGTCAGCGCGGGCAGCGCGACCGAGCAAGCGAGAAAAATGAAGCAGCAAAAGATCCGCACGGGGATAGAAATACGCTTTGGCTGCACTTGTTTGTCTTGGTTGTTTGAGATATCCATTGCATCTCCTTTCCGTGCTCGCACAGGAGCACCATCATACCATTATATCAGTATAACATATAATTTTCATTTTGTAAACAATAATCCAAACAAATTCGGAAAAAACAGGAAAAATTTTCAAATAATCACCGGATGATCTCCGATTTTTACCGTATCGAGGGGGCTCGTTCCTCCCTCCTTGATTTAAATTTGCTCAATTACAGAAAAATTTTCGCAAAAAATTCAAAAAATATTTGCATAAGGTATTGCAAATCGTGAAAACTTGTGATATAATGCATATGGTAAGATATTATGTTGGAGTGGGTTGAGCAAATCCACTCCAAAAATTTTGTTTGGGAAAGGAAGAAATGCATGAGCACAACGCAAGGCGCAAAGCGTCAGGGCAGTATTGCGCAAAAGGTCTGGGACATCGTGCTCCCGACTGCCGACGAGCTGGAATACGTCCTGTGGGATGTGGAGTTTGTCAAGGAAGGTGCGGACCATTACCTGCGCATCACCATCGACCACCCCGAGGGAATTACCATTGAGGACTGCGAGCGTTTCCACCGTGCCATTGACCCGGTGCTGGACGAGGCAGATCCGATCTCGCAGGCATATATTCTGGAGGTCTCCTCTCCCGGCATTGAGCGTGAGCTCAAGAACCGCGACCATGTGATGATGTGTCTGGGCGATACGGTGGAGATCAGACTCTACGCCGTACAGCACGGCGCAAAGGTGCATCGCGGAACTCTGGTCGGCATGACCGACGAGGGCAACGTGCAGATCGAGCAAAACGAAACATTATTGGAGTTTGATGCCGACAAGGTCGCAAAGCTGCAGACAGTCTTTGATTTCGGAGCAAACTAACAGAAAGGATATAAAAATGAACAACGAATTTTTCGCTGCCCTTGAGCTTCTTGAGAAGGAAAAGGGAATCCCCAAGGCGTACATGATCGAAAAAATTGAGGCGGCGCTTTTGTCCGCGTTCAAGAAGGAATACGGCAACGGCACCAACGTCAGAATTCATATTGACGAGGTCAAGAAGGACGTGCGCGTGTATCAGCAGCACGAGGTGGTCGAGGAGGTCGAGGATCCCCTGACCCAGATCTCTCTGGCGGACGCTAAGGCGATCAGCAAGAGATACACCGTGGGCAAGATCATGGAAACCGAGGTCAAGCCCAAGAACTTCCGCAGACTCAGCGCGGCGGCTGCAAAGTCGGTCATCATTCAGGGAATCCGTGAGGGTGAGCGCAGAGCCATGCAGGAGGCTTATGAAAACAAGAGAGAAGAGATCATCACCGCAACCGTTGACAAGGTCGATTACGAGACCGGTAACGTGCTGCTGGCAACAGACGACGGCAGAGCCGTGCTTCGCTATGAGGAGCAGATTCCCGGCGAGAGCTTCTATCCCGGCGACAAGATCAAGGTGTTCGTACAGGAAGTTAACAAGGAGTCCAAGGGACCCATCGTGACGCTTTCCCGTTCGCATGCGGGTCTGGTTCGCAGAATGTTTGAGCTTGAGGTGCCCGAGATCGCGGACGGCGTGGTCATGGTCAAGGGTGTTTGCCGTGAGGCGGGCAGCAGAACCAAGATCGCCGTATTCTCCAGAGATCCCGACGTTGATCCCGTGGGTGCCTGCATCGGTAACCGCAGTATGCGTATCGACAGCATCGTTGATGAGCTGCGCGGCGAGAAGGTGGACGTGATCAAGTACAGCGAGCAGCCCGAGGAATTCGTGGCGGCAGCCCTCTCTCCCGCACACGTGCTGGATGTAGTCATGACCGGTGAGCGTGCTTGCCGTGTCCTTGTCGATCCCGATCAGCTGTCTCTTGCCATCGGCAAGGAGGGTCAGAACGTGCGTCTGGCTGCAAGACTGACCGGTATGAAGATCGATATCAAGGCTGAATAAGCCGAAACGGCACGTCTATGGAAAAGGTGAAAAAGATTCCCATGCGTCAATGCCTGGGCTGCAATGAGCACAAACCCAAGCGCGAGCTGATCCGCTTGGTGCGCACCCCCGAGGATGAGGTGGTTGCCGATATGACCGGCAAGAAAAACGGCAGAGGCGCGTACCTTTGTCCCGCCGAAAGCTGCCTGCAACGTGTACGGAAAAGCAAGCGTGCGGAAAAAGTGCTGGAATGTTCCATTCCCGAAGAGGTGTATGAGAGCATCGCACAATCGCTTGCAAAGGGGGAAAAGGCGTGAGCGCCCCGGACCGTCTGTTAGGTGTCATAGGGCTTTGCCGCAGAGCCGGCAAGCTGATCTGCGGTGTGCCGCTGATCTGCACCGAGCTGCGCAAAAGCTCACAGATACAAGCAGTTCTGGCAGCATCCGATGCATCGGACAATACCAAAAAGAAACTCAACGATAAATGCAAATACTACGGCACGACACTGATTTATCTGCCTTATACGGCAGATGAGCTGGCGACAGCCGTGGGCAAGGACGCACCCATTGGCGCGGTGGCGATTACCGATGCAAAGCTTATGCAGGCGGTAAAGGAGCATCTGCCGGCGCAAGAGTAGGGCGCGCCGAGGTATTGCGCAATGCGCGATACTACCAAATGGGTGATTGTAAGGAGGATTTATGGCAACAAACCCGCAATTCAAAGTTATGCAACTCGCCAAGGATCTTGGACTCAAGAGCAAGGAAGTGGTAGATCTGTGTGCCGAAAAGGGCATGGATGTCAAAACGCAGAAAACGCTTGAGCCCTATGAATTTGACCTTCTTTTTGATGCGCTTACCAAATCCCGTCAGGTGGATAATATTGATGATTACTTAGATGGGGTAACCTACATTCCTTCCCGTCTTCCCAAGAAGGAAAAAACTGAGGAGGCAGCTGTCGCAGCAGCCAAGAAAGCAGCGGCAGAGAAAGCAGCGGCAGAAAAGGCAGCAGCGGAAAAAGCGGCAGCCCGTGCGGCAGCCATTGAGAGAGCGGCAGCCATCGAGGCAGCTGCAAGAGCGGCTGCAGATAAGCGCGCGCAGACAAGCGACAAGCGTCCCGCACAGGGGCAGGATCGCAGAAATACACCCGCGCAAGGACAGGATCGCAGAAATGCGCCCGCGCAAGGTCAGGATCGCTTTAACAGAGATGCGCAAAGACCTGCTGTACCCGGCCAGGATCGCAGACAGGGACCTGCGGCGCAACAGGGACAGAACGATCGCTTTAACCGCGACGCACAGCGTCCTGCACAGGGACAGAATGATCGCTTTAACCGCGACGCACAGCGTTCCGCGCCTGCACAGAGCCAGGATCGCGGCTTTGGTGATCGCGGCAGAGACAACGCCCGCCCGGGTAACGCTCGTCCGAACAACCAAAGACCGAACAATAGCTATAACCAGAGAAGCGGCATGGACAAGGACGATTACGTGCCTTCCGCGCCCAGAGAGAAATTCCAGGTGCAGGCAATCGTACGCGGTCAGACCCCCAAGGGCGGCGACGGTCAGCCCAAGAAGAAGGGCGCTGTACGTGTCGTTGATACCAGAACCACCGAGGTCGACCTTTCCAAATACGACGAAAAGCTGGACACCTTTGTTACCGAGACCGACAGAGATCTGCGCGAGGGTAATCAGCGCGGTAAAAAGCAGCAGGTCGGTAAGCAGATGGGCAAGAACCAGAAAGGCGGCAAGAAGCAGCAGCCTGTGGTCAAGCAGGTCGTGCGCGTAGAGATCCCCGAGGAGATCTCGGTAGGTGAGCTTGCAAGCAGACTCAAGGCAACTGCAGGCGAGGTGATCAAGAAGCTTGTGGGACTTGGAGTCATGGCAACCGTCAATCAGCTGATCGACTTTGATACCGCGGCAATGGTTTGCGAGGAAATGGGCGCAGAGTATACCCGTGAGGTGGTCGTGACCATTGAAGAAAAGCTGTTTGATCAGACCGAGGATACCGAAGATAAGCTGCAGGGCAGAGCACCCGTCGTTTGCGTCATGGGTCACGTTGACCACGGTAAAACCTCACTCCTGGATGCAATTCGCCATGCAAACGTTACTGCAGGCGAAGCGGGCGGTATTACCCAGCACATCGGTGCATACAGAGTCAAGATCAATGATCAGGATATAACCTTCTTGGACACCCCCGGTCACGAGGCGTTTACTGCCATGAGAGCGCGCGGTGCACAGGCAACCGATATTGCCATTCTGGTGGTGGCTGCCAATGACGGCATTATGCCCCAGACGGTTGAGGCGATCAACCACGCAAAGGCAGCGGGCATTGACATCATTGTTGCGATCAATAAAATGGATAAGCCTACGGCAAATCCCGATGCGGTCAAGCAGGAACTTACCAAGTACGATCTGGTTCCCGAGGAGTGGGGAGGCGACATCATTTGCGTTCCCGTATCCGCACTGACCAAGATGGGTATCGACGATCTGCTTGAAAGCGTACTTCTGGTAGCAGAGGTCAAGGAGCTCAAGGCAAATCCCGACCGTCGCGCAAAGGGTATCATTATCGAGTCCAGACTGGACAAGGGTCGCGGACCGGTGGCTACCGTGCTGGTACAGAACGGTACGCTGCACGCAGGTGACGTAGTCATTGCGGGCACGGCAGTGGGCAGAGTCAGAGCAATGACCGACTACACCGGCAGAACCATTAAGGTTGCAGGACCTTCGGTGCCTGTTGAGATCACGGGTCTTGCGGAAGTTCCCCAGGCGGGTGACCAATTCGCCGCTGTTGAGGATGAAAAGATGGCAAGAGAGCTGGCAGAGCAGAGAAAGGCAGAGGCGAAGGAGGAGGTCTTCAAGGCAAACTCCAGGGCAAACCTCAATGATCTGTTTGCACAGATCTCCGAAGGCGTTAAGGATCTTAATATCATCATCAAGGCAGATGTGGACGGTTCGGCAGAGGCAGTAAAGCAGTCGTTGCAGAAGCTGACCAATGAAGAAGTCAAGGTCAACATCATTCACGCCGCAGTCGGCGGTATCACGGAGGGTGACGTTATGCTGGCAGCAGCGTCCAACGCTATTATCGTTGGCTTTAACGTCCGTCCCGACAAGTCCGCATTGGACAGCGCAGAGAGACAGAGCGTGGATATCCGCACCTATCGTATCATTTACGACTGTATCGAGGAGATCTCGGCTGCCATGAAGGGTATGCTTGCGCCTCAGTTTGTCGAGGTGCTGTTGGGTCACGCACAGGTCAGACAGACTATTCACGTGCCCAACGTTGGCTTTATTGCCGGCTCTTACGTGCAGGACGGTAAGATCACCCGTCAGTCGCAGATCCGTGTGGTTCGTGACGGCATCGTGATCTTCGAGGACGAGATCGCATCGCTGCGTCGCTTCAAGGACGACGTCCGCGAGGTTGCGGCAGGTTACGAATGCGGTATTGGTCTGAAGAAGTTTAACGACATCCGTACCGATGACATTCTCGAAGCATTCATCATGCAGGAAGTGGAGAGATAATTTCCGCGGAAATAAATGAAAAAGAGCAATGGGAAGGGCGTGCAAAATTAACGGAGAATTATGTACGGTTGTTTAATAATTGCTCCGCTGTAAACAAACAAATAAATAACCCCGACATCTGTCGGGGTTCGGTTATTTTGTTCGATAAATTGGAATTTGACGGTATTACAACAGCTTTATCTCATTGGCAATCATAGCCACGTTTTTGGCGTTGGTATCAATTTTAATGGTATTGA